>JBKJVI010000016.1:0-33664 GCA_046590225.1 Gaiella sp. | reverse complement strand
TCCGGGAAATACGTACCGTCTTCGTGCGGCTGCAAACGCTTCGCATGCCGTCGTCCTCGGTCGCCCCGGTACAACCCAGTATCGAGACTCCCTGCGTCCTCGGCCTGCTCGGTTTTCGCCGACGAACCCAGCACGTATTTCCCGGAGAGACCACTAGATGGCCGATCTCGGTCGGGCAGCGCTCCTCATCACGCTCGGCCTCTGTCTGTATGCGTGCGTCATCGGCACGGTGGCCGCGATCACGCGTCGGCGCAGGCTCGCGATGACGGCCCGCAACGCCCTCATCGCGTCCTTTGGCTCGACGCTGATTGCTGCCGGCATCCTCGTGGCCGGATTCGTCCGTAACGACTACTCGCTCGTGTACGTCGCCGAGCACTCGAGCCGCTCGCTGGGTGGGGTGTACAAGGTTTCTGCGCTCTGGGGTGGCCAGGAAGGGTCGCTCCTGCTCTGGCTCCTCGTCCTCACCGGCTACGCGGCGCTCGCCGTCTGGATCAATCGCAACCGCACGCGTGACCTCGTCGTCTGGGTGACGCCGGTGCTCGGTGGTATCGCCGTCGGGTTTTCGTTCCTGCTCGTCCTCGTAGCGACGCCGTTCGCGACGCAGGTCGCGCCGATCGACGGCACCGGGCTCAACCCGAGCCTTCAGAACCCGTACATGATGGCCCACCCGCCGTTCCTCTACCTCGGGTACGTCGGGCTTGCCGTGCCGTTCGCCTTCGCGATGGGGGCGCTCCTCTCCGGGCGCACCGACGAGCGCTGGATCGTCGCGACGCGACGTTGGACGCTGATCGCCTGGACGGCGCTTGGGATTGGTCAGCTCCTCGGCTCGCACTGGGCCTACCTCGAGGTCGGCTGGGGAGGCTTCTACGCCTGGGATCCGGTCGAGAACGCCGCCTTGATGCCGTTTCTCGCGGCCACAGCGTTCCTCCACTCCGTGATGATCCAGGAGAAGCGCGGAATGCTGAAGGTCTGGAACATGATTCTCGTCTCGCTTGCGTTCTGCCTCTCGATCTTCGGCACGTTCCTGACGCGGTCGGGTGTCGTGAACTCGATCCACTCCTTCTCGCAGAGCTCGATCGGCGCCTGGTTCCTGGCATTTATCGTGATCGCCGTCGTCTTCTCGACGGTGATGATCATCTGGCGACTCCCGCTCCTTGCGTCGACGACGAGACTCGAGTCGCTGGTCTCCCGCGAGGCGGTCTTTCTCTACAACAACCTGCTCCTCATTGCCCTCTGTCTCACCATTCTCTGGGGCGTTGCCTGGCCGATCCTCTCCGAGGCAGTGCGGGGGGACTCCGTTGTTGTCGGCCCGCCGTACTTCAACTTCTTCCTCCGCATCTTCGGGCTCCCGCTGCTCCTGCTGATGGGCATCGGCCCGTTGATCGCGTGGCGGCGAGCCTCGCTTCGGAGCCTCGGGCGAACGTTCTTCTGGCCCGCCTCGGTCGCCGCCGCGACCGGCCTCCTGCTGCTGCTCCTCGGGGCCGGCTCGTCGACTCCCGGGCTGATCGCCTACACGTTCTCGGCGTTCGTCCTCGCAGCGATCGGTCTCGAGTTCGTGCGGGGAACCCGGGCCCGTCGGGCGCTCTCGAGCGAGTCGTGGCCCGTGGCATTCGGCTCCCTGGTTGGTCGCAACCGCCGCCGCTACGGGGGGTACGTCGTCCACGTTGCAATCGTCCTCTTCGCGATCGGTGTCGCCGGAGCGAGCGCGTACGACTCGGTCGTCGAAGGCCGTCTGGCCAAGGGGGAGGCGCTCACGGTGTCCGGATACACCGTGCGGTACGTCGGGCTCAGCGAGCGACAGACCGACCACGCAACCGAGGTGCGAGCAAAGCTGGCGGTCAGCAAGAACGGCGAGAATCTCGGTGGCCTCGAGGCAGGGAAGAACTCGTACAAGATCGCCGGTCCCGATCCACAGGTGTCGTCGGAGGTCGGCGTTCGCACGGACTATCTCACGGGCGAGGATCTGTTCGTGATCCCGGGGACGATCTACAGCGACGGTAGCGTCTACTTCAGAATCTTCGTCAAGCCGCTCGTCAACCTCCTCTGGCTTTCGGGACTTATCTTCCTCCTCGGGTCGATCGTCGCGCTCTGGCCCGATGCGCGCGAGCAACGGCGGCTTGCCGTTCGCTACGAAGAGGCCGGCAGCCCTGTCCGCGGCCGTTGAGTATCGCAATCGCTCTGAGCGCCGTACTCGGGGCCGTCTGTGTCGTGCTCGTTGCCCTGCCGTTTCTCCGCGAGCCGGAGCCCGTCTCGGACGAACTCGAGGAGATGACGCCAGAGCGCCAGCGCCGGCTCGCTCTCGCCGAGGAGCGCGATCGTGCCCTCTCTGCCCTGAAGGAGCTCGAAGCCGACCACCGTGCCCGGCGCATCAACGACGAGGATTACCGGGCGTCTATCGGCCAGTTGCGGCGCGAGGCGGCCGGCGCGCTGAGAGCGCTCGATCGGGAGAACGAGATCGATTCGGGGATCCCGGCCGATGTGACACACGAGACCGATGCCAAGAACGGTGCTCCCGTCGATCCGCTCGGCTACCGCTGACCAGCCTCACCCGGGCGAACTGCCACGTCGGCGACCGCGCCTACGCGGCGTCGGTCGCGGCGGCGGGCAGCGATTCGGTCGGAATGATGCGGAGATCAGGCAGTGCCCGCCACTGCTCCTCGAGGCCAAGGCCGTACCCGGCAAACAGCTCGTCCGGGACAGTGAACCCGACGTATCGGAGGCCGATGTTCTCAACGAGCCGCCGATAGGGGCGATCGAGGAGCGTCACGGCAGCGATGCTCGCCGGTTCCCGCTCGGCGAGCGTCCGGGTGAGGAACGCGAGCGTGAGCCCTGTGTCGACGACGTCCTCGACGAGGAGCACATGCCGGCCATCGATCGGAGCGTCGAGATCCTTGAGCAGGCGTACCCCACCGCGCCGACCGTCCGAGTACGCCGCCATCTCGATCATGTCAAGCGTGTGGAGGATCGGCAGGGCCCGGGACAGGTCGGCGAGGAAGACGGTGCTCGACTTCAGGGGTGCGATGAGCAACGGCTCACGACCCACGTAGTCTGCTGCGATCTGCGCCCCTAGTTCGGCCACGCGCGCGGCGATCTCGGCGGCCGAAAGGTAGATCTCGCCGGCGGGATGGTGTCCTATGACGCGAGTTTCAGCCGGTATCGCTGGGCGAGGCGCTCGAGGTCGCGCCGGTAGAAGAGCTTGACGTTGACGTCCGGGTACTGCTCGCGCAACTCCCGGAGCTTGCGGTTCTTCCGCGTGACGAGCGACTGCTTCATCACCGTCACCTCGATGTAGAGGTTTTCGTCCGGGAGGAAGAAGTCGGGCGTGAACGCGCGGGTGATCCGGCCTTCATCGTCTTTCTCGAGGACGAACGAGGTCGGCTCGTACTCCCAGGGGATGCCGTACCAGTCCAGGATCCTGGCACACTCGAGCTCGATCCGGTTGGCGAACCGCGGGGGCTCTGTTCCGCGGTACGACTGGAACCGGTGGGAATCCGACCGCACGATCAAACGGTACTCGCGGCCTCGGACGGCCCCCTCGACCGGGGCGTCCCCGCGTCGTAGACTTCAGTGATGCGAAACGACGCCGCCCCGGGCCTCAGGATCGCCCACCTCTCGGACCTTCACTGCGGCGAGCAGTACTTCGAGCCGACCCTGCTCGAGCGCGCGATCAGCGAGATCAACGAGCTGAAGCCCGACATCGTCATTTGCTCGGGCGACCTCACGACTCTCGGTTTCAAGCACGAGTATCAACTCGCTCGTCAGTACGTGGACAAGATCGAGTGCGAATCCCTCGTCGTGATCCCCGGAAACCACGACTCCCGGAATGTCGGCTACGTGCACTTCGAGGAGCTCTTCGGACAACGAAACTCGGTGCTCCGCAAGGGTGGTGTCACCGTGGTCGCGGTCGATTCGAGCGAGCCCGACCTCGACCACGGTCAGATCGGGCGCGGCCGCTACTCCTGGATCGAGAGCGAGTTCGGCGCGGAGCCCGCCGACCTCAAGATCTTCGTTCTTCACCACCATCTGCTTCCCGTGCCCGGAACGGGGCGCGAGCGCAACGTCGTCTACGACGCGGGTGACGTGATCGAGTGTCTCCAGCGGTCCGGCGTCCAGCTCGTCCTCTCGGGTCACAAGCACGTCCCGTACGCCTGGCGTCTCGAGAACCTTTTCGTCGTCAACACCGGCACCGTCTCGTCGCTGCGCTTGCGTGGTAACACCCGACCCTGTTACAACGTGATCGAGGTCAACGGCAGCCACGTCGACATCTGGCGCCGTCATCCGTTCCACGGCCAGGAGCGCATCATCCAGTTTTCGACCGACACCCTCGAGTACGAAAAGTACACCGGTCGGATCGAGTCCGAGGTGACGACGCGCTCATGAGAGCCGTGGCCGTGATCGACGGGGAGCACTACGCCCCTGTCGTCCGGGATGCGCTCGTCGAGTTGCCCTACGACATCGTCGGGTGTGTGCTCGTCGGAGGAACGGAGAAGCTGCGGGGTGGGGAGGACTACGGCGTTCCGCTCCTTGCCTCGCTCGAGGAGGCGATCGTGGAGTTCACGCCGGACGTCGTGCTCGATCTCTCCGACGAGCCTGTACTAGGCCCTCCCGCGCGACTCCGGCTCGCTGCTCGCGTTCTTGCCCTCGGGATCCCCTACGAGGGTGCGGATTTCCGATTCGACCCACCGCGTTTCGAGCCCGTCACACGGCCGTCGATCGCGGTCATCGGAACCGGCAAGCGCGTCGGCAAGACGGCCGTCACGGGGCACGTGGCCGGCGAGTTTGCGCGGGAGCGGAGCGTCGTTGTCGTCGCAATGGGTCGGGGTGGACCTCCGGAGCCCGAGCTCGTCGAGGTCAGGCCAACCGTCACCGATTTGCTGCGCATCTCCCGCGCCGGGCTCCACGCTGCCTCCGATCACCTCGAGACCGCGGCGCTGACTGGCGTGCCGACGATCGGGTGCCGCCGCTGCGGCGGCGGCCTGGCCGGCGCCGTCGGCACGTCCAACGTCCTCGCCGGCGTCCGTCTTGCCGAGAAACTCGAGCCCGATCTCATCGTGCTCGACGGGAGCGGGGCTGCGCTCCCGCCGATCGCAGCCGATCGGCGCATCCTGGTTGTCGGGGCGCACCAGGATTCCGCCGTCACGACCGGGTATCTGAACCCGTATCGCGCCTTGCTTGCAGATCTCGTCATCGTCACGATGGCCGAGAAGGGTACGGCGCATGGTGAGCTCTCGACTGCGATGGCCGGGCTGACGCGCCCCGGTGTGCCGATCGTGCGCGTCGTCCTGCGCCCGCGACCTCTCGAGGACGTTCGAGGCCGGCGGGTCGCGTTCTTCGGGACGGCACCTACGACGCAACATGCCCAGATCGCAGAACACCTCGAGCAGATGTACGAGGGAGAGGTCGTCCACGTCTCCGGGAGCCTCTCTGACCGGGCGGCGCTCCGGTCGGAACTCACCGGGCTCGACTGTGACGTCATCGTCGTCGAGATCAAGGCGGCAGCGATCGACGTCGTCGCAGAGGAGGCGGCCCGGATGGGGATCCCTGTCGTGCTTGCCGCGAACGACGTCCTGCCTCTTGCAGGCGAGCCGGATCTCGGCGCCGAGCTCGATCAGCTCGCGAGCGAGGCAATCGCGACTGCGACTGCGGCGGTGAGCGCGTGAGCGAGCGTCGCTACCTCGCTCCGTTGCCGCTCGGAGGCGACGAGGGGCCGCCGTGGTCGAAGGGACTGATGGCACGTGCCCTCGCAGCAACGGGTTTGACGCCGACGCGCGCCTACGAGCTGGCCCGACGCGCCGACGCGGACATGATCCAGAGGGGCTCACTCGAGCTCGATCTCGATCGGCTGGCCGAGGTCGCGGTCGAGACGCTGGGCGAGCAGGAGGCGGCCCGTACGATGCGCCGACTGCGGCGTCTCCAGGCGCTCCAGCACCTCGAGCTTCCCATTGTGCTGCTCGTCGGTGGTGCGACCGGTACGGGCAAGTCGACGCTTGCCACCGAGGTGGCGCATCGACTCGGCATTACGCGGGTGACCTCGACGGACTTCATCCGCCAGACGATGCGCGCGTTCTTCTCGCGCGAGTTCATGCCGTCGGTGCACTACTCGAGCTTCGAGGCCGAGCTCGCGCTGAACGGGGCCGATGAGGACCTGGCGGGCGACCCAACGCTGCGCGGCTTCCTCGACCAGACGCGGAACGTGCTCGTCGGAGTGGAAGCTGCGATCGACCGCTCGCTCACCGAGGGCTGGTCGATGGTGCTCGAGGGCGTGCATCTCGTGCCGGGCATGATCGCAATCGACCGGCCCGACGCGATCGTCGTGCAGTGCGTGATCGCGATTAGCGACGAGCAGATCCATCGGAGCCATTTCTGGGTGCGTGACGCCGCTACTGACGGTCTGCGTCCCCTGGAGAAGTACCTCGACGGGATGACTGAGATCCGCATGATCCAGGACGTGCTCGTCGAGCGCGCGTGGCGATGCGATGTTCCGGTGATCGAGAACGTCAGCCTCGACGAAGCCATCGGGCAGGTCCTCGACCTCGTTCTGACCGGCGCCGAGCGCCTCGCCCGTGTGTGAAAGCCCCGGCCGTCGAGTGGCAGGCTCCAGCCTGTCTCCGGGTTTGACCTTCCTCAGGGTAGAGTGAGCGCCATGGTCACCGAAGCCGACGTCATCGAGGCCCTCCACGGCGTGGAGGATCCGGAGCTCGGCATGGACATCGTCGAGATCGGCCTCTTCTACGAGGCGGAGATCGACGGACCGAACGTCAAGATCATCCACTCGCTCACTTCGATGGGCTGCCCTGCAGGTCAGATGATTCAGGAGGGCATCCACGACGCGGTCGCGGCGCTCCCCGGTGTCGAAAAGGTCGAAGTGGAGCTGACGTTCGATCCGTTCTGGACTCCCGACCGGATGTCGGAAGACGCGAAGTTCATTCTGGGTTTCGGCTAAGCCGAAACCCAGAGGTGCCATGTGCGCCCGCAGACCGAGACGATTGCGGTGACGGCGGCGGAGCTCGCCGAGATCGCAGTGGAACTCGGCCTCGACGTCGTCGGCGCAGCGCCGGCTACGGCGTATGTGGAGACGGAGGAGCACATTCGCAAGCGGCGCGAGCGCGGGTTGTTCGCCAGCATGAAGTTCACCATGGCCCAACCCGAGGTTTCGTGCCATCCCGAGCTCCTGCTCGACGGAAAGGCGCAGACCGTCGTGTCGGCCGCTCTCTGTTACTGGGTCGATGGCCCCGAGGCGGGCACCGGCGAAGGGCGGCTGCCGCGGTACGCGTGGCGCGACTACTACGCGCTCCTCCGGCAGCGACTCGACGAGCTCGGGCAACGGCTCGGAGGGAGCTATCGCGTCCTCGTCGATGCAAATCAGCACGTCGACCGCGAAGGCGCGAGGCGCGCCGGTCTCGGCTTTTACGGCAAGAACACGATGCTGATCACGCGAGAGCACGGCTCCTGGGTCGTCCTCGGAACCCTCGTCACCGACGTCGAGGTCGAGCCGACAGCACCGCTCGACCTCGACTGCGGTCGTTGCACGCTCTGCATCGATGCGTGCCCGACAGGAGCGCTCGACGAGCCCGGCGTGCTCGACGCGAATCGCTGCCTCTCCTATTGGACGCAGGCCCCTGCGGCCGTGCCGAAGGAGTACCGCACGGAGCTCGGCACCTCGGTGTACGGCTGCGATATCTGCCAGGACGTCTGCCCGTGGAACCGGGGAATCGAGAAGCGGCGCGCTGGCGCCGAGCTCGTGGACGACGCCGTGCCGAACGTCTCGCTCATCGACTGGCTCGCGCGTGCCGGGAGCGATCTCGTCGCGGAGTTCGATCGCCTCTACGTGCCGCGAAACGACGCACGCTGGCTGAAGCGCAATGCGCTCTACGCGCTCGGCAACAGCGGCGACGCCGGCTCACTGGCGCACCTGGAGTCCTTTCGGACGAGCGAGGATCCCGTTCTGGCCGATGCTGCCCTCTGGGCCGAGCAGCAGATCGCGGGCCGATCGGCGTGACACAGACTCGTCTCGACGTGCTTGTGCACGAGCTGCGGAGCCCGGTGGCAGCTCTCGTTGCCATCGCGGACGCCTACCCTGAGGCCGACGACGCGACGCGACGCCGACTCGTCGAGCTCGTGCGTACGGCGGCTGCGAGCCTCGACCGCCTCCTCACGGACGTTTCGATCGCGACGCTCCGGCTCTCCCGGGTCGATCTGGGCGCGATTGCGCGTGATGCCTCAGAGGCGGCCGCCCTCGGAGGGCACACGGTCGTCGTCGAGACCGAGGAGACCGATGATGCCGTCGTCGTCGGGGACAGCGAGAGGCTCCGACAGGCGCTCGACAACCTGATTGGCAACGCGATCGGTCATTGCGCGCCAGGCGATCCGGTCGCGGTAACCACGCGATGCAGCGGCACGTCCGTCGTGGTCGAGGTCGCCGATCAAGGCGAGGGGATCGCTCCCGGCGACCTCGAACGGATCTTCGAGGAGGGTGTCCGCGCAACGAGCGCCCGCCCCGGGTCGGGACTCGGCCTCGCCGTCGTTCGCGCGGTCGCACGCGAGCACGGGGGAGAGGTCGAGGTCGAATCGAGCCCCGGTCAGGGGGCAACCTTCAGGCTCGTGCTGCCGGCCGCTTTCGACGCGTCGTAACGCCCAGCTCGGCCTGCAGCTCCTTCGCCCGCGCGGCGATGCCCGCGCGCATGTCCGCAGGCTCGAGGACGATCGTTTCCCCGGCGTCCGCGAGGACCTCGGAGAGCAGCCACTCATCCGTCTTGAACTGGATCTCGGAGAGAGCGGCCTTGTCCGTCAAAGCGCGACCTCCACGCTCGAGCTTCCAGCGCGCCACGACAGGTGAATGCCAGAGCCGCGCGATTCGCTGCTCGTGGAGGTAGCGGGGGTCGAAGCCGTCACGGGGCTCGAACGACTCACTCGTCAAGGTCGCCGATCGCATCCGGTCGAGTCGATACGTGCGCGGGCCATCGGCTGTTCGATCCCACGTGTGGACGCGCCAGACGGGGAGCTCGCGCTCGAACGAATACGGTTCCACCGAGCGGATCGTCGGATTCTCGTCGCCCTCCTTGAGATACTCGATCTCGACGACGAGACGCTTCTCGACCGCGTCGGAGAGCGTGCGCACGAGCTTCTCCTCGACGTCCTCCGCATCCCCGGTCGGAGCACGTGGCAGGTCGAACTGCCCGAAGGTCTCCTCGAGCTTCTTGCGAACCCGGTCGAGCGGCGTATGTGCCTCGGCCGCGATCGTGGGGCCGACGTAGTCGATCGCCAGGCGAATGGCGCGTGCCTCGAGTGGCGTCAGCTTCGGCGGACGACGGAAGACGTCCCCGTAGAGCTCCTTGTCGACCCGCACGATGCCCTCCTCCTCGTCGACCTCCGCGTAGACCGTGTAACACCCACCGCCGAAGTTGACGAGATTCAGCAGCGACAGCGTCTCCTGCAGCTCCTCACGGGGGATCGAGAACCGAGAAGCGAGGTCGTCCGCGTCGAGACGTGCATCTCGTCCCTCGCCGCATGCGGAGAGGACGTGTGCGAGCAGCGCCTGGAGAACGCCGAAGCGCTCCGGGGCGATCGGGCCGACCGGCCGATCGCCGCGATCGGACTGCACCTCGATGCGCCGCTCCCGAGCCAGCACCGGACTCTCGCCGTCATGCCCGTCGCGGAGCCGGGCAAGACCGTCGGAGACGGCGTCGCGCAGCGCCTTCGGCGCAAGTGGAACCGCGCGGCCGTTCTGACGGAGCACCCACCCGGCGAGCGGCTCGACGTTCGAAAAGTCGGTCTCGAAGACGCCGTCTGCGAGGACGCCTGCGTCTGCGAGCGTGCGATGCACCCACCACGCCGTGTCGCCCTGGACTGCGATCCGGGCCTTCCCGACGGTCTCCCCGATCTGCCACGGCCGCGGTACGCGGTGCGCCTCGACGTCGAACTCGGGTGGCAACCGGAAGTCGCGCTCACGTCGGGTGGCAAAGCGGATATCGCTGCGGATTCGGGAGACGCGGAACGTCCGTACTGCAGCACGGTCGAGGTCCTGGCCGACGACGTACCAGACGCCCTCGTCGAGCCGCAGAGCGTAGGGGTTGAGCACGCGCTCGGTGACCTTGTCGCGCTGCGGTGCCCAGTACGAGAACTTGATCGTGCGCTGCTTGGAGATGGCCGACTCGAGTTTGGAGAGACGGCCGGCGAGCTCGGGAGAGTAGTCGGGCGCACTGACCCGGACACGCTCGGCAGTGTCGGTGCGCGCTTCGTGGAATCCCGGGCGACCCAGGGCGAGATTCTGCAGCGCAAGTCGGAGAGGCTCGGCGTAGGCGAACTTGCCGTCGAGATAGAACAGCGCCGTCTGCAGGGCCGCAAGCTCGTCGTCCTTGAGGTCGAGCCGATCGAGGAAGTAGTTTTCCGAGCGCAGCGTGTAGAGTTCTTCGCCCGTGAATTCGTCACGGTGGGAGTGAAGCGGGACGCCAAGTGCAGTGAGTTCGGCGCGGTCCGAGTAGAAGCGCCGCGCGAACGCCTCATCCGACATCTCCGAGTATCCCTCCACGTTGCCCTTGACGTCTCGAGCGGTCAGCGGCCGGCGCTCGGCCATGAGGAAGGCGACGAGCGAGAGTTGACGGATGAGCTTGTCGGTGTCGTGCGACATGGTGTGTGCGAGCTTACAGCCGACGACGCGCCCGATTGCGCGGTCGAGCAGTTGATCCTGGCGGGTCGCGTCGGTAGATCGTTACGCGGCGAGCGACGTACGCGCTTCGAGATGCTGGTGCGACGGGCAGTAGTCACGGCTCGGCAGCGGCGTCCGCTGACAGGCCTTGCCCTTGCGCGTCGTTGCCTTGCAGCGAGCGATGCCGCCGTCGAACGCTCCGGCCTCGATCTGCTGCTCCACGAATGCGATCGCTGCACCGACACCCTCACGGACGGCCCAGGCGACCTGTGCCTGCGCGGTGATCGGGAAGTAACGGCGAATGTCCTGGAACAGCGCGCGGTCGGGACGCGCGAAGTACTGTGGGTCGGCTGCGAGCCGGGACATCGTGAGCTCGCATTCCTCGAGTACGGCCCGACGCGACTCGAGGCGCGTGTAACGGTCGGTGTACGGATCGATCAGATCCTTGATCGAGCGATAGATCGCCCGAGAGTACTGATACATGCAGGACTGCAAATAGACGACGTGATCTTCCATCGGTCTGATCTCGCTTCTATGAAAATGGGGAATATAGGCGGAAACAACGCGGAAAACAGGCATCCGCTCCATGCAGTCTACCCGGTTTGGGTTCGTGTTACAAACTTGGTTTCAGCTGTGTCCGAACAGACAACAAATCAGGTGCTGACACGCTCGGTTCGGGCGGCACGCTGGACGGATTTCGCGGCTCTGAGATGGCTTGCGGCCTCGGGCTCGCTCGGATACGAGCCGCTGAAGACCATCCAGTACCCCGGGTGGAGGCTCGCAAACTTCGAGGAATCGAGCACGCCGACCGCCTTCAGACCCTTACGTCGCGCGTCGGCAGCACGTGCCACGGCGGCGTCTCGGCCCTCGACTTTCGGAATCGAGACGAGCACGATCGTCCAACTGCTCCTGTCGGCCGGCCACTGCTCGAGCCGGGAGGCGTTCGTGACGGTCGGCTCCTTGACGAGATCGCTGCCGCCCGTTGCCGTGACGATCGTTTCGGCCGTCGCAGTCTCGCGCGTGAGTCCAATGGCGACAGCGGCGCCTCCCACCGCCACGAGAGCTGCAAGCAGGATCGCGACCGATGCCTGACGGCGATCGGGAGGCGCTGACCCGATGCGCCCGGCGACCGGGAGCCTGAGGCCGCACGCGAGGCAATACTCCTGGCCAACGGCGACGGCCACGCCGCAGCGCGGGCAGTTCGTCACCCTGTGGCCTCCGCCTCAGCGGTGTCGTCGATGAGTGAGCGGCCACAGCTCGGGCAGAAGCGTGCGCCCATCAAGAGCGGTGCGCCGCAGGCGCAGATCGCGCTGCCTTGCCGGCGGAGACCCCGCGCCCGGAGCAACGCGTCGATCTCGCTTGCCCGAGCCTCGATAGCGACGAGCTCTGCGCACCGCTCGATGATCAGCGTCTCGTTGAAGTGGTCGCGACGATACATTTCGAGCGTTAGCCCGCCCAGTTCGCGGAGGCGCTCGTCACGGAGAATCAGCAGCGCCCGACGTTCGCGGCGAAGATCGCTCGCGGTCGGTTTCGACGGCTTGCTGGAGAAGAGCGCCACCGCGAGAGAATAGCCGGGCGACAGGTTGCCGCCCGGCCCCTCCCTTGTAGAGCCTCTTACAGCCCGACGCCGCCGACCTGGACGTACTTGACGTCGAGGTACTCGTCGATTCCGACCGAGCCGCCCTCCCGACCGTAGCCGGACTCCTTGACGCCACCGAACGGGGCGTTGGCGGCGCTGATGATTCCCGTGTTGGCGCCGATGATCCCGTACTCGAGCTTCTCTGCGACGCGGAGGAGGCGGGCGTAGTCGCGCGTATGGAAGTAGGCCGCGAGCCCGTAGATCGACTCGTTGGCGACGCGAATCGCCTCTTCCTCGGTCTCGAACCGCGTGATCCCGGCGACGGGGCCGAACGTCTCCTCGGTCGAGATCAACATCTCCGGTGTAACCCCCTCGAGCACGGTCGGCGCATAGAACGAGCCGGCCCCCTCGATCCGCTCTCCGCCGACGACGAGGCGGGCGCCCTGGGCGATCGCGTCCTGGACGTGCTCGTCGGCCTTATCGACCGCCCGGTCGTCGATCAGTGGGCCGATCGTGACGCCCGGCTCGGTGCCATGGCCGACGACCATCTTCGTCACCTTCTCGGCGAGCTTCGCGACCACCGCGTCGTAGACGCCTGCCTGCACGTACGTGCGATTCGCGCAGACGCACGTCTGCCCGGCGTTGCGGAACTTCGACGCGATCAGACCGTCCACGGCCTCGTCGAGATCGGCGTCATCGAAGATCACGTACGGCGCGTGGCCGCCGAGCTCGAGCGATAGGCGCTTGACCTGATCGGCAGAAGCGCGGATCAGCTCCTTGCCGACCTCCGTCGAGCCCGTGAACGAGATCTTGCGCACGCGCGCGTCCGAGAAGAGCTGCTGCGCCACCATGCCGGACGAGCGGGACGTGATCAGGTTGACGACACCGGGGGGAGTGCCCGCATCCTCGATCGCTCGCAGGATCAGTGCGGCAGTCAACGGTGTCGCACTGGCAGGCTTGACGACGCTCGTACAGCCGGCCGCCATCGCCGGGCCGAGCTTGCGGGTCATCATTGCGGCAGGGAAGTTCCAGGGCGTTATCGCCGCGGTGACGCCGACCGGCTGGCGGAGCACGAGCACGCGGCTCGTCGGGTTCATCGGCGGCACGATCTGCCCGTAGACACGCTCGGCCTCGCCACCGAACCACTCGAGGAAGCTTGCTGCGTAGTCGACCTCGCCTGCGGCCTCAGCGAGCGGCTTGCCCTGCTCGGAGGTCATCACGAGCGCGATCGTGTCCTTGCGCTCGCGGATCAGGTCGGCGGCCTTGCGGAGGATGCGCGCGCGCTGTAGCGAGGGTAGCGCCTTCCACTCGTCGAGCGCTCCGGCAGCGGCGTCGATCGCAGCCTTGACGTCCCTCTCGCCGGCGTTGGGTACCGATCCGACGACGTCCCCCGTCGCAGGGTCCGTGACGTCGAAGCGATCGCCGCTCCCTGCCTCGACCCATTCACCGCCGATCAGAAGCAGTTCCTCGACCCCGGTCGCCGCTGCAGCCATATCACTCGTCTCCCTTGTCAGATGCCATCGTTCGCAGGCTAGATGATTCGACGATTCACTATCGTCGGATGCGTGTCCGCGATGTTTCCGGTCGGTGCCTCCGTCACTCTCGCTCACCTCGAGCTCGATCCGCACCCGGTGCTCGCACGCCTCCGAGAGCACGAGCCCGTATCCTTCGTGGCTGCGCTCGGTGGGTGGGTCGTGACACGACGTGACCTAGCGCTCCAGGTGATGCGAGATCCCGTCGTTTTCACCGTCGACGACCCTCGATTCTCGACCGCTCGCGTCGTCGGCCCGAGCATGCTGTCACTCGACGGCTCCGAGCATCAGCGTCATCGCGCGCCCTTCGCGCAGCCGTTTCGGCTCGACGCGGTTCGAGAGCGGTTCACCTCGATCGTTGAAGGTGAGGCCGACCGGCTGATCAGCCTCTTCGAGCTCGACGGTAGCGCGGATCTTCGGCATGCGCTCGCCGGCCCCTTGTCGGTCGAGGTGATGGTGCACGCGCTCGGTCTCGAGGAGACGGATCCTAACGAGGCGCTTGGCTGGTATTCGGCGATCGTTGCCGAGGTCACCGCCATCACCGCGGGAGCGCCCCCCGACGGAAGCGGCACGGAAGCGTTTGCCCACTTGTGCCGGTCGGTAGAGCCAGCGCTCGACCGCGACCCCGCGCGGTCGCTCGTTGCGGCCGCCGCTGGAACCTCGGGTGGGCTCACCCGAGGCCAGGTCGCCTCGAATGCGGCCGTGCTGCTCTTCGGCGGCATCGAGACGACAGAGGCGATGATCTCGAACGCCTTCCTCCATCTCCTTGCCAGTCCTTCGGAGCGGGCGCTCGTCAAGGCCGATCCTGCCCTCCTTGCCGGTGCCGTCGAGGAGTCTTTGCGGCTCGAGCCGGCTGCAGCCGTGGTCGATCGCTACGTCACGAGCGATACGCACCTTGCGGGCGTCTCGCTCGGGAAGGGAGACCTCGTCACGGTTTCCCTCGCGGGCGCCAATCGTGATCCGGACGTGTTCACCGATCCAGACCGATTCGATCTCCGGCGTCGGAATGTCAACCTGCAGGTCGGCTTCGCCCACGGCCCGCACGTCTGTCTCGGCATGCACCTTGCGAGGCTCGAGACTCGCGTCGCGCTCGGTCGCGCCCTCGAACGACTACGAGGCCTGCGACTCGACCCGAACCGCCCGAGCTCTCCGCGAGGGCTCGTCTTCCGAAAGCCGTCGAGCGTCTGGGCACTCTGGGATGCCTGAGAGCTCTGAGCCTCTCACCCGGTTGCTAGCCTGACGATCGTGCCCGAAGCGTTCATCATCGACGCCGTCCGCTCGCCAATCGGTCGTCGGAACGGGGCGCTCGCCACCGTCCGTGCCGACGATCTCGCCGCCGAGGCTCTGAACGGACTCGTCGCCCGGATCGGTCTCGATCCTTCAGAGGTCGAGGACGTACAGATGGGCTGCGTGACGCAGATTGGCGAACAGGCACTGAACATCGGGCGCATCGCCGCGCTCGTGGCGGGCTGGCCCGAGACGGTGGCAGCAACGACCGTCGACAGGCAGTGTGGTTCGTCGCTGCAGGCTGCCTTCAACGGCGCAGCCGCGATTCAGGCGGGTCACCTCGACATCGTCGTGGCGGCCGGCGTCGAGTCGATGTCACGCGTGCCCATGCTTTCGAATCTTGGCCCCGAGGGCTTCGCAGGGCTGCACGAGAAGATCGCCGTCCGCTGGCCCATCGTTCCGCAGGGCATCTCGGCCGAGGAGATCGCACGCGAATGGAACCTCTCACGGGATCAGCTCGATGCCTACGCACTCGAGTCTCACCGGCGTGCGCTCGCCGCGATCGACGGCGGGTTGTTCGAGCGCGAGATCGTCCCCATCCCCCTCGAGGACGGCTCGACGTTCTCCGTTGACGAGGCGCCCCGCCGCGATACGTCGGCGGAGCGACTCGCGTCGTTGAAGCCCGCGTTCCGTGACGATGGCGTCGTCACGGCGGGTAACGCGAGCCAGATCGTCGACGGCTCGGCAGCGATGCTGATCGCGAGCGAGGCCGCCGTGGCGCGGCTCGAGCTGACGCCACGCGCCCGCTTCGTCTCCTTCGGCATCGCCGGAGTGGATCCGTACCGCATGCTCCACGGGAATCCGCAAGCGTGCGCCCGGGCTCTACGGCGCGCAGGACTCGGATGGGACGACATGGCCGTGATCGAGATCAACGAGGCATTCGCCTCCGTCGTCCTGCAGACGCTCGCGGACACCGGCCTGCAGGAGCGCTGGGTCGCGGGGGACGTCAATCCGAACGGCGGCGGCATCTCGCTCGGCCATCCGCTCGGTGCCACGGGCGCCAGGATCACTGCAACGCTGCTCGCCGAGCTCGACCGTCGCGACGCGCGCTACGGCCTCGCCTGCATGTGTATCGGGCAGGGTCAGGCGATCGCCGCGGTCGTCGAACGCCTCTGAGCCTTGGGCTGAGACGCTAGCGTTCGGAAGAGCCGGCCGCTGCTGCGAGCCGAAGACGATACTCGCGGCGATCGTGTGCCGCAGAGCCCGGAGTGTGTCGCTCGAGCGAGACCGGAGCGGTCGACGCCGTGGCCGATTGCCCCTGGCGTTCTCCGCTGCTCACGCGAACCAGCATCAACGCTGCGACGAAGGCCGTCAGCACCAGCACGATGGCAATCCGGGCGAGTGGGAAGGTCATGAGCATGGTCGCTCTATCGGCAAAGGTGCCCACGGGCATGAGTCTGGATCCACCGTCTCGCGCGGGCCGCTGCATCTCGTTCGGACTCGCCAGGGCGCCTCGCCGTTCGATCGGGTTGGGTGGATTGTCACAAGCCCCTCATGGCGATCGAGCGGCGCGCCGATACGCATACCGTGAGTACCTCGACCGCCACCGCGCGCTTCGAGTTCGGCCCTCGTTTCCGCGGGGCGATGCGCGTGTGGCAGGTCGCTGTGGTTGCGGGGCTCGTTGTCTTCGCCCTGCACGCGGGGATCGGGATCGGCGGCCCGGGCGCGGACACGCTCGTCAATACGTGGTTGTACTTCGCTATCGAGACGCTTGCGGTCATTGCCGTCGCCGCGCGCGCCGTTCTCTTTCCGGACGAGCGAGCTGCCTGGACGTGGCTCGCTGCAGGGCTGGCCGCCTATACGCTCGGCGACCTCGCCTGGACATTCTCCTCGTATGAGTCGACACCGACGATCGCAGACCCGCTCTACCTCTTCTTCTATCCGGCGGCGTACATCGCACTCCTTCTGCTCGTCCGCGCTCGCGTGTCCCGCTTCAACAGGAGCATCTGGCTCGACGGTGTCAGCGTGATGCTGGCTGTCGGTGCGGTCGGGGCAGCGTTCTTTCTGGAGTTGGCCCTCGATCACAGCGAAGGCCGCTTTCTCGCGGTCGCTACGAACCTGGCGTACCCACTCGCCGACGTTGTGCTCCTCGCTCTCGTGATCGGGGTCTTCTGGGTCGTCGGCCGCAACGCCGGGCGCGAGTGGATTGTGATTGGCGCTGCTTTCGTCGCGACGGCGGTCGCAGACGCCGCCTATCTCTGGACGACAACGAACGGAACGTACGTCGAAGGGTCACTCCTCGACATCCTGTGGCCACTGATGAGCGTTCTCCTCGCCGTCGCCGCCTGGGTGCAGCCGGGGCAAGCGCGACGAATTACGCTGGAAGGGCGGCCGCTGCTCGCAACGCCGATTGTCTGCACGATTCTGGCGCTCGCCGTCTTCGTCGTCGATCACTTCTGGCGCCTCAACACGATTGCTCTCAGTCTCGCGACAGCCGCCATTTGCGTCGTGTTGATCCGAACCGTGGTGACACTCCGTGAAAATTCCGCGTTCACGCGAAGAATCGAGTTGCTCTCGGTCACCGATCCACTCACTCGGCTGTGGAATCGCCGCCGACTCGTCGAGGATCTCCGGCAGGCACTCGAGGGTGGCGCAGCGCATCCGCACGCCCTCATCGTCTACGACCTCAACGGCTTCAAGCGGTTCAACGATCTCTTCGGGCATCCAGCGGGCGATGCTCTTCTCGAGCGTCTCGCCACCAAACTCGCGGCGACCGTCAGCCCCTCAGGGACCTGCTATCGCCTCGGTGGGGACGAGTTCTGTGTTCTCGTCCCGCTGCCAGAGGGATCGTTCGACGCCTTTCTTGAAGCAACGGCGGTTGCGCTCAGCGAGGTCGGAGACGGATTCCAGGTCACGACGTCTCTCGGCTGTGTGTTCCTGCCCGACGAGGCGACTGAACCGGGGGCGGCGATGCAGATCGCCGACCAGCGCCTCTATGCCCGCAAGCACCACACCTTGATCGAGCGGGGCCAGCCGCACGGTGTGCTTCTGCAGGCGCTCTACGAGCGAGAGCCCGATCTTCGCGATCACGTCAACCGTGTCGCGGCCATTAGCCTCCACTTCGGGCGTTCGCTCTCGCTGGACGAAGACACCCTGCGCGAGATCGAGCTCGTAGCACAGCTCCATGACATCGGAAAGCTCGCGATTCCCGACTCCATCCTTGAAAAGCAGGCCCCGCTCTCGCCGGAGGAGATCGAGTTCATCAAGCGACACACGATCATCGGCGAGCGCATCCTCAGCGCTGCACCGGCACTCAGCTCCGTCGGCGTGACCGTGCGGGCAACCCACGAGGCATTCGACGGCAGCGGGTACCCGGACGGTCTCTCTGGCGAAGACATTCCGTTCGTTGCGCGGCTCGTCGCCGTGTGTGACACGTACTCTGCGATCACGTCGGATCGTGTCTACCAGGCGCGTCGTAACCATGACGAGGCGCTCCGTGAGCTCCGTGCTGTCGCCGGCGCGCAGCTCGACCCCGAACTGGTCGAGTCCTTCTGCACCACGTTGGCCGCCCTGGACGAGAGCGAGCTCGCCGCTCCTTCAGACCACGCTCACGTCGCCTGATCTACGGTGCGACCAGCTCCGTTTCCACTTCTGCGCTGACCGCGAGGGCGATCTCGATGAAAGCGCGGGCGGCGGGAGAGCGGTGACGGTCGCGATGCCAGACGACCGAGATCGCGCGTGCGGGTACGGGCGGGTCGATCGCGAGCACGCGCACGCGCTCGTCGCCGGGGATGACCGCGAGGAGGGGGACGAGAGCGGCTCCGAACTCTGCCGCAACGAGGCCCTGGATCGTGCCGTTGTCGTCCGAGCGAAACGCGTACTCGAACGTGTGCCCGGCGTCGATCAGAACCCGCTCGGCATCGAGACCGCTCGAGCAGGTGCTCGCTCCGATCAGCGCGAGCCCCTCGAGGTCGGCAAGCGAGCAGGCCGCCGCTGACGCGACGGGGTGTCCCGCCGGGACGAGAAAGACGTACGGATCGCGCATCAGCTCGATCGTGTCGAACGGACCGTCAGGCAGCGGTGCTGAACAGAACGCAAGGTCGAGTCGACCGCTCTCGATCTCGGCGTAGAGCTCCGGGTCGGTGGTCGGCTCCGAGAGGCCGATCTCGATCTTTGGCCAGTCGGTGCGGAACCGGCGCATCACGTCGGGCAGAACGCGCGAGCCGACGCTCTGGTACGTGCCGACCCGAAGTGTTCCGGTCTCGCCGGCTTGCAAGGCTCGCATGTCCGCCTGTGCTGCAGCGAGACGGTTGACGATGGCCTCGGCGTGACGGAGGAGAAGTGCCCCGGCCTCGGTCATCGAGATTGCGCGAGGGCCACCCGGCCGCTCGACGAGCCGCTCGCCCACGATCCGCTCGAGCGCTGCGATCTGCTGGCTGATTGCGGATTGCGTATATCCGAGCTCCGAGGCCGCACGGCCGAACGAGCCCGAACGTGCAACGGCCTCGAGCGCCGCCAGATGGCGCACCTCGACGCCGAACCAGGTGTCATGAAGTGGAGTATCAGCCTGGGTAATAGATGTCATGAAAACCTCGACTTGTGCTGATACTACCTGCTCAGCAAGGATGCAGACATGGAAATCGCACTGATCGTCTTCATCGTTCTCGTCGCCGCGGGTTCTGTCTTCGCAGGCAAGGATTCGCGGATCGACGAGTCGGCTCGCCGGCGGAGGTATCTCGGATGACCGACCACCTTCCGGCAGCCCTCGCACGTCAGGTCGGGGAGCGGAATGAGATCGCGATTCGCTCCGCTCGCCCCGGCGACGCGGCCGCAATTCGGCGGCTCGCAGATCTCGTCGACCGCACGGTTCCGGCCAATCCGGTTCTCGTGGCCGAGAGTGACGGCGCTATCGTTGCGGCGCTCTCGACCTCGAGCAACGAGATCGTCACCGACCCGTTCCGGGCAACCGGCGACCTCGTTGCACTTCTCGAGTTGCGCTCGGCGCAACTGCACGCGCTCGCAGCCTGACCCGACGAGTACGATCGTCCGGTGACGGAGATCCGGACGATCGGTGTGGTCGGGCTCGGCGCCATGGGCGGTGGGATCGCGCAGCTCGCAGTCGAGGCCGGCTACGAGACGATCGGACGCGAGGTGACGCAGGAACTCGGCGACGCCGCTGCAGCCCGGATCGGCCACTTCTTGACGCGCAAGGTGGACAAGGGGCAGCTGACAGCGGACGAGCGGGATGCCGCCTTCGCGCGGCTTGAGCAAACGACCGATCTCGAGGAATTTGCGCGTTGTGATCTTGTCATCGAGGCGATCGTCGAGGAGCTCGAGCCCAAGCGCGCCGTCTTTGCCGAGCTCGACCGGATCTGCCGGCCCGACGCCGTTCTCGCCACCAATACCTCGGCGCTCTCCGTGACGGAGATCGCCGCCGCGACGAACCGGCCCGAGCGCGTCGTCGGAATGCACTTCTTCAACCCGGCGCCGCTCATGCCGCTCGTCGAGATCGTCCAGGCGGAGCTGACGTCGGATGCCGCGGTGGCCGTTGCCATCGAGGTGGGTAGGCGATTCGGCAAGGAGGTCGTGACCTGCCACGACACGCCGGGGTTCATCGTCAACCGCGTCCTGATCCCCCTCCTGAACGACTGCGTGCGAACGCTCGACGACGCGCGTATCACTCCCGAGGCGCTCGACATCGCCATGAAGAACGGCGCCGGGTGGCCGATGGGTCCGTGTGAACTCGTCGATCTCGTCGGGATCGACGTCCACGTCCACGCCGCCGAGGCGCTCTACGCGCTCTCACGCGATCCGCGGATGGCTCCGCCGGCGCGCATCGTGACGATGAAGAACGCCGGTCTGCTCGGTCGCAAGAGCGGGCGCGGCTTCTACACCTACGGCTGAGCGCTGCGCGTCAGTGGTCGGCGTCGATCATCGGCACGCCGAGCCGCTTCGCAACCGTCGGAACAAGGGTTCCCTGAACAACGACAGAGAACAGCACGATCACGAAGACGATCCCGTAGATCTCCTTCGACTGGTCCGTGCCGCCGACGACGGCGAGCGAGGCAAGCAGGATCGGCACTGCTCCCTTGAGACCGGAAAAGGTCACGAATAGCCGCTCGCCATGTGAGAGGTCGGCAGGGAGGAGGAGCGGCAGGACGACGAGGGGTCTGACGACGAAGCCGAGAACGACGGCGAGTACGAGGCCCTGCCACCAGAGCGAGTCGGCGAAGATGAACCCGAGTTCGATAGTCAACCCGAGCGCGACGAACACCGCGAGCTCGCCAAGATCTGCGAGCGCGTCGTGGAACTCCCGCACCTCGGCGCGGCGGGGGAACGCTGCGTCGCCGATCACGATCCCGGCCACGAAGACGGCGAGGAAGCCGGAACCGTGCATGATTGCAGCGAGTCCGTAGATGAGGAAGGCGCCGAGGAGTACGGTGATCGGGTAGAGAGATCGGTCCGGCAGCGGCACGCGGCGCAGCAGTTGAAGCAGAATGACTCCAGCGACGGCTCCGACGAGCAGTCCGACGCCCATCTCACGAACGAACTCGACGGCCACGTCTGCGACGGAGGCATCGGGAACCGTGGCAAGCTCGATCATTCCGATCATCAGCGCGATTCCGACCGGATCGTTGAACCCGGACTCCCCTTCGAGGATTGTCCCGGCCCGTCCCTCGACCTCCTTCCCCGCGAGCACGGAGAACGTCACCGCAGGATCGGTTGGTGCGACCGCGGCGCCGATCAGGAGGGCGACCGTCCAGTCGAACCCGAGGAGATAATGAGCGGCAACGGCGACGAGTGGCGCGGTGCCGAACGTGCCGACGACCCCCACGAGCGTGATCGGTGCGGCCGCGGACCTGAAGCGCCGCATGCCGATTCCCATGCCGCCGTCGAAGAGGATCACGATCAACGCGAGCGTCGCGACCCGTTGGACGTCCTGGAACGAGAGCAGACCGGCAAGTCGCTCGGAGAACTCGGAGGCGATCGCCGTCACGGTCAGGAGGAGCGCCGCAGTCGGCAGGCCGATCCGGGCTGCGATCACGCGGACGACGATCGCGAGCGTCAGCGCGACGGCCACGAACTCGATCGCCTTGCCGAAGGTCGTGATGTCGTCCATCGGCCGATTGTTGCTGGTCTGTGGGACTGCGTGCTGGTGGAGCCTCCGTCAGCCGCTAACAGATTCCTTACCGGCGACTCATCGCGGGCTCACCCGGGGTGCCGATACTCTCGAACAGATGCGCCTCCTGGCACTGATCCTGCTCGTCCTCACTGTCTCGGTCGGCATGGCGACGGCTGCGACACGGACGCCTGGTGGCTCGTTCGAGATCAAGGAGGGTCGCGGCTCGTTCCAGATCACCGGTAAGGGCGTTATCGTGGGTCGCGTCGACAAGGGCACCCTGAAGATCGTCGACCTCACTCCGGCAGACCAGTGGAGCCCGTGGGTGAACGGCGTTCCGCGCGGCAAGAACTTCTGGATCAAGGGTCGCAACATCACGTTCCGCATTTCGGCCGGGCGCTACAGGATCGTCGCGAGCGGCGACGGTGTCTCGGTCTCGGCGCGGGGTACGGGCGCCGCGGTTCTGGACGGCGATCCCGACGCGGTCGGTGACACGGGCCAGTTCCGCGTGGGCGATTCACAGCTCGATCCTGTTCCTGATGAGACAACGAAGACGCCGTTTGGGACGGGTGACCTGACGGTGTCGTCGGCTCGATCAGTCAAGATCCAGTAATGACAACCCAAAAGACGATCCTCGTCGTCGAAGACGAGACCGCGATCGCATCGTTCGTCACGCTCTATCTCAAGAACGCCGGCTACCTCGTCAAGGCGGTGGGGACAGGCAGCGCGGCACTCAACGCGATCGCCGCCGAGACGCCCGCGCTGATCATTCTCGATCTCAACCTTCCTGACATGGACGGGATCGAGATCTGCCGTCGTGTGCGCAAGGGGTCGGACGTTCCGATCCTGATGCTGACTGCGCGGGACGAGGATGTCGACAAGATCATCGGGCTCGAGGTCGGGGCCGACGACTACCTGACGAAGCCCTTCAATCCGCGCGAGCTCGTTGCGCGAGTCAAAAGCGTGCTTCGCCGCTCATCCTCAGACCGGCGCCGCGACGAGGGCGACGAGATCACGCACGGTGATCTCACGATCAACGCTGGGCGGCGTGAGGTGATGGTGGGCGATCGAGAGATCCAGCTCGCACCGAAGGAGTTCGAGCTCCTGTGGGAGCTGCTCGACCACCGCGGTCTCGTGTTGACCCGCGACCAGCTCCTCGAGCGGGTCTGGGGCTACACCTTCGCCGGTGACACGCGGACGGTGGATGTCCACGTGCGCCAGATCCGGCGCAAGCTCGAGGACGCATCGCCGATCGTCACGGTGTGGGGTGTGGGCTACAAGGTCGCCCAGGACCGCACCTCTGCACCCGCCGACTAATGATTTGACGTGATGGGCTCGCTGCGTTTCCGCCTGCCGGCCCTGTTTCTGCTCGGGATCGTACTCACCGCCGTCTTTGCGGCGTTGATCTCGCTGCGCCTGTTTCAGAACTACACGCGTGACCAGTCGGTGCAGGAGCTCAAACGCGAGGCCGCCGGTCTATCCCGGCTCTACGCCGACGCCGCGCTCCGGGCAGTGGACGAGGGATCGGGCTCGATCGACTTTGCAGCTGCCAAGCTCGAGCTTGCGACGGGCGACCGCATCTACTACATCGGATCGTCGCTCTTTCCCGGGCAGGACACCGGACTGACCCGACTTGCCGAGGCGTCGGTACCACCTTCGGTTCGTGCCCTCGGAGGGCCGGTGAGCTTCGAGTTCACACCGCCGGGCAGCAACCGGTCATACCTTGCAGCTTCGGCCCCCGTGCGGCTCGAACCGGAGAGCGAGGCACTCGGTGCGATCGTGGTCGCCAAGCCGCGAACGGAGCTGCGCGACCAGTGGCTTCCGCTCGTCGCTCGTCTCGCCGTCGCGTTGGCCGTCGCTGCGCTCCTTGCCGGGCTGCTTGCGTGGTGGCTCTCACGCAAGATCACGGGGCCGGTGCTCGCTCTGTCGACCGCGGCAGATGAGATCGCGGCAGGAAACTACGGCGTCAGAGTCCCGGCAGGTCAGGGTGGTGACGAAATCAGCCAGCTCTCCCGCCGGTTCAACGAGATGGCCGGACGCCTCGGGGCAACGGAGGAGCGCGAGCGGCAGTTCCTGATGTCGGTCTCACACGAGCTGCGCACGCCCCTGACGGCCATCAAGGGTCACGTGGATGCGATCCGGGACGGGCTGTTCGACGATCGTGAGGCCGAGCGTGCTTCTCTCGACGTCGTCGCGGCCGAGACAATCCGTCTCGAGCGCCTCGTCGGCGATGTCCTCGATCTCGCCAAGCTCAACGCCCATCGATTCACGGTGCACGCGGAGGAGGTCGACATCGGCGCGGTCGTCGCGCAGGCGCACGCGAGCTTCGGCGAGGAGGCGAGGCGGCGCGGGCTGACCTTCCGGCTCGACGAGGACACAGAGGCCCCGGTGATCGTCACCGACGGCGATCGCGTCCTCCAGGTTCTCACCAACCTCCTCGCGAACGCATTCCGGTGGACGCCAGACGGTGGGACGATCTCGATTGGCTCGTCGACACGGGACGGCTCGGTGTTCATCGATGTGCGAGACACGGGGCCTGGAATCCAGCCCGACGAGCGTGAGCGCATCTTCGTGCCCTTCATCTCACGCGACAATCACGGCACCGGCCTCGGCCTGCCGATCGGCCGAGAACTCGCGGTCGCACTCGGAGGTCGGCTCGAGCTCGAGTCGACGGTCGGAGAGGGAAGCCGCTTCAGGCTCGTGCTCCCCGAGCGCCCCGCGTGATCCCGAGAGGAGAGACGTCGCGCGGGCAAGAGAGGGCGCGCCTGCCTGGACGCTCGCCCGCCCGGGCGTCGTTCGTCGCATTGAGGCCACGCCAGTGGGTGAAGAACCTGCTGCTGTTCGGGGGAATCATCTTCGCGGCCGAGATCGGCGACCCACTGAAGTGGGCGCAGGCGTTTCTCGCCTTCCTCGCGTACTGCACCGCCTCGAGTGCCGCCTATCTCATGAACGACCTTCGCGACGCTGCCGACGACAGAGCCCATCCGATCAAGCGCGCCCGGCCGATCGCCCGGGGCGAGCTCGGCGTTCGTCCTGCCGTCGTCCTGGCCGGAGCCCTGCTGCTCGGCGGGTTCGGTCTCATCGCGTGGCTCGGAGCGATGTCCGTGCTCTGCCTCCTCGGCTTCGCGGCGCTCCAGCTTGCGTATTCGCTCGGACTCAAGAACGTCGTGTTCGTGGACGTCGTCTTTATCGCGGCACTCTTCGTGGTGCGCGCTGCAGCCGGTGCGATCGCGGTCGACGTCAGGATCTCGCCCTGGCTTCTCATCTGCACGGGACTTCTGGCGCTGTTCCTCGCCCTTGGCAAGCGACGAGCGGAGTTCGTGCTCGTCGAGGCCGAGCGCACCCCCGGACGCCGCGTCCTTGCCGGCTACTCTCGGGCGGTTCTCGATCGAATGCTCGTCGTCGTTGCCGGGGCAACGGCCGCTGTCTACGTCCTGTACTGCTTGACCGCGCGCGACTCGTACGGGCTCGTCGTCACGGTGCCGTTTGTCGTCTTCGGGCTCGGCCGCTACCTCCATCTCGTCCGCGAGGGTGACCGCGGCGAGGAGCCCGAGAACGTTCTCCTCGGCGACACGCCGATTCTGGTCACTGTGGCGGCATGGTCGGTGCTCTGTGCGGCGATTCTGCTGCGAACGTAACGAGCACGGCCGGGCAAAACCCGGCCGTTCGCGTTGTCTGTCGAGTCGTGCTCAGGACGCGGCTGCGCGGTGCCCGTGAATCGAGACGATCTCGGCCGAGTCACCCCGCTCGAAACGCTCGAGCCGCCGGTCGACACCCTGCCAGCCCGACGAGATCAGCTCGACGAGAAGTGTGAGGTCGTCGAGGCGGGCGTTCCGCTCTGCGATCAACTCCTGCTCCAGCCGCTCGAGGCGACCGATTGCGTTGTTGAGCAAGCCCTTGATCTCGGCCAGATTCCGCGCCACGGGGAGCACCTCGCGGCGGAGCCCCTCCTGCACCGCCTCGCCAACCCGATCGGGAAGGGCGGTTTCGAACGTGAGTGCCGCGGCGCCGAGCGCCTCGACCTCCTCGCGTGATCGGCGCAGGGCCGCCTCGAACCTGCCTTCCTCGTTCCGGCCCTCGCGTGCTGCTGCAATCCGTTGCTTTGCTCGTTCCAGTGCCTGTTCATCCATGAGCGCAAGGCTACTCTGACCGTCGGATGAGATCGTCTGAGCTCGACTACGACCTGCCGCCGGAGCTGATCGCTCAGCGTCCTGCCGACCGACGAGACAGGTCACGACTGCTCGTCTTCGATCGTGCGACGAGCGCTGTGCGTCATCGCCTGTTCGCCGATCTCCCGGATGAGTTGGGGGAGGCGCTTGTCGTGATCAATGACACGAAGGTCGTGCCAGCTCGTCTCCACCTCCAGAGAGAGAGCGGCGGGCACGCAGAGGTACTGCTCCTCGAGCCGCTCGGAGACGGCGCCTGGGAGGCGCTCGCTCGCCCGTCGCGGCGGCTGCGGGTGGGGGAGCGGCTCGGACCGGTCGAGCTGGTCGAGTCGCTCGGAGAAGGGCGCTGGCGCGTGCGTCTCGACGGTGAGCCGGAAGGTGAGCTACCGCTACCGCCGTACATCCACGAGCGGCTCGCCGACCCGGCTCGCTACCAGACCGTGTATGCGGCGGACCCCGGTTCGGCTGCGGCGCCGACCGCGGGTCTCCACTTCACGCCGGAGCTTCTCGGTCAGCTCGACGTCGAGCGGGTCACGCTGCACGTCGGGCTCGACACGTTTCGCCCGCTCGCGGTCGAGGATCTCGGCGATCACGAGCTTCACGGGGAGCGGTACCGCGTCACGCCCGACGCCTGGGTGAGAATCAAGGACGCCCAGCGCGTCCTCGCCGTCGGCACGACCTCCGTTCGCGTCCTCGAGACGATCGCTCGCGACGGAGAGCTCGAGGGACGAACGTCGCTCTTCATTCTTCCGGGCTTCGAGTTCCGGCGCGTCGATGCGCTCCTGACGAACTTCCATCTGCCTCGTTCGACGCTGCTCGCGCTCGTGATGGCCTTCGCCGGCGTCGACGCCGTGCGTGATCTCTACCGAACGGCGATAGAGGATGAGTACAGGTTCTACTCCTTCGGTGACGCGATGCTGATTCTGTGACGAGCCTCGCCGACGTGACCTGCTTCACCCTCGAGGCGACCGACGGCCCTGCCCGCGTCGGAACCGTCCACACCGCGCACGGCGACATCCCGACACCCGCGTTCATGCCGGTCGGGACGAAGGCGACCGTGAAGACGCTTCACCCGGCGGAGGTGCGAGAGACCGGCGCCGCGGTGATCCTCGCGAACACGTACCACCTTCACTTCCGTCCCGGCGAGGAGCTGATCGAGGAGCTCGGCGGATTGCACCGTTTCTCGGGATGGGACGGGCCGATTCTGACCGACTCGGGAGGATTTCAGGTCTTCTCGCTCCGGGACACGCTGCTCGGAGTCGACGACGGCGGCGTGATGTTTCGCTCCGTCTACGACGGGGTTGCCGATCGTTTCACGCCGGCCGGCGTCGCCGAGATCCAGCGGCGACTCGGGAGCGACATCGCGATGTGTCTGGACATCTGCCCGCCTGCCGGCGCGACGCGGGAGGAGCACGCGGAGGCGGTCAGGAGAACGACGCTGTGGGCGGAGCAGCAGATCGATGCGCCGCGTGCCCCGGGTCAGCTGCGGTTCGGGATCGCGCAGGGCGGCACCGATCCCGAGCTTCGGCGCCGCTCGATCGAGGAGATCGTTGCGCTCGGATTCGACGGCAACGCACTCGGCGGTCTCGCCGTCGGCGAGAGTCGAGCCGAGATGCTCGAGACAGTCGGGTGGTCGGCACCGCTCCTCCCGGCCGATCGCCCTCGCTACTTCATGGGCCTCGGGGACGTCGAGGGGATCATCGGAGTGATCGCGGCCGGCATTGACATGTTCGACTGCGTGCTGCCCACCCGGAACGCGCGAACCGGAACGGCGATGACGATGACGGGCCGAATGAACCTCCGAAACGCTCGCTACGCGCGCGATCCTCGTCCTCTCGAAGAGGAATGTGGGTGCCCGGCTTGCACGGGCTTTTCGCGCGCGTTCCTCCGGCATCTCGTGAATCAGAACGAGATCCTCGGTCTCCGGTTGCTCTCTCTGCATAATCTATGGCTCGTACAACGACTTACCGCGGGCGCGCGGGATGCGATTTGCCGCGGAGTCTTCGACGACTTCCGGGCGGAAACGCTCCACCGACTCGCCGGCGGCCAACAGGAGGATTCGTGCCAGGACTGCTGATCATCGTTCTTCTCTTCGGAGCCATGTACTTCCTCATGATTCGGCCCCAGCGGGCGAAGGCGCAGGCGCAGCAGCGCCTGCTCAACACCGTCGAGGTCGGGGATGAGGTGCTTACGGTCGGCGGCATCTACGGCATCGTCCAGGAGCTCGAGCCGGACGAGGACGGGGGAGACCTGGTCGTCGAGATCGCGGATGGGATTCACGTTCGGATCGCGCGAAAGGGGCTAGCCACGGTCGTCAAGCCCGAGGACGACGACGACGTCATCGTCGACGATGCGGCCGAATTGCCACCGGGAGGGGAAGCGGAGGTTAACGGAGAACAAGTTTCTGTAAATCCGGGTGCTCCAGAGGGAACGGCACCACCCGAGCGCAGCTAGCCTTCCCGCCGCACACATGACCCATCGTAGAGCCATCGTCGTCGTAGCCATGGTCGTCGCCGCACTTGTCGGCGTCGGCCTCATGATCGTTCCCTCATCGCCGCTCCATCAGTCGCCGACGCTTGGTCTCGACCTTCAAGGCGGTCTCGAGATCACGAAGCAGGCGGTTCCACCGAAGGGTCGTGAGCTCACGAAGGAAGACCTCGACCGTTCGGTGACGATCATGCGTGACCGCGTCGACCGCCTCGGCGTCTCCGAGCCGGAGATCAGGACGCAGGGCAGTGACCAGATCACGATCCAGCTTCCGGGCGTCAAGGATCCAGAGGCTGCCGCAAAGATCATCGGAAAAACGGCCCAGCTCGAGCTCTTCGATCTCGAAACGAGCCTGGTCTCGCCGTCCGTCGACATCAACGGGCAGCCACAGCCGCGCGACTCGGTCTACGCGCTCCTCGCGGGGCAGCAGTCGCTCGTGGAAGGCGACTCCGATCAGTGGTGGCTTTTCAACAAGAAGAAGAAGCTCGTCGCAGGCCCCGTCTCGTCGAAGGAGAAGGCGCTCAGCAAGGTCGACGGCAAGGTTCCCGACGGATTCAAGCTTCTCGGCACGCCACAGAACACGGTCGTCATCTCCTGTGGCGTTCAGGCCGTCGTCTGCCCGGGCGTGCCGGGCTCGCCGACACAAACGGCGTACTACCTCTTCAAGTACACACCCCCGACCGTGCCGCAGATGACCGGTGCGGATCTGAAGCTCTCCGGTACGCGCCAGGACTTCGACACGCAGTCGAACCAGCCGATCGTCTCGCTCGAGTTCACGAACAAGGGCAGCGACCGCTTCCAGGAGATCACGCGCAACGAGTATCTCCGCGGAAAGCTTCGGAACGCTCCTCAGCACTTTGCGATCGTGCTCGACCGCGAGATCAGGTCGTGGCCGCAGATCGACTACACCGACAGTTCGCTCTCCGGCGGCATCTCCGGCAACGCGCAGATCTCCGGTATCGGCGACATTCAGGAAGCGAAGGACCTTGCGCTCGTGCTCCAGACGGGCGCCCTCCCCGTGAACTTCGTCACGCTCGACCAGACCGCCATTTCGGCCACGCTCGGGAAGGACTCGCTCGATGAAGCCAAGACCGCGGCCATCGTCGGGTTGCTCCTCGTCGCACTGTTCCTGCTCGTCTTCTACCGCTTCCTCGGCCTCGTCGCGGTCCTCGGGCTCGGCATCTACGCCGCGTTCCTGTATGCCGCGATCCTGATCTTCAACGTCACGCTGACGCTGCCGGGATTCGCAGGCCTCGTGCTGACGCTCGGCGTTGCCGCCGACGCGAACGTCGTCATCTTCGAACGCATCAAGGAAGAGGCGCGAGCCGGGCGGAGCGTGAAGGCGGCGATCCAGACGGGCTACACGAAGGGCTTCGCGACGATCGTCGACGCGAACGTCGTCACGGCAATCACGGCGCTCGTTCTCTTCGCTGTTGCCACGTCGTCGGTGCGCGGATTCGCTCTCATGCTTCTGATCGGTACCGCGATCTCGATGCTCACCGCGGTGCTCGCGACGCGCGCGTTCCTCTCGCTGCTCGCCGATTCGAAGTTCCTGAACAACCCGAAGGTGATCGGTACCTCGGGAGGCGGTATCCCGTCGTGGCTGAAGATCGACTTCATAGGTAAGCGTCGGCTCTGGGCCGGAATCTCGGCGACCGTGCTCACGATCTCGGTGCTCTCGATCGCGATCCTCCACCTCAATCTTGGGATCGACTTCAAGGGTGGAACGCAGATCGGCTTCACGACCTCGGCGCCGACGTCGCTCACGCAGGTTCGCCTCCAGGCCGCCAAGGTCGGTCAGGCGAACGCCGTGATCCAGGGTCGCGGCCCCTCCACGGACGATCAGTACAAGAGCTTCCAGATCCGTACCGAAACGTTGACGACGGACGAGACGGCGGAGCTCACGGCGGATCTGAGAAAGTCCGTGAATGCCGACTCGTTCGGGATCAAGAACGTGTCGGCGAGCTTCGGGCAGCAAATCGCGAAGAGCGCCATCCTCGCGATCATCGTCTCGCTGCTCCTGATCGTCGGCTACATCTCGCTGCGGTTCCAGTGGCAGTTCGCCGTGCCCGCGATCGTGGCGCTCGTGCACGACGTCCTGATCACGATCGGCATCTACGCACTCCTCGGCCGGGAGGTGACGACCGCCACGGTCGCCGCGGTGTTGACCGTGCTCGGGTACTCGATCTACGACACGATCATCATCTTCGACCGCATCAGGGAGAACATCCCACTGATGAAGCGGGGGTCGTTCCGTCAGATCACGAACGTCTCGCTGTGGGAGACGATTCCGAGGTCGCTCGCGACAACCTTCATCACGCTGTTGCCGATCGTCGCGCTCCTGATCTTCGGCGGTGCAACGCTGAACGACTTCGCCTTCGCGCTCTTCATCGGCATTGCCTCGGGCGCCTACTCGTCGATTTTCGTCGCAGCACCATTGCTCGACTGGATCAAGGAGCGCGAACCCGAGTACGCGCGTCGTAAGCACGAGGAGGTAGGGGAGATTCAGTCCGTCGGCGGCACCGTGCTGCTCGACGCGTCCTCGGCGACGCTCGTCACCGAGGCCGACGAGCTGCTGGTGCCGGAGCCAGCTCCGGAGACGAGCGCCCCGACGCAACCGGCCGATTCGTCTGCCCGTGACCGAAGGCGCGCCCGACGCACGAACCGCCCGCACGGCCGCAACCGATAGATCCCTCCCGGCAGTACAATCAGCGGCATGGACGAGAACGGCACCCCCGCGCCACACTCCCTCGAGCAGCTCGCACTTGCGGCGCTCGGTTGGGCCTCTCTGACGGTCGAGGCCTCGGACGCGCTCGCAGACGATCTGGCACGCCGCGTCGGCATCGAACGGGATGAGATGCGCAGTGCGGTTCGCGACACCATTGCGAGCTGGCGTGCCGAGGCCGAGAAGCTGGGCTCGCTCCCGTCGGGCGCCGCCGACAAGGCGTTCGAGCGGCTCGGCGTCGTTCGCCGCGACGAGGCAGATGACCTCGCGCTGCGCGTCGCGCAGCTCGAGCACCGCGTGCGGTTGCTCGAGAAGCCGACGGCCTAGTCAGAGCGGCGCGTCCCAGCAACACTGTGACCATGGAGACCGCGCGCCCCCAGCGGAGGATCGGACGCCTGTCGGAGATCGGTCGCGTTGCGACTCGACACGGCTTCGGCTACCTCGTCGATCGTCGTCGCAGCAACGACGACTCACAGCTCGCCGACCGTGGTCGTCGGCTGCGGGAGATGCTCGACGAGCTCGGCCCGACGTTCGTCAAGTTCGGCCAGTTGCTCTCGACCCGTCCGGATGTGATGCCTCCCGACGTCATCGTCGAGCTGCGCCGGCTCCAGGACGACGTCACGCCGATCGCATTCTCGGAGGTTCGTCGGGTCGTGGAAGAGGAGATCGGGTTGACGATCGAGCAGGCCTTCCTCTCGTTTGACGAGACGCCGCTCGCGGCGGCGTCGATCGGCCAGGTACACCGGGCCACGTTGCCGACCGGTGACGAGGTCGCCGTCAAGGTGCAGCGCCCCGAGGCTCCGCGCCAGGTGGAGTCGGATCTTCAGCTGATGCGCTCTGCCGCGAAGGTCGTCCGCGAACGTGTCCACGCTCTCGACTTCGTCGACGCAGAGGCACTCGTTGACGAGTTTGCACGGGCTATTCGCCAGGAGCTCGACTACAACCACGAGGCTCGTAACGCGGAGACATTCCGGCGCAACTTCGGTGACTCGACGGACGTTGCGGTGCCGAAGGTGATCTGGCGCTACTCGTCCGGGCGTGTGTTGACGCTCGAGTACCTGGCGGGGGAGCAGTTCGCGGATCTGGATCTCGAAGCCAGGTCGCTCGAGGAGCGGCGTGAGCTCGCCTACCGGATGACCGACACGTGGATGACGATGATATTTCGCCACGGGTTCTTTCACGGCGATCCGCACCCGGCAAACATCCTCCTCCTCGACGATGGGCGCATCGGGCTCGTCGACTTCGGGCTCGCCGGCCGGCTGACCGACGAGGACATGACGAACCTGACGCGGCTCTTCATCGACGCCGCGACAGAGAATGTCGACGCGTTGCCGCGGCGTCTCGCCGAGCTCGGCCTTCGCTATCCGAAGGAGCGCGAGCAGGAGCTCAAGGAAGCGATTGAAGAACTCTTCTACCGGTACTACGGCTCGAGCGTCTCTGACATCGACCCCCTCGAGGTGATCCGGGAGGGACTCGACCTGATCTACTCGCTCAACCTGCGTCTGCCGAGTCGTTTCGTGACACTGGACAAGGCGATTGCGACGCTCGGGGGCGTGGGTGTCGAACTCTATCCCGAATTCAACGTCTTCGAGGTCGCGAAGCCGTATGCGCGCCAGCTCATCGCCGAACGGTTCTCACCGCGCCGGATGTCGCTGCGCGCCCAATCCGAAATCCGTGAGCTCGCGGGTGTTGCACGCGAGTTGCCGTATCAGGTGCGTGACGTGATGGAGCAGACGCGCCAGGGGAATCTCGAGATCCAGATCCGGAACCCCGGGTTCGACGACCTGACGTATCACATCGACCACGCTGTGAACCGGATCGCCGTCGCGTTGGTCGTCCTCGGTGGCCTCGTCGGCTCGTCCATCGTCGGCGCCCTCTCCAACGGTGGCCCTCTGGGTGTAATCGCGTTTGTCGGGTTCGCTGTCTCCGGTGCCTTCGCGGTCTGGCTCGTCTGGGGCATCGTTCGGTCGGGACGGTTGTAAGGGAGGGCGTTCCGGCGTCGGGCTAAAGCCCGACGCCGATCCCTATGACCTCAGTCCTCCGTGCCCGACACGGAGCGTCTTCCCTTCCATGGCGACGAGACGATAGGGTCGCCGCCATGGGCCTCTCGATCCCTCTCGTCTGGTCGGACGACCACCGTCTCCACGAGCCGAACGCGGAGATCTGGGTAGGCGTCAGAACAC
>JBKJVI010000168.1:0-13315 GCA_046590225.1 Gaiella sp. | reverse complement strand
CGCCGGCCTCCTTTTGGCTTTCAGCAATGGAGGAGCATATCGCTGAACACCAAAAGGATCATTCTTGCCACGCTGCGCGTGGATCCTGAAGAGGCCCGCCCGCGGGCCACGTGTTGGCTTTCAGCGATGGAGGAGCATATCGCTGAACACCAAAAGGATCATTCTTGCCACGCTGCGCGTGGATCCTGAAGGGGCCCGCCCGCGGGCCACGTTGGTGGGAGCGCGTTGCGGGGCTGGCGGCCAGCTGCCGGGCGTGCGGTCCTTTGGGGGGTGCCTGGCTTCAGCCAGGCACCGGACGCCGGGTGTCAGCCGTCGGCGAGTTCTTTCGCCCGCACCATGGCCGCCTGGATCGCGTTCAGGAACGCGGCGCGCACGCCCGCGATCTCGAGCTCGCGGATCGCCGCGATCGTCGTCCCTCCGGGGGAGGTGACCATCTCGCGCAACTCGACCGGGTGCATCTTCAGGTCGCGCATCTGCTGCGCGGTTCCGAGCATCGTCTGGACGACGAGCTGGGTCGAGATCTCACGCGAGAGACCGAGCAGGAGCCCTGCCTCGATCATCGCCTCGGCGAGGAGCGCGAAGTAGGCGGGGCCTGATCCGGAGACTGCGGTGACCGCATCCATCAGCTTCTCGGGCACTCTCACGACCGCCCCGAGGTGTGCAAGAGCCTCCTCGGCGAGGGTGACGTGCGCATCGTCGGCATGGGCGCCTGCACAAAGGCCGGCGACGCCCTCATGAACCACGGAGGGGGTGTTCGGCATCGCGCGGGCAACCGGGACGCCGGGAGCGAGGTGCCGCTCGATCGTTGCCGTGGGAATTGCAGCACAGACGGAGAGAACGGTCTGCTCGGTCGTGATCAGGTGGCCGATCTCACCCAGCAGGACCTCGATGTCCTGCGGCTTAACAGCGATCACGATCAGCGCCGCACCCGCGACCGCGTCCTCGTTCGACTGGGTGCAAGGAATCCCGTACCGCTCGTTGAGCTCCGTGACGCGCTCAGGGCGCCGGCTCGACGCGGTGATCTCGTCTGGCGTGCGCCATCCGGAGGAGAGAAGGCCGGAGATGAGTGCTTCCCCGATCTTGCCGGCCCCGAGAACCGCGATCTTTCGCTCGTTCACCATCGTCGCAGTGTAGAGACGCTTCTCTCAGGCGGCGCGCCTGGTGCGGAGGCGGGCGCGCCGCCCGGTATCCGGATCGGCGCCGGGGATCAGGCCCCGTGACCAGCCGAGCATCAGCATCTGACCGGCGAGCCCCTGCCACTCCCCGTACGGGGCAAGCAGGGCCGCTGTCTCCTCCGCCTCGACCCACTCTCCGCGCATGGAGGAGAGCAGCTTTACGAGGCCGAGATCGCCGACGAGGCCGTGGTCGTAGCGACCAAGGCCCTCGATCGCGATCACGCCGATCGACCACGGGCCGATCCCTCGCTCACGCGAGAGTCGCCGGAGAACGACGGCCGTGTCGTGGTCGCGCAGACGCTCCATGTCGAGCGAGCGGACGAGGCGTGAGAGCGTCGCGGCCCTCGACGTGGCGAGCCCGTGGCGCCGGAGGTCGAGCGGCGAGAGGGTGCGGAGCCCGTCAGTCGTCGCCACCGACACGCCGAGCTGCCGCAGCACCGACCTCTCGATCGCAGCGGCCTTTCGCGCTTCGATCAGCTGGCCGCATATGGCTCGGAGCGCTGCATGAGCGACCGTAGCGAGTCGTAACGGGCGATAACCAACGAGCGATCGTGCTGTCGCACCGAGCAGCGGGTCGCGGTTGAAGCGCCGATGGAACTCTGCCGTATCGTCTGCGAGCGCCAGCATGAATCGCGCCGTCGCGAGGCCGTTTTCGGACGGAGCGCGGATGACGACAGCGCCGTCGGATCGCTGCTGTGCAACCGCCTCGGAGCCGTCCGCAAGCGCCCCGCGCCAGGTGCCGGCGCGGCACATCAGCCGCAGTCGATACGGGCCAGTAGGAGTGACGACGTCCTCGAGCATCTCGATGGGACGCTATCGGGCGCGCCGTTTGGCCGCGTCGCCCGGTACCTTCGCCCACATGGGTCTCATCGACAGCGTCTCGTTCCGCTCGCGCCGGAGAAAGTTCCGGTTGTTCATGGATGAGCTTCGGCCCACCTCCAAGACCACGGTCCTCGACGTCGGAGTCGACGAGGTCGGCTTCGGGGGGATGGGCGGGCAGTCAGGCTGCGGCACGCACAACTTCTTCGAGGAGATCTATCCCTGGCGCGAGCGGATCACCGCGCTCGGGCTCCACGACGGCGCCGGCTTCCGCGCGAGTTACCCGACGGTCGACTACGTCCAGGGCGACGCGTGCATGCTCCCGTTCGCGAACGGCGCGTTCGACGTCGTCTTCTCGAATGCCGTGATCGAGCACGTCGGCGACATCGAACGACAACGCCTGTTCGTCAGCGAGGCCGTGCGCGTCGGCCGCCGAGTCTTTCTCACGACGCCGAACCGCTGGTTCCCGCTCGAGGTTCACACGCGGCTTCCCCTCGTCCACTGGCTCCCGAAGTCGGGTTCCGATCGCGCGTACGAGCTCGCGGGCAAGGGTTTCGCAAAGGAGAACCACCTGCTCGGGAGCGGCGACCTCCGGCAACTCTTCCCCGGTGAGGTGCGGATCGTCAACCTCGGGCTCACTCTCGTCGCGATCACATGAGCGATCGCCTGCCCCGCATCGCGCTCGTCGTCTTCATCGTCGGTCTCGCCGTCCACAACCTCGTGATGGCGGAGCTGTGGGACATCGGTGTCCGTGGAGCTTCACTCGACATCGTCGCCGCCTGGAAGGACGTGCTGCTCGCCGCGGCGCTCGTCGTCGCGCTGCTTGCGGCCGACAGGCTGCTTTCGTGGCTGTGGGCCGACCGCCTCGCCCTCCTCTACGCCGCTCTCGTCCTTCTCTACTGGCTCGTTCCCCAGGGCTGGCTCGGTGATGGGGCCGCGACCCAGAAGGGCCAGCTCCTCGCTGCGCGTCACGACCTGATTCCGGTTGCCGCCTACTTCCTCGGACGCTTGCTCGTGCTCACGCCTGCAACCTGGCGTCGGGTCTCGCTTGCGCTCGTCGGGATCGCCGCCGCAGTGACCGTGTGGGGGCTCGCGGACGTCTACCTGGTGCCGCTCCAGTGGTGGCGTGAATCGGGCGTCCCCGAATGGTTCAAGGAGCAACTCGGCCTCGACTACAGCGAGGGGCTCTCCGGGCTGCCGGAGAACTGGGTCCTGAACACGGGTGACGAGTTGAACCCGATTCGCCGTCTCGGCTCGACCTTCCTCAGTCCGCTCGCAACGGCCTACGTGCTCGTGATCGTCCTCCTCTACCTCGTCGCTCGACGTCGACCGTGGTGGGTCGCGGTCGCTTCAGCCGTGGCGTACGTGGGTCTGCTGTGGACGCACACGCGCGCCGCGTTCCTCGCTCTCGCGCTCGGGCTCGTGGTGCTCGCGATCGCGCAGCGACACCTGCTTCCACTAGGCCTCGCGGTTGCCTCGTTGGTCATCGGCGTCGGATTCGTGAAGGCATTCCCAACCATCGGTCCCTCGACGAGCTACACCCAGTCGGAGCTCGAGATCCTCCGTCAGCAGGGCCAGCAGAACCCGGGAGTCGACAGCGACCCTCTGGCAGGAGGTGACGCCTCGACGACGAGCCACTGGCGCAATCTCCGCGACGGCGTGCGCACCGTCGTGCGTCACCCGCAGGGCTACGGTCTCGGGAACGCGGGCGTCAACGCATCGCGTACGGGCGTTGAGATCAAAGCAGGCGAGTCGACGTACACGGAGATCGGCGTCGACACGGGCATCGTCGGGCTGGCGGTGTTCATCGCCTGGCTCGTTGCAGTACTCGCGGGCCTCTGGCGGCGCTCGGCCTGGCTCAGTGCCGCCTGGGTGGCGATGCTCGCGATCGGCGTTCAAACGGACGTGATCGGAGTGCACTGGATCGCCTACGTCCTCTTCACGCTTGCAGGCGTCGCGATCGGCGGCGGCCTTCCTGACGACGCGGAGGAGTCGCCGGCATGAAGGCGCTCGCCGAGCGCATCGGCCTCTACCGGGTGGCAGCGATCCTGATCGCGTGTGCGCTCGGGCTCGAGGTTCTTCGCGTCGAGGTGTTGGCGGACATCGCTCCCGCCCAGGTTGCGTGCACGTTTGGTGAGGTCGTCTTCCTCGCGCTCGCGGCCATGGTCTTCATGACGGCACGTCGCCGCTACTCGCGCGACGCTTGAAGATCGAGGAGAATGAGGCGATGGGCAAGGGGTATGCAGAAGGGCCGGCGGCCGAGGAGGCCGAGCGGCGGCTCGAGGAGCTCGCGGACGGGCCCCCAAAGCTCGCGGCCGTCGAGCGCGCGGCCGTCTACGGCTCGACACCGGACGAGCCGGAGCGGCACTTCCTCGGTTGGCTCGGAGACGTTGATCCGGACCGCCTGTTCGAGACCGGTGCCGCATACGGGATCACCGTCGTGCGGCAAGCGGCCGACTAGCCCGTCGTCGTCAGCACATCCACCGAAACGATCGACTCGGGCCGCAACATGCGGTCGCCGACGAGTGGCCACTCACCTCGGGGCTCCTCGATCTCGGCGATCACGGTGCGCGCGAGCACGAGCGCGCTGTCGCGATTCGGTGCCGTGCCGACCTGGAGCACCTCGCCGTCGTTCATTCGTACGACGACCCGCCGCAGTTCTGAGGGCGTCCATTCGGCCATGCGGTCGGACTGGGAGTGTGTGGTGGGCTCGAGCAGTGCCACGGCGTCCTCCAGCGATCAGGGTTCGGAGTGCCGCACGACTCCAGTGCTCGATGTATCGTCGCTTCGCGCCGTTGTCTGCGTCCCTCGGACGAGCTATTCGGTGCGCTGAACGTCGATCGAGACGATCGCGCCCGGGCGGATGAAGCGCTCGTCGATCTGCGGCCACTCACCCTTGGTGGAGGCCTGCTCGATGTGGAGGACCATGTTGCGGGCGATCTGCACCGCGTTGTCCCGCCCTTCGGCTGAGCCGACCACGATGTCGTCGTCGCCGTTCACCCGCAGGATGACGCGGCGTGTGTCCGGTGCGCCGAAGCTCCGAGAGGACGTGCTAGCCGGAACCGCAGCTTCCTCGAGGCCTGGAAGCGACGGGAGCACACCGGCCGCCGGGCTGCTGCCGTAGCCGGAATCACGGTTCCCGAAGATATCCATCCAGTTCCTCCTCGTCGCAGGGCTTGCACCCTCGATATCGGCCGGGCTCTCACGCCCCGCCTTCCCTCAATCGAGGGGCGCGACCGGACGGTGCGTGAGGGTTGCGAATACCGTTGCGGCAAGCCCCACCGTGCCGGCGACGATGAAGGCGAGGCCCGTACCGCCGACCTCGACGAGCGTGCCCGAAAGCAGCGAGCCAAGTGGTGCGAGCCCGACGAAGGCGAAGAGATACAGAGCCACGAGTCGCCCACGCAGGTGGCCGGGCGCCGCCAACTGGACGAGCGCGTTGGCGTTCGCAGCGAATAGCGTGAACGCAGCGCCGATCCCGAAGAGGATCACTCCTGCGAGCCGGGCCTCGTGCACAGGGGCAAGGGCGAAGAGGAGGACGCTGAAGCCGAGCGCCCCGGCCCGGAACGCTCCAAACGAGGCCCGCCGGAACGAGGCGGTCGCGATCGCGCCTGCGAACGCGCCGAGTCCGAACGCCGCCGAAAGAAGCCCAAACGCACGCGCGTCGACGTGGAGCGTGTCGGAGGCTAGGAGTGGCACCAGCGTGTTGAAGTTGAACCCGACGAGCCCGACGCAGGTCACGACGACGAGCACCGCGCGAACCTCCCGGTCGCGCCAGGCGTACGCGAGCCCTTCCCGTGTTCCGGCGAGGACGGTCGTTCCGCTGCTCGGCTCGACGGGATAGAGCTCGCTCGCTCGCATCGCGAGAAGTGCGGCGAGAACGGCGACGAAGCTGAGGGTGTTGACGGCGAAGCACACGCCGACGCCCGCGGTCGCGATCAGCACGCCGGCGATCGCCGGGCCGATCACGCGCGATGCGTTGAGGAGACCGGAGTTGAGAGCAACGGCGTTCGGCAGCTCCCGGGGGCCGACCATCTCGAACGTCAACACCTGACGGGCGGGTGCGTCGAGGACGAGTGTGACACCGCCGAGGGTGGCGAGGGCGAAGACGATGGGGAGCGTCGCAGTGCCGGTGAGCGTCACCACTGCAAGCGCTGCCGACGTGAGCATCGCAGCGACCTGCGTCCACACGACGAGCTGCCGGGTATCGACGCGATCGACGATCGAACCGGCGAAGAGACCGAAGAGGGTGTACGGCGCGAAACGGCAGAAGAGCAGCATCGCGACGGCGAGCGGTGACCGGGAGAGCGAGAGCACGAGCCAGGCGAGGGCCACGTTCTGCATCCACGACCCGGCGAGCGAGACGATCTGGCCGGCGAAGAAGAGCCGGTAGTTGTGATGGCGACGGAGGCTGCGGAACGTCCTCGTCTGCAGTGCGAGCCCGACGGTGCTCACGCGTTCGACTCGAGCAGCTGGCGCAGTGGCTCGACGGCGGCCGTGATCGCCCGGAGGGCGGCTGGGTCGAGCGCTCCAAGGCGCTCGGCGAGCCACGCTGTGCGGCGCTCTCGCACCGACCGGAGGACGCGCTCGCCCTCCGACGTTAGCTCTAGCCCAACCCGCCGTCGATCATCGGTCGATCGAACGCGAACGAGAAGCCCTGACCGCTCGAGTCGGTCGACGTGGCCGGACAGCGCCGGTGGGGATATCCCCTCCGCCTCGGCGAGCGCACGCAAGGTTAGACCAGGGCTTCCCTTGACGAGCCAGAGCAGCGTCGCCTGGCGCCCCGTGATTCCGAACTGCTCGGTCTCTCGACGCAGCTCCCTCGTCAGACGAAGCACCACGGGCCGGAGCTCGTTCGCGAGTTCGATCTCAATGTCAGTAGCTTGGGTAATCATTAGTAACATTAACGATCATAGCAGATGCATGATTCCCGAGCGGAAACGTGCCCCTTGAAGCGTCCGAGGAGCGACGTATGATCGGTGGAGATGCGCACGCTCTTTCTGATCGCAGCCGTGACCGCAGCCATCGCTGCTGGAGTCGCCGGAGCGGCAGGCGGCGCCTCGTCGGCGGTGCGCTGCAATCTCTGGGCGGCTCCCTATGGCGTCGACACCAACGCGGGCACGCAGGTCGCCCCGTTCCTGACGCTGACCAAGCTTGCCGGGGCGCTCGCGCCCGGGCAGACAGGCTGTCTCCCTGCCGGTACGTCGGTTTCCACACGCGAAGTGATTACGGCAGTCGGTACTGCCGCCGGGCGCGTGACGATTACGACGGCTCCGGGCGGTGCGCGCGCGACCCTCGCTGACGGCATCGAGACAACGCAGGCGACGCGATACCTGACGCTGACCAACCTCGCGTTTGGTGCGATCAACGACTCTTCCAATGAAAGCGTCCCCGCGACGGTGATTCTCCGTGGCTTCTCGACCGCATTGACCCGCTCAGATGTAGGCCCGGGCACCTTGAAGGAGGCCGCCCGGTCGTGCGTCCTGCTCGACCACGCAGGTCAGCCGGTCATCGACGGCAATGTTCTGCATGAGTGCAACGGCGTTTCGCCGGGACTCTACGGAGCAGGTGTCCTCGCATCGACCTCGGTTCGAGCGCGAATCACGGACAATGTCATCTTCGGGAATCTGGGGGGTGACGCACTCGCCTTCTCGCCGAACGCCCAGCTCTCAACGGCGCGCCGCAACTTGATCGTCGACAACCTTGGTGGGATCTACTTCGGCGGAGGGGCGAAGGTCGCCGCGCGTGGTAACCGCATCGAGCAGAACGTGATCACGCGTGACAGTCGATTTGATGTGCACAGCGCGTATGCGCCGAACACGCCGGTCGGGACGGGCAACCTCGTCACTCGAAACTGTCTCTGGAGCCCGGGTGCCGTAACGGCTGCTGGAGCCGGCTTCAAAATGGTTGCAAACCGCAAGGTGAACCCCCGTGTTGTCAAGGGTCAGGGCACCTACAGGCTCGCAGTGACGAGCCCGTGCCGGGCCTACCGGCCGCAGCCGTAGAGCACGAACGTCCGAAGGCCACGGTCCTCGGCGACGACCCCCGAGCGCGCCGGGGACGCTGACCGCGACCGTGCAAAGGGCCGCGGTCGACCTTCGCTGGGGCGCAGCGAACGACAACATCGGAGTCGTCGCCTACCCGCGTGCTCCGCGGAGCCTCCCAGGTGTCGCAGGTCTCAGGGACGAGCGTCAGAGACTCGTCCGGCCGCGGAGCGTTCACCTACATGGTTGTCGCGGTCGATGCAGCCGGTAGTACCGGCCCTCCATCGAACGCAGTCACTGCACGGGTCTAGTGGAGAGCTACGAGACGAGCTCGAGCTTCGGTTCTGCTTCGAGCTTGTACCCGACGCCGTACCGCGTCTGCAGGAAGGTATGAGCGGACGCCTTGTGATCGATCTTCTCGCGGAGCTTGCGCACGAAGACGTCCACGGTCCTGTCGCGATGCGATGCGCGCCTGCCCCACACGCGCTGCAGCAGCTCGTCGCGCGTAAGAACGCGGCCCATCTCGAGGGCCAGAGCGTAGAGGAGGCGGAACTCGGTCGGCGTGAGATCGGCGCTCTTGTCGTCGACGTATGCCTGCACGTTCTTCGTGTCGAGGCGAAGCTCCGCGATCACGATCTCGTCGCCGCGGCGCGGGTCCTGTGCGCGCGTGCCCCGCCGCGCAGCAGCGCCGACCCGGGCGATCAACTCCTTCATCGAGAACGGCTTCACGAGGTAGTCGTCCGCTCCGATCTCGAGCGCGTGCACCCGATCGTGCTCGGTGCCGCGAGCGGAGACGACGACGATCGGCGTGCCGATGCCTTCGCCTCGCGCCTGCTCGATCACCTTCCACCCGTCGAGGCCGGGGAGCATGAGGTCGAGGACGCAGACATCGGGGCGTTCGAAGCGCAGTCGCGCAAGTCCGGTCTCGCCGTTTGCAACACCGACCGCGTCGAAACCGGCGGCCTGCAGGTGACGCGCCATGCCCTGCGCAATGACGTCGTCGTCTTCGATGATCAGGACAGTTGCCATGTGGAGATAATGGACGGCCCCCGGTTCCCCGGGGGCCGTCAAGGTGTTACCTGATGGTAACGAAGTGGTGAACGCGATCTCGGGTCGCGCCCCGGTTATTCGGCCTCGGTGTCGGTGTCGGCATTCTCGCCGTTCCTCTGATCTTCCGTGATCACGCGCACGATCTTGATCCGCTCGCACTGGCCGTCGGTCGTCGTGATGTCCTTCTCCGACGCGCGGATGAACGCGACGTCCTGACCGGGGCCGCAGTTGAGGACGTCGGCCTGCTTGTCGGGCGCAAGGGCGTGCAGTCGATCGTTGCCCTCGCCACCGTTCACGGTGTCGATGCCGGAGCCGCCGAACAGGTTGTCGTTCCCTCCGTCGCCGTTGACGGTGTCGTCGCCCTTCCCACCGCCGACGCGATCGTTGTCCTCGTTGCCCGAGACGGTGTCGTTCCCGGAGCCACCGTGGACGCGATCGTTTCCTGTGCCTCCGGCGGCGGTGTCGTTGCCGACGCCCCCGAGGACGACATCGTTCCCCGCATCACCTGCGGCGTTGTCGTCGCCCTTCCCCGCCCGAACACGATCAGGGCCTTCGCCTGCCGCGATGGTGTCGTTTCCGGCGAACGCCCTGATCACGTCGGCGCTCGACGTACCGTTGAGCACGTCATTGTTCGGCGTTCCCTTGATCAGCGCGGCCCCTGCGACCGAAGCGAACAGCGCGAGCCCCGCCAGCGAGCCGGCAACTGCTGTGACCTTCATCTTCCTCATGACCGATCTCCTTCGTTGTCGATAACCCCCTCATCCAAGGCGGCGCGGGTATCGGTTCCGTGTGTCCTGTGCAAGCCCTACGCAAGCGATCTGTTAGAACAATGTGAGGATGGAAGCTGACGCCTACCGCGGCCGAACTCTCGTCGAGGAGAGCCGCGAGGCTGTGATCGTCCTCGACGAGGCTGACGTCGTCCTGCTCGCGAGCCGGCGGGCTCGCCAGTCGCTCGAAGGGATCATCGAGGGTGAGCGCGTCCCCGACGGCCTGCTGTCGGGCGATCTTGGAATCGTGCCGCTGATCGTCGCGTATGACGTCAACGGCCGGAGCGAGCGCATCGTGTATCTGAGCGAGGTCGGGGACATGGCCGCCTATGAGGAGCTGCGGACGGGGTTCACAGCCGCTGTCTCGCACGAGTTGCGCACGCCGCTCGCGCGCCTGCTGTCGCTCCTCGAGATGGCGACCCTGCCGGGCGAGGACGTCCACGCGCTCGTCGACCGAGCCCGCAACGAGGTGGAGTCGGCGAGCCAGCTGATCGACGAGGTGTTGTTCCTCTCGGAGCTCGAATCGGGCGGCCGGGTCGTGTCCCTCGGTCCCGTCCCGGTGCGCCCCGAGCTCGACGCCGCCGTTGCCGACCTGGAGGAACGTGCGTCCCGGGCGGGCGTGAATCTCTCCGTCGATGGCGACGAAGGGATCGAGCTCGAGATGCGGCCACGAATGCTGCGCGTGATTGGTCAGAACCTTGCCGAGAACGCGATTCGCTACGCAGGCCCCGGTGCGACGTTCACGCTCGCGATCGAACGCGACGGCGGTGACACCGTGTTGCGAGGGACGGACGACGGTGTAGGGGTCAACGAGGAGGAACTCGCGCGTCTGTTCGAGCGCTTCTACCGTGCCGACCACGCACGCGCCTCCCGCGGTACAGGGCTCGGCCTTTCGATCGTCAAGCACATCGTCGGACAGGCGGGTGGAACGGTCGAGGCGTCTGGTGGGAAGGGAGCTGGACTCGAGATCCGCTGCGTGTTCTCGTAGGGGCGGGACATGTCCCGCCCTCCTCTCCCTTTACCGGTTTTTCACCATCTGGTTACCACCCGTCGTCCCATCGTGATTCAATGAGCCGCAACACTCGGCGCGGGTTGACGAACGTGACGACACCACACATCGATAACAGCAAGCTCGGGGGGCTCGGCTCGACGGAGAGCGCCGACGGTCGCGGCGCAAGCGTCGTCTTCGACGTGAAGAAGCTCAGCGTCAGCTACAGCGGCAATGTCGCGCTCAAGGACGTAGACCTCGAAATCCGCAAGAACTTCGTCACGGCGTTCATCGGGCCATCCGGGTGCGGCAAGAGCACGTTCATCCGATGCTTCAACCGAATGAACGACCTCGTTCCAGGCGCCCGGGTCGAGGGCAGCGTTCGCTACCACGACATGGACCTGTACGGATCAGACGTCGATCCGGTCGAGGTGCGCCGACTGATCGGGATGGTGTTTCAGAAGCCGAATCCGTTCCCGAAGTCGATCTTCGAGAACGTCGCGTTTGGGCCCAAGGTGCTCGGGATGAAGGACAATCTGGATGAACGCGTCGAGCGCGCCCTTCGGTCTGCCGCGCTCTGGGACGAGGCCAAGGATCGCCTGAAGGACAATGCGCTCGGTCTCTCGGGGGGCCAGCAGCAGCGCCTCTGCATCGCGCGCGCGATCGCCGTCGAGCCCGAGGTGATCCTGATGGACGAGCCGGCTTCCGCGCTGGACCCGATCTCCACGTCCCGGATCGAGGATCTGATCCACGAGCTCAAGAACGACTACACGATCGTCATCGTCACCCATAACATGCAGCAGGCCGCCCGCGTCGCCGACATGACCGCCTTCTTCAGCGTCGAGGTGCGCGAGGATGGCAGCGGCCGTCACGGCATTCTCGTCGAGCACGACCAGACGACGAAGATCTTCACGAACCCATCGGACAAGCGGACGGAAGACTACGTCACGGGGCGGTTCGGGTAGCCATGGCCCGCATCGAGTTTCAGCAGGGCCTCGACGCGCTCGAAGCAACGCTCCAGGAGCAGGGTGCGGTCGTCCTGCGCGCTCTGCGAGGGGCGGTCAGCGTCGTCGAGAGCCAGGACACAGAGCTGTGCGATGAGGTCATCGCGTTCGACGACGAGATCGATTCGCGCTATCACAGGATCGAGCGCATGGTCGAGGAGACGCTCGCTCATCAGGCGCCTGTCGCACGCGACCTCCGGCTCGTGCTCGCCGTTCTCCACAACTCGATTCACCTCGAGAGGATCGGGGATCAGTGCGTCACCGTCGCCAAGTTGACCAAGCTCGCAAGCGATCTCGAAACGAAACACGATCTGGTGGAAGGGTTGACCGAGATGGGCGAGCGGTGCGAGGAGATGGTGCGGGTGGCGCTGGACTCCTTCGGCGCTCGTGATATCGAGCGAGCTCGTGAGCTCGTCGAGCTGGACGAGCTCGTCGACCGTACCAACCGGCGAGTCGCCGATCGCGTCCTTGCGCTCGCGCACGAGCCCAGCACGCAGGAGTGGGGCATGCGGATGATCGTTGTCTCCCGGTGCCTCGAGCGCGTCGGTGATAACGCCGTCGATATCGGCGAACAGACCGCATTCCTCGTCACCGGCGAGTTTCACGAGTTCACGGACGCGTCACATTGAGCGCGTACGCCGCCGCCACTAAGCCAGCAGTCCTTCTCGGTCTGGTCGTGGCGCTCATCGCGGTGGGTTGCGGCGGCGGCTCGGATGGCGGCGCGATCAGTGCCGACGGCTCCAGCACGGTCGGCCCGTACATGACCGCTGCTGCCGAGGAGTTCCAGAAGGAGACCCCCGACACGAGGATCACGGTAGGGGTCTCCGGCACGGGTGGAGGCTTTGAGCGGTTCTGTCGAGGCGAGACCGATATCAGCAACGCTTCGCGCCCGATCAAGCAGGAAGAGCAAGCCATCTGCAAGGAGAACGACGTCGAGTACGTCGAGTTCCAGATCGCGAACGACGCCCTGACCGTCGTCGTCAATCAGGAGAACGACTGGGCCATCTGCCTCACCGTCGCCGAGCTCAGCTCGATCTGGGAGCCTGGATCGAAGATCGGCAACTGGGATCAGGTCCGCGACGGCTTCCCCGACGCGGCGCTGAAGCTGTTCGGGCCTGGCACGGATTCGGGCACGTTCGACTACTTCACGGATGAGATCAACGGTGAAGAGGGCGCGAGCCGCACCGACTACGCCGCGAGCGAGGACGACAACGTGATCGTCCAGGGCGTCAGCGGGGAGAAGGGCGGGCTTGGCTATCTGGGGTTCTCGTACTACGAGCAGAATGCGGACACGCTGAACGCCGTCGAGATCGACGGCGGCGCCGGGTGCGTCGCCCCGAGTGTCGAGACGGCACAGGATGGCACGTACGAGCCGCTCTCACGTCCGCTCTACGCGTACGTCAAGAAGGCGTCGTTCGCCCAGCCGGCGGTCGAGGACTTCATCGGCTACGTCCTCGACAACGAAGCGGCGATCGCCGAGAAGGTCGGGTTCGTCCCGCTGAACGACGAGCAGCTCGCCCAGGCGAAG
>JBKJVI010000157.1:0-4184 GCA_046590225.1 Gaiella sp. | reverse complement strand
GCGTGCTTCAACACGGCCTCCGGCTTCGGATTCGCCCGCTTGCCGCCGCGCTCGCGCGTGGTCAGCTTCGCCATGATCGACCGCCAGAGGTTGAACCACTGCGCCCTGTCTTGCCCGGTCGGATCGGACACCGCGAGCTGAGGGATCTTGACGAGCCCCGACTCGATCGCGTCGGTCAGACCGAAGTCGCTCACGATCCAGGGGAAGATCCGGTTCGTGTCGCCACCGGCGCGCGCGAGGTAGAACGGTGTCGCCGAGAGGTCGATTGCGACGTTGATCCCGCGCAGGCGGTGGATGCGGTCGAGACCGTCCACCCACACGGTCGCCTCCTGGACGAACTCCTCCAGTTCGCCCTCGACGAGCGCCTCCGCATCCTCCACGAGGTCGTCGACGTCCTCGGCCTGGACGATGCGATACGCGTGGTGTGCCTCGTCGTTGAAGACGAGGATGTTTTGCTTCCCACCGACCTCGCGTCCGAGCACCCGCTTGACGAGCGCGGTGTCGCTCTCGACGTACCGCGTTTCCTCCACGACCACCTCGGCCTTCGCCGGCCGGCGATCCTCGACGATGCGCATCAACCCCTGGGCGAGCGCCAGCTCGAGCGCCTGCTCGCTCAGCACGCGTCGGCCACGCCCTGACGTCGTTTTCGGCCCGATCTGGTAGGTGAACTGGAACTGCGCGGGGACGCCACGCTTCTGCACTTTCGCGCCGGCGCTCATCCCCTTGCGCTCGAACTCGTGCCAGTTCTTGACGAGCACGCGCCCGCGTCGCAGCAGCGGCATCAGGTGCGCGGGCACGAGGTCGCGGGTGCGGTAGATCGACGCGTCGCCTCCATTCGGGTCGAGCTCGCGCAAGCGGTTTCGGATCGTCACGTTGGGGCACACGCAGACGACGACGTCCGAGAAGCGCGCATCGCCCTTCGCCTGCACCTTGTTGAGAATCGACCACGCCGCGATCAACGCCATCACCGTCGTCTTGCCCGAGCCGGTCGCCATCTTCAGCGCGTAGCGGCGAAAGTCGCCGCCCGGCTCGGGAGGCACCTCGACGCCCTGGAGGAAGTCGCCCCGCGCCTCGGTGAGGAAGATCACCGTCTCGGCCGCCTCTCGCTGCGCGAAGAAGAGCGGCAGGCGGAGGTCGTCGCGGCTCCACCATTCGAGCAACTCGAGCGTCGTGCGGCTCGCGCCTGGATATCCCTGCTCGCGCCACGCCTTCACGCGCTCGCGGACGAGATTGACGTGGTCGAGCGGCTGCCACTCGCCCCGCGTGAAGCCCTCCTCGGGCTCTGGCGCGCGCGGATCGCGGTACCAGTAGCCCGCGGGGCGGCGACCGGAGCGGCGGTCGGGCGTCGTGCCCTCCTCGATCCACCAGTGCTCGCCGGGCTCGGCGAAGGGCGAGCAGAGGATCGGGCTCTCGACCTCGAACGAGCTCACGGACACGTCTCCAAGAGCGAATTGCGGGACGCGGGATCAGTTGGCACGCTCGACGGATGTGGGAAACCGCCGACCCGGACGGCCGACGCGTCGTGCTCACCTTCGAGCGGTGGCGCCACATCGTGGACACACACGGTGAGTTGAGGAGCCATCGAGCCACCGTACTGGCAGCCGTTGGCCACCCTGACGAGCGAGTTCAGGCGCGGAGACCCAACCAGGAGTGGTTCTACGGCTTGATGCCGCACCGAAGACAATGGATCAGAGTCGTCGTACACTACGAGCGCGACCGCGGCTTCATTGTCACCGCGTTTCCACGGAGGTCTGTCCCGTGATCGAGAAGTTTGCCGGCATCGTGACCATCGGAGGCATCGCTTTCGATGAGGTGACCTACGACCGCGAGGGCGACGTCCTCTACCTCTGGGCCGGTAAGCCTCGCCGCAACTCCTTCGACGACGCCTCCCCCGAAGGGCACTACCTCCAGTTCGGCGAGCACAACGAACTCATCGCCATGACCATCGTGAACGCCAGCTGGATCATCGAGCAAGATGGCAAGGTCGTCGTGACGCTGCCCGACGGCAGCCGGCTCGAGACCGCCGACCTGGGTCCCGTGCTCGCGGCCGCGTAGCGCCATCACTCCGCTTCCGCGAGCTTCTTGACGACGAGCAGCTCGTTGCCGCGGTCGTCGATCACCTTGACCGCGATCTCGCCCGAGGAGCCTTGGGTGAACGGCGCACTCGTCGTGCCCGCGAGGTGATCCCACACCGTGTCTTCCAGCTCGCCCTTGAGCGCCTTCCTGAGGCTGTCCCAGGCACTCGTGCGCGGGAAGAAGGCCTGGGTGACGTGGAAGACCATCCCGTTGTAGTCGGTGTCGAGGAGCCACGCGGGCACGTCGTTGCCCGAGCGGTGGTCGGCGGTCATCTCGACCGGGTCGAAGACGTCGAGGCCGAGCAACTCGACCTCGTAGCGCTCCGGCTCTCCCGTCGCCTCGGGCGGCAGTTTCCGCACCGCGACGTCGGGCAGCCCGGCAACCGAGAAGAGCTGGCTCGAGCGCATCGTCTTCAGCAGGTCGCCCATCACGAGGTCGGGGGTCGCCTGCACGTACGTGACCGGGATCCCGACGAGCGCCTCTGCCTTGTCGACGAACTCGCGCGCGTTCGGCTCGATCGCGAAGCCGATCACGAGCAGCTGCTCGTAGCTCTTCGCGTACGCCTCGCGCACGGCCTCGTTGACGAGCCGCTCGCCGACGGCGCCGTTCTCGGGGCCGAAGACGATCGCTGCCGGTGCGTCATCCGGCTCGAGCGCCGCCTCGGCGTTGAACGAGAGCGACCTCGCGGGAGGGCGCACGTTCTTGAGCGCGATCGTGCGGTTGCCGCCGAGCTGGATGATCGGATTGCGGCGCAAAGCCTCCAGCATGCGGTCGGTGGTGGAGCCGTCGGGACTTTGTGGCTCTGAGCCACTGGGCTCCTCGCCGTCGATCTCGAGCGGTGTCGGGATCGTCGCCTCGACGACGAACGGGCCGCTGACGCGCGTGATCTTCGAGTCGACCTCGGGGCGGTCGACGAGCACTTCCTCACTCGGTGGCTCGTTGTTCGCGATCGATTTCAAGGTGACATGCGGAACGATCCCGCCAACTTCCTCGCCCTTCGCGTTCTGTTTGCGCTTGTAGGTGAAGCCGCCGGCCGGGCCGCGCGTGGTGTCCTGCAGCTCGTAGTAGGGGAATGTGGCGGTGAGGAGGCGCTGGCGGGCGAGCGCGAGTGGGACGCGTGAGGTGTCGATCGTAATCCAACGGCGGCCCCATTGTTCGGCGACGTAGGCCGTGGTGCCGGAGCCACATGTCGGGTCGAGGACGAGGTCGCCGGGATCGGTCGCCATCAACGCGCAACGCTCGACGACCTTTGCATTCGTCTGAACCACGTAGACCTTGTCCATTCCACTACCGGACTGGGTATCGTCCCAAAGGTTCCCGAGCGGGAATGCGGAGAAATCGTCCAGGTACCGGACGTACGACAAAGTCCTACCCGTCTGAACAACGCGTCCCGCTGCGACGAGCCGAGCCATTCCTTCCCGGTTGGTTTTCCACTCACCAGAACTCGGTAGAAATTCACTGTCACCGATCTCGACCGGGAAGTAACCTGTGCGAGCCTCACGGATCCGTGGCGACGTCAAAGTTTGAAACCGGAGGATTCTTCCTCCTGGAGGAAGCTCATCACCGAGGTCGAGGCGATGACGGGTTCCATCGCGTAGCTCAACAAGCGAATAGGCGCCTCCGCCCGCTCCGCCGGGCTCCTTTGCTCGATAGAGCTGCCGATACTTCATGACTTCGCGGTTTCTCGCATACCAGAGCACGTAGTCACTCAGGGGGGGGAGGAACTCAGACGTTGCGCCTGCAGTCTTCTTGAAAGTCACCAGCGACACGAAGTTCTCCGCACCAAAGAGGTCGTCGAGCAGCGAACGCACGTTGTGAACGTTCTCGTCTGAGATCTGCACGAACACCGACCCGCTCGGCGTCAGCAATTCCCGCGCCACAAGCAACCGATCGCGCAGGTAGCTCAGGTACGAGTGCAACCCGAGCTCCCACGTGTCGCGGTACGCCTTGACCATCTCGGGCTCGCGGGTGAAGTCGTCGTCGGCGCCGTCCTTGACGTCGCGCTTGCGCACGAACGGCTGGAAGTTCGAGCCGAACTTGACGCCGTAGGGCGGGTCGATGTAGATCATCTGCACCTGCCCGCCGAGGCCCTCGTACTCGAGCAGCGA
>JBKJVI010000155.1:0-21234 GCA_046590225.1 Gaiella sp. | reverse complement strand
GGCACCACCGATACCGCCTCCGATCCTGGCGGCGCAGGAGCGGGGCCTGCGGTGCCTGCGACACCAACGACAGACGCGACGATCATGTTGAACGGCAAGGCGTACTACCTCGAGGCCAAGGACGCGTTCCCGAAGGCCGACCCCCTCTTCGTGCTCGTCTCGCTGAAGAAGAACGTGGCGAAGATCGGTGTTGCCGGCGGCTCGTTCGCCGACGCCAAGACGATTCCGCTTGCAAAGGGCAAGAAGGTGACACTCGTCAACGACGCTACGGGAGCTCGCTACGTCTTGAAGCTGGTCTACACCGGATTGGCACCCGAGAAGACGGAGAGCTTCACCCAGGCTCAGAAATGAGCACACTGAGACGGATCGCAAGAGACGAGGACGGCCAGGGCATCATGGAGCTCGTCATCGCGATCGCGATCATCAATGTGGCAATCCTGGCAATGTTTGCGATGTTCCAGGCCGGGGCCCTTTCGGTGCTGAGAGCGAGCCGGACGTCCAATGGCGCGCTCGTCGCCGAGAAACAGGCCGAGCTGTACCGGGCGATGCTCTACAAGGACATTCAGCTGAACGATTCGCTCGTCACGAGCGCGGCGTCGGACTCCGCGCACATCGCGGCGAGCGAGTGGGGAAGTTCGGCCGTGCAGGTGAAATCGAGCTCCTGCACGAACACCCTCGCCGAGTGCAAGCCCGTCCAGTCTTCGGTCACAGGCGCCGACGGTCGCGCGTACCGCGTCGACACCTACATCCAGGCGGTCACGCCCTCGAGTGGTCGACCCGGGAAGCAGGTGACCGTCATCGTGATGCTCGCCTCTGACGCGTCCCGCGTCCTCGCCAAGCTGACGTCGAACTACGACCTCGCGACCGGTTGTACGACCGATCCAGCGGCGGCGGCTGCGTCCCGATGTACCTGACCGCGTCGAGCAAGTGTCTCAAGGAAATGTCCTTGCGTGCCGATAGGAGACCGTAGATGCCGTCGTTCGCCTACAGCGCCATCAACGCAGAGGGGTCGCAACTCGCCGGTGAGCTCCAGGCGACAGACCTCGCCGCCGCACGCGATTCGTTGCGCGGCAACGGCCTTCTCGCCCAGTGGGTCGAGGAGCTGAAGGCCCCGGCAGCGAAGGGCAAGGGCCGGTTCGAGAAGGGCGTCAAGCCCAAGTCGCTGCAGGTCTTCTCGCGTCAGTTCGCGACGATGATCGAGGCGGGCCTTTCGGTTGTTACCGCCCTCGTCATTCTTGAGCAGCAGACCGACGACGACGCGCTCCGCAGTGTGATCGACCAGATCCGCGAGCAGGTCGAAACCGGCTCGCTGCTCTCCGAGGCGTTGGCCAAGCACCCGGATGTCTTCTCCAGGCTCTACATCGCGATGGTGGAAGCGGGAGAGGCTGCCGGGGTGCTCGACACGGTCCTCGACCGGGTCGCAATCCAGATCGAGAAGGAACAGCAGATCAAGCGGCGCGTCAAGGGCGCGATGATCTACCCGACGGTTGTGCTCACCTTCGCGACTCTCGTGATGACCGGGATGCTCATGTTCCTGGTGCCTATCTTCGTCAAGATCTTCGATTCGCTCGGTGGCGATCTGCCGATGCTCACGCAGTACGTTCTCTACGCATCGAACGCAATGCGGCACGGATGGTTCCCCGGTGTTCCGATCCCGGGCATCGTGTTCATCTCGGCTGGGGTCGGGGGCGGCATCTTCTTCTTCCGCCGTTGGATCAAGACCGAGTCAGGGCGGGCGAAATGGGATGCCATCAAGCTGCGCATGCCGGTTCAGATCGGGTCTGTCGTGCTCAAGGTGTCGATGGCGCGGTGGTCGCGAACCCTCTCGACACTCATCGCCTCCGGCGTCGACATCATGCGCGCCCTCGAGATCACCGCGCAGACGTCCGGCAACTGGGTCGTCGAGAACGAGACGGAGAATCTTCGATTGCGGGTGCAGGACGGCGCCTCGATCTCGCAGCCGCTGATCGACAGCGACGTCTTTCCCCCGATGGTCTCGCAGATGGTGAAGATCGGCGAGGAGACGGGCGAGCTCGAGAAGATGCTCTCGAAGGTCGCCGACTTCTACGAGGACGAGGTCGATGCGTCAATCCAGGCCCTCACCTCGATCGTCGAGCCGCTGATGATGGTCGGCGTCGGCTGCATGGTGGGCGTGATCATCATCAGCATGTACCTGCCGATGTTCAAGATGCTCAGCCTCGTCAAGTAAAGAACAGTGCGGCGAAGCCGCTCAACTCTGGGGGGTGGCTTCAGCCGCTCCCCGGCGTGTAAGCATCACTCGGACACGCGCGGCCGAGAGCCGCTCGCTCAAGCCAAGTAGGCTATCGCTATGACCGCGGTCACGATCTACCACAACCCCCACTGAGGGAGTAGTCGCAATGCCGTGAGCATTGCGCAGGAGCTCGGTGTCGACGCGAATGTCGTGCTCTATATCAAGACTCCCCTGACGCTGAGACGCTGCAGGCGATCATCGCGAAGCTCGAGGATCCTGTCACCGATCTCGTGCGCCGCGACTCGTTGTGGAAGAAGCTCGGACTCACCGATGACGATGCGCACACCGACGCGCAGGTCGTCGACCTGCTCGTGCGTCACAAGCAGTTGCTCCAGCGGCCCGTGGTCGTGACAGCCCAGAAGGCGATCATCGGACGGCCCAAGGAGCGCGTGCGCCAGTTTCTAGGGTGAGGCTCTACGGGATGTTCAGGGTGTCCGCGAACGCCCGAGCCCACATCGCGTAGCCGGCGTCGTTTGGGTGAAACCAGTCGGGGGCGAGCTTGCCGCGCCAGGGGGGCGTGATCGCCGCAGCGGTCTCGGCGACACGAAGATCGTGGCGGGCTGCCCACTGCCGGACGAGCTCGTTGAACGGCGCCACCGTCTTCGGCCGTCCCGGAATCGTGCCGATCACGGCCCGGGGAGGTAGGACTGCCGTCAGCTTCTCAAGGCCCGACTCGAGGCCGTCTCGTCGGCTCGGCCGCAGGTCGTTCGCACCCACCGCAACCGTGATCAACGCGGGCTCGAGTCCGAGCCGCTCGGCAAGCGGAAGCTGATCGCCGAGCACGTCGCGAACCCGACCGCCGCTCTGCGAGAGGTTGATCACGCGCCACTCCTGCCTGTCGGTCGCAAGGAGCTCTCGCAACTGACCGACCCAGCCGCGATCGAACGAGGACGCTCCGATGCCCTGCGCGGTTGAATCGCCGAGGACGAGCCAGAGCGGCTCGGAGCGCTCGAGCGCCCTCACGTTCTCGCGGTGCCATGCCTCGGCGTACGGCCGGATCTGCGCCCGGACCGCACGGACGCCTGGGATCAGCGACAGGACTCTTCCACGCGCCGAGGTGGGGCGAGGACGCAGAGGTGGGAGGGGCTCCTCGGTCAGGTCAGTCGACGACGAGAATGGTCGAGCCGAGCTCGCGCTCGACCTCGACGGCGACGTCGGTGCCGATGAGTCGACTCAGAAATCCGTGATGGTGCGCACCGAGCACGACGAGACGTGCCTCGCGGTCGCGAGCGGTCGCCCCGATCTTGTCCGCGGCGTTGCCGACGGCCCACACGTAGTCGGCCACGAGTCCTGCTGCCTCGATCCGAACTCGCGCCTTGGCGAAGAGCGGCTCGAGCTCGGGAGGCTCGAGGAGCGGCATCATCTCGGCGCTCTCGTTGAGGTTGCCGAAGTTCTGAGGCCCCTCGGGGTCGAGGAGCATCTCCATGACCGAGAGAACCACGAGCGTGTCGCCGGACGAGGCCGCCTCGGCGATCGCCCGGTCGAGTGCGCGATCCGCGCCCTCGGACTCGTCGTACCCGATGAGAATCGTTCCGGCCACACCAACAGCATCGCAGTTTTCGCCCGGCCGCGGCGGCATCGCCGCCGCGGCCAGGCGAGGAGACTGGGTTCTAGCCGAGCGCCTTCACCTTGAGGGCGTCGTACTCTTCCTGCGTGATCGCGCCGCTGTCGAGCAGCGACTTCGCCTGCGCGATCTGGTCGGTCGGCGACGAGCCCGCCACGGACTTGATGTAGTCGTCCTGCTGCGCCTTCATCGCCTTCATCTGCTCCATGCTGCGATCCGCCATACCATTGTGCTCGGCAATGAGGTAGATGAGCACGCCGAGGTACGGGGCGATGATGACGAAGATGATCCAGATCGCCTTCATCCCACCGCCGATGTCGCGGCGACGGAAGATGTCCGCGAAGACCGAGATCAGGAGCCAGATCCAGATGATGAACGCGAAGAACACGATCATCAGCCAGAGGGCGCTGAAGAACGGGTAGCTGCTTGAGCTGTCTGCTAGCACTGACACTGAGAACTCCTTGCTCGGGGAACGCCGGATCCGCCGTCGGCGGCCGACACCACCCACTGATGACGGGCCGAACAATGCCACATCCAGCCAATCCACGCGGAGGAAGCAGGGCGCATGTCTAGGGGCTTCGCCCGGTTCGTCCCGATCGTCGAGTGGCTCCCGGCGTACCGGCGCGCGTTTCTCGGGCGGGATCTGCTCGCTGCGCTCGCGGTCTGGGCCGTCCTCGTCCCTCAGGCCGTTGCGTACGCCGCCCTCGCAGGAGCGCCGCCCGAGGCAGGGCTCGCGACGGCCCTTGCAGCAGGTGTGCTCTATGCGATCTTCGGCACGAGCCGCGAGCTCGACGTCGGCCCTAGTTCGACAATCGCCATCACCGCAGCGGCAATCCTGATCCCGCTCGTCGCGTCGTATCCGGGAACGTCGTATGCCTCTCTCCTCGCAGCCCTCGCGATTCTGACAGGCGTCGTGCTGATCGTGGCCGGCGCGCTGCGCCTCGGCTTCGTCGCCGAGTTTCTCGCCCGGCCGGTACTCGTCGGGTTCATCAGCGGGATCGGTGTTCTGATCATCGTCGGGCAGCTGCCCAAGCTCTTCGGGATCTCGGTCGAGAGCGGCAATGTGCCGGAGATGATCTGGCGCGAGGCCGGAGAGCTCGGCAACGTCAGCTGGGAGACGACGCTCGTCGGCGCGGTCTCGCTCGCTGCGCTCCTCATCGGCCGCAGAATCGCTCCACTCGTGCCGTGGGCGTTGATCGTCACGGTCATCGCAATCGTCTGCAGCCGCGCGTTCGATTTCCCGTCCCATGGCATTGCTGCCATCGCTGATGTCCCCGCGGGGCTTCCGAGCTTCGCGCTCCCGGGCATCGGTCTCGGGGAGATCGGCGCTCTGAGCGGGGGAGCGCTCGCCCTCGCCCTCGTGGCGCTCGCCGAGTCGATCGGAGCCGCTCGATCTCTCGCGGCAAAGGGTCACTACGAGATCGATCCGAACCAGGAACTGATCGCGCTCGGCGCGGCGAACGTCGGCGCGGGGCTCGTGCAGGGATTCCCCGCCGATGCGAGCCTCTCTCGGAGCGCTGTCGGAGCAGCAGCAGGTGCCGTCTCGCGCGTCTCGGGCCTTGCCGTTGCAGTCCTCGTCGTTGCCACGATGCTGTTCCTGACACCGCTCTTCGACGGCCTGCCGCAGGCGACGCTCGCCGCGATCATCATCGCCGCCGTGCTCGGGCTCGTCGACTGGGGCGGCTTCCGGGAGCTCTGGCGCATCGATCCGGGAGACGCACAGCTTGCGATCGTCGGCTTCGTCGCCGTCTGCGTTCTCGGTGTCCTGCCCGGCATCGTGACAGCGGTACTGGCATCGCTGCTCGCGCTCGTGCGCCGGGCCTACCGGCCGAGAATCGCCGTCCTCGGTCGCGCGACGGGTGAGGCGAGCGCAGACGAGGATTATCTCTTCCGGAGCATCGACCGTCACCCGGAGTACGAGACGATTCCGGGACTCGTGTTGTTCCGCTTCTCGAACGAGCTGTTTTTCGCCAACGCCTCGTTCTTCCGCGATCGAACCCTGCAGCTCGTGATCGGTTCCGATCCTCCCGCGCGCACCGTTCTCGTCGACGCCTCGCCGATCAACCATCTCGACACGACTGCCGTGGCGATGTTGGAGGAGCTGATCGACGTCCTCTCCGATCGCGGCGTCACGTTCGAGCTCGCTCGCACGACCGCGTCGCTCAGCGATGCTCTGGCCCGATCGGGGCTCATCGACCGGATCGGTGCCGACCACATCCATCGGTCGGTACACACGGGCGTGCAGGCCTTTTTGGCGCGCCCGACGCAGTGAAGGTGCGGGTCAGATCGCGGTCTGCTCGCCCGGCTGGAGGAGGCTGATCGAGGTCGTCGGCGCATGGTCTCTGACGGCGGCCTCGAACAGCGCCGGCGGCGTCGTGAGAAAGGCGGGTGGCCCCTGCATGCCGAGGTGGATCGGGTAGTAGGTGCCCCAGTGGATCGGGATCGCGACGGCGGCACGGAGGAGCGCTGCCGCCTGCGCCGCGCGGGTCGGATCCATGTGCCCCGGCCCCATCGTCGGCCCCAGCCCCAGATCGGGAGGAGGGCGACGTCAACGGGAGCCAGCTCCGCCATCTCGTCGAAGAGGTCGGTGTCGCCCGCGAAGTAGATCGAGTGGCCCTCTCCTTCGATCACGTACCCGAGCGGCTCGGCCTGCGTCCCGAGCGGCATCCGACCGGTGTCGTGTGCCGCCTTCGTTACGCGCACCGTTACCGCGCCGATGGTGATCTCCTCGCCCGCTCGCAGTTCGACGACGTTCTTGATGCCCGCCTTACGTCGAATCAGGGCTCCGGCTCCGCGCGGCGCAACGACGGGCATGTCACGTCCGAGCTTCTCCAGCGAAGGCAGATCGAGATGGTCGTGGTGGAGATGCGAGATCAGGACCGCATCGACGCCACGGAGGGCACCGGCGTCGACCTTGACCGCGCGGCGGAGGTGGGCGACGCGGTTCCGCAGCAGCGGATCGGTGAGGAGGCGGACGCCGGCAACGTCGACGAGAGCCGTGGCGTGTCCGACGTACCGGATGGAGGCGCGGTGAGGAGCGTTCACAGCGCGATCCTACGCCCCGAGGTGTGACGGAGACAACGCCAGACGTCGCTGCGCTCTCTGCGCCAGGCTCGCGCGCGGTCAACATCAACGTGACGGTGCGCACGATGCTGCTCGTTGCGTTCCTCATCGCGCTCGCGTGGGCGTTCGTCTACATCTCCGAAGTCGTCATGACCCTCTTCCTCTCGCTCTTCCTCGCGCTCGTCTTCGAGCCGGTCGTGAGGGGAATGCAGCGGAAACTCCCGATGGGTCGCGGGGCGTGCGCGGCGACCCTCATCCTCGGGCTCATCGGCCTGTCGGTCGTCTTCGTCCTGCTCCTGCTCTCGCCGCTCGTCGGCGCGTTCCAGAACTTCGTCGATCAGCTGCCTCAGATCGTGGACGACATCAGCAACAACTCTTCGATTGGCTCGTGGGTGGACAGCAACAGCTCGGCGCCCGAGGTCGCATCCGCAAACGCCAAGGAGATCGCGCAGGGCATTGCGGGTGCCGCCGGAGGCGTGCTCGGGGTCATCATCTCGGGATTCAGCCTCGTGCTCTCGCTCGTCACCGCGATCTTTCTGACCCTGTTTCTGATGATCGACCTGCCCCGGCTGATCGGCGCCGTCGACACGCTGCTCGACCCGCGCGGCTCGGACCGCTGGAACCGGATGTCGGAGCGAATCATCACTGCGGTCTCCCGCACGATGCTCGGCAACATCGCGATCTCGATCATCTGCGGCACGATCTACGGTGTCTCCGCCTGGCTCCTCGGGACGCCGTTCCCGGTCGTGATGGGGGTGATTGCCGGGCTCCTCGACCTGATTCCGATGGTCGGTGCCACGGTCGCGGGCGCGATCCTCGTTCTCGCGACGCTGACGCAGGGCCTGACGCCCGCCTTGATCATGCTCGTGATCGTGCTCGTCTACCAGCAGTTCGAAAACTACGTCCTGCAACCGACGATCCTCGGCAAGGCGGCCAACGTCTCCGGCTTCTTCGTGATCGTGAGCGTGATGATCTTCGGAGCGTTGATGGGCGTCGTCGGTGCGATCATCGCTGTCCCGATCATCGCCTCGATTCAGATCGTCGTGGTCGAGCTCACGACCGAGCGGCGGGCGCGGATCGAGGCACTTCGGCCACCGGGAGAGCCCCCCACCGCCGCGGCGTGAGGTGGGATAAGCTCGCTTCCGCCAGCACGCTCGCCACCGAGGAGGAGCCCCGTGACCACCAGCCCTGAAGTGCATTCATCGTCGCGAGGCCGGATCATCGGTGCGCGCGCGCTGCTCGTCGTCGGTGTCCTGCTCACGGTCGTCAGCATTCTCTCGACCTACGTGAAGCGTGAGGCGCTCGATCCCGACCAGTTCAGGAAGACGTCGCAGGAGCTGATCGCTGATCCGGCGGTTCAGGACGCGGTGGCAGCCAAGATGTCGGATGCTCTCGGGAACGTCGACTTCTCGGGCGAGCTCCAGAGCACGCTGCCGACGAACCTCCAGGCTCTCGCCGGCCCGATCGCAGGGCTCGCTCAGGGCTTTGTGGGCACAGCGGCACAGAACCTTCTCGCGCGTCCGCGCGTGCAGGACGCGTTCGTCGAGGCGGCCTCACGCTCACAACAGCAGCTCGTCAGCGTCTTGCACGGCGATACGAAAGCGCTCCAGACGTCGGACGGCAACGTCGTCCTCGACCTGCGGCCGCTCGTCTTGAAGCTCGGTGACCGGTTCGGGTTCGTCAGCAACCTCGCCGACAAGGTTCCGCAGGACTCCGCGCAGATCACGATCCTCAAGTCCGACGACCTGAATTCGGCCCAGACGGTCACCCACTTGCTCGAGCAGGTCGCGAACTTCATCTGGATTTTTGCGGTGGCCGCGTGGGTCGGGGCGATCTGGCTGGCTCGCGGCCGGCGACGACAGGAGGTCCGCTCGCTCGGTATCGGCCTCGTCGTCGTCGGTGTGTTGGTTCTCCTCGCGCGGTGGCTTGCCGGGCGGTACTTCGTCAATCACATCGTCGTCAGCGATTCGGTGCGGCCCGCGGCACACAATGCCTGGCAGATCATCACGCAGTCACTTGCCGCTGCCGGCTGGGTCTCGCTGTCCGTCGGCGTTCTCATCGCGGTTGGCGCATGGCTCGTCGGGCCCGGTGACCGTGCCACGGTGGCCCGCGTCGCGATCGCTCCTCACCTGCGGCGACCCGAGATCGCGTGGAGTGCGTTCGCTGTCGCGATGCTTCTGATCATCTGGCTCCTTCCAATCCAGGTGTTCCGCACGACGGCCGTGCTCGTCGTCGCGGCCGCGATCGGCTTTGTTCTCTTCCGCCGTCAGCTCGCTGCGGAATCGCCGGTACCCGAACCACCGGCACTCGCAGCCCCGCCGCCTGCGGACGACGCGGGGTAGTCGCTTAGCGAATCAGGCGGCAGTCGTTGCAATGCCCGTGTAGCACGACTTCGTGCGCGAGCATGTCGTACTCGAGTCCGCGGGCAGCTGCGACGAGCACTTTCTCGAGCTCGGGATCCGAGAACGGCTCCACCTTCCCGCAGTCTTCACAGACGAGATGGTGGTGGTGGTCTCCGTCGGCGTGTGACGGCTCGAAGCGGGCGACGCCATCCCCGAGCTCGACCCGCTGTACGAGATCGAGCTCCTCGAGCTGGTCGAGCGCTCGGTAGACGCTCGCGATCCCGACCCGGCCGCCCTGTCCGCGGATGCCGTCGAAGATCTCCTGCGCGGTCGTGCAGCAGGGTTGCGCTCCGAGGTGCTGGACGACCGCTCGACGAGCGCCGCCGTTCCGAAGGCCTTGCGCCTGCAGGCTTGCGAGTGCCTGCGCGCTCCAGTTCGAGTCGTGGGGATGCTGCATCTCAATAATGATACCTATTCCCATTATCTGATACTCTGCGGCCTCAATGTTTTCGAGAATCATTCTCTTTAGTGGGATACTCGCAGCGACTGTAGCGCTCGTCGCAGGATGTGGCAGTAGCGCGGGCTCGAAGAACGAGAAGGCGCTCGTGGCCGGCTTCTATCCGTTGGCCTTCGCGGCCGAGCAGATCGCGGTCGCCGGGACGTCCGTCAAGAACCTCACGCCTGCAGGTGCAGAGCCTCACGACCTCGAGCTGACGCCGGGTGACGTCCGTGCGGTCGATGACGCGTCGCTCGTGCTCTATCTCGGGGAGGGCTTCATGCCCGGACTCGAGACTGCCGTGGAACAGCGACAGGGCCGTTCGCTCGACCTGCTAGCCGAAGAGGACCTGAAACAGGGAAAGGGTGAGGACGGCGAGATCGTGCGCGATCCGCACGTGTGGCTCGATCCCGTTCGGTACGCCGCCATGGCGCGTGCGATCGGGGTCGAGCTCGGGCAAACGGAAGCAGCCGCGCGCCTCGCCGGCAAGCTCGAACGGCTCGATGACGAGTTCCGCCGTGGGCTCGCGACCTGCAAGCGACGTCAGATCGTCACGAGCCATGCCGCGTTCGGCTACCTCGCGGAGCGCTACGGCCTGGAGCAGGTACCGCTCGAAGGGCTCTCGCCCGAGGCGGAGCCGTCCGCTCGCGGCCTCGCCGACCTCGTTGACCTCGTGAAAACGTCAGGAGTAACGACCGTATTCTTCGAGACGCTCGTCTCGCCGAAGCTCGCAGAGACGGTCGCGCGTGAGGCCGGCGTCGAGACAGCGGTGCTCAACCCGCTCGAGGGGCTAACCGACGACGAGATTGCCTCCGGAGAGGACTACTTCACCGTGATGCGATCGAATCTCGCCGCGCTCGAGGAGGCGCTTGGATGTCGGACGTGACGCCCGTCGTCGAGCTCGAGAACGTCTCGTTCGGCTACCGCGCCGGCGTTCGCGTCCTCGATGATGTCTCCCTCCGTGTTGATGCAGGTGAGTTCGTCGCGATCGCGGGCCCGAACGGTGGGGGCAAGACCACACTGCTTCGCCTCGTGCTCGGTCTCGAGCGGCCGACAGCGGGCAGCGTGAGGGTCTTCGGCCGGGTGGGCGGCAAGAGCGTCGACGGCGCACGCATCGGCTACCTCCCGCAGCGAGCGCGGTTGATCGGCGAGGCGCCGGTGACCGTGCGCGAGGTCGTCTCGACGGGGCGCCTCGCGCCCGCGGGAATCTGGGGGCCGCTCCGCCGCGTCGACCGCGAGGCAGTCACGCGCGCGATCGAGATCGTTGGGCTCTCCGATCGCGCCGACTCACCGCTTCGGACGCTTTCCGGTGGGATGCAGCAGCGCGCGCTGATTGCGAAGGCGCTTGCCTCGGAGCCCACCCTGCTCGCTCTCGACGAGCCGACGACCGGCGTCGACGCCGAATCGCAGGAGTCGCTCGGCGTTCTGCTCGAGGGACTGCGTGAGCAGCTCGGGGTCACAATCCTCTACGTCTCGCACGAGTTCGGCGCCGTCGAGCACGTCGTCGACCGGATCGTCCTCGTCCGCGGCGGCATCGTCTACGACGGTCCTCCGAGCGGCCTACCCGGCGTGTGGCACGACCCGTCTCATACCCATGCTTGAGCTCGAGTTCATGCGGCTCGCGCTCGCGACCGGGGCGGTCGTGGGCTTGCTCGCGCCCGCGGTCGGCTTCTTCCTCGTCGAACGGAAGGCATCGCTGATCGGCGACGGCCTCGGGCATGTGGCCTTCGCCGGTGTCGCGCTCGGCTACCTGCTCGGGATCTCGCCCGTGCTGACTGCTCTCGTTGCTGCCGTGATCGGCGCGCTCACGATCGAGTGGCTTCGCACGCGAGGCGGCGCCGCGGGCGACCAGGCGCTCGCGCTCGTCTTTTACACGGGGATCGCTGCGGGTGTCGTGCTCGTATCGAAGGCAGGCGCGCTGAACGTCAACCTCTTCCAGTTTCTCTTCGGCTCGATCCTCACCGTCACGCGCGACGATCTCTGGACGGTGCTCGTGCTCGGGATCGGGGCACTCGTCACGATCGCTCTGCTCTTTCGTGGTCTCGTCGCGACGGTGCTCGACGAGGAAGGCAGCCGCGTCGCCGGCGTTCCCGTCACGCGCCTCAACGTGGTCGTGGCAGTCCTCGCCGCGCTCACGGTGGCGGTCTCGATGCGCATCGTCGGAATCCTCCTGATCGCAGCGCTGATGGTGCTGCCCGTGATCGCAGCGAACCGGGTCGCATGGAGCCTCCGCTCGACGTTCGCGCTCTCGATGGCGTTCGGCGTCAGCTCGGTGCTCGCAGGGCTCTCGATCGCGTACTACGCCGACCTGCCGCCGGGTGGAACCATCGTCCTCGTGGCTGCAGGCGCGTTCGCGCTCTGCTCTATCGGTAGCGCCGTAGCCCGGCGCGCCTGAGTATCTAAGGTGGCATCCATGGACACGGTTGTTCTCACCGGCTCGGATCTGACGCTCACGGAGGTGCTCGCCGTCGCTCGACGTCGTAGGCGCGTGAAGATCGCGCCGGCCGCGCTCGACAAGATGGTCAGAGCGCGCGACGTCGCGGAGCGCACGGTCGAGAGGGGAGCAAGCGCATACGGCGTCACGACCGGCGTCGGTAGCCGCAAGTCGTTTGCGGCAGACGCTCCGGGGCACGACAGGCTGCTCGTGCGCCAACACGTAACGGCACAGGGCTCCCCCGTTGCTCACGAGATCGTTCGCGCGACGGCACTGCGGTTGGCGAACGCCCTCGCAGCCGGCACGACGGTGGCGCGGCCCGCCCTTGCTCAACTCGTCGTCGAGGCGCTAAACGCGGACAGGCTCCCGGTCGTCCGATCGCTCGGGTCGATCGGGTTGAGCGACCTGGCTCAGATGGCCGACCTCGCCGACGGGATTCTCGAGAACTTCGAGCTCGCACGGGGCGAGGGGATTGCGTTGCTCAACCAGGCCTCGTTCTCGACGGCCTACGGGGCGCTCGCGTTCGCCGATGCTACCGTGCTGCTCGACACGCTCGACGCCGCCGGCGCGCTCGACCTCGAGGCGTTCGGTGCCAACCAGACCGTTCTTCATCCACGCGTCGGCGAGGTTCGCCCGTACCCGGGGTTGCAGTCCACGCTCGTGCGCCTGCGAGAGTTGCTCGCGGGGAGTGAGGTCGAGGCTCGGGCGCTGCAGGATCCGGTCAGCTTCCGGACCCTCGCGCACGTGAACGGCGGAGCGCGCGACGCCCTTGACTTCGTCGGTGGTCAGATCGCGATCGAGCTCAACGCGGCCCAGTCGAACCCGCTCGTCCTCATCGACGAGGAGCAGGTGATCTCGGTTGGCAATTTCGAGATCCAGCCGTTCGCAACCGCACTCGACTTCGCTCGTCTCGCGCTGGCACCCGTGATCACGAGCGCCGCCGAACGGGCAGTGAAGCTGCTCCAGGCGCCACTCACGGGGCTCCCTGAGGGCCTGGGAGCCAGACCCGCGCTGGCCGAGAGCGCACTTAGCGAGTTCGGCATCGCAGCCCAGGCGTTCGCCGCCGAGGCCCGGCTTCTCGCACAGCCGGTCTCGTTCGAGAACCTCTCGACGACGCAGGCCGAGGGGCTCGAGGACAGGATGACGATGGCGCCGCTCGCTGCACGGAGGCTCGAGGCAATGGTCGAACTCGGAGCAAGAGTCGTCTCGATCGAGCTGCTCCTCGCCGCGCAGGCCTGCGACCTCCGCGGCTCTCGACTCGGGGCTGGGACCGACGCCCTGCGCGGGAAGGTACGCGCGTTTGCTCCGTTCCTCGGCGAGGGCGACATCCTCCCCGACCTCGAACTGCTCGTCGACGAGATCCGTTCGGGAAGGCTCCTGGGCTGAGATGCGCGTCATCGACGTCCATCAACATCTCTGGCCAGCGCCGTTTATCGAGGCGCTCCGAGAGCGCGCCGGTATTCCTCGCCTCGACGGGAACATGCTCGTCCTGCCCGAAGGAACCTACGAGGTCGACCTCGACGACCACCTGCTTGCGAGGCGTCTCTCGCAGCTCGACGCCGCGGAAATCGACGTCGCTGTTGTCTCGCTGCAGCCGACGCTCGGGTTCGAGGCGCACCCGGCCGAAGAGCGAGCGCGCCTGGAGCGCATCTGGGAGGACGGCGTGCTCGAGCTCGCATCCGAGTCGGGCGGCCGGATCGTCCCTCTCGCCGCGAGCCGCCCTCGGGAGGGATTCGTCGGAGTCTCGGTCGGCGCCGACACGATCGACGACCTCGACGCAGCGGCGCCCGTGCTCGACGCGTTGCGCGGCTCGGGCTTCGTTTTCGTCCACCCTGTCGCGGGTCGGCCTGTTCCCGGTGCTCCCGTCTGGTGGCCCGCACTCGTCGACTACACGGCTCAGATGCAGCGCGCCTACTTCGCGTGGCTCGCTGGTGGGCAGAGCCGTTGGCCCGACGTCAACATCGTCTTCGCCATCCTGGCCGGAGGCGCGCCGATTCAGCTCGAGCGCCTTGCGTCGCGGGGCGTCGACGTGCGGAGCGTCCTCTACTCGAACGTCTTCTTCGATACCTCGTCGTACGGGCGACGGGCACTCGAGGTGTGCGTCGAGACGTTCGGCGTCGAACAGCTCGTGCACGGGAGCGACGCGCCGGTGATCGATCCTTCCGTCACCCTTCGAGCGATAAGGGAATTCGGCGAATCCGTCGAAAGACTGATTACATTGGACAACCCAAATCGACTCCTGCTGTGAACCCGCTAGCGACATTCCTCACCGATCGCATCGCTCCTGGCGTCGACCTCACTCGACCGGAGCTCAACGAGCTCGCATGCGCGATCGGAAGGGACGAAAGTCTCTGGCAGGAGTTCGAGCGACACGACGCCGAGATCCGGCAGTACCAGCAGCTCTACCGTGACCCCAACATCGACGTCTGGCTCATTTGCTGGATGCACCGCCAGGACACCGGGTATCACGATCACGATCGCTCGTCCGGTGGCGTCTATGTCTGCAGAGGGATGCTCTGTGAGGATCACTTTCATCGCGATGAGGACGGTTGGATTCGCGAGCGGACGAAGCATCACGAAGCAGGCGGCTGCTTCGACTTCGACGCGGCGTACATCCACGGCGTCCGCAACGAGACCGACACGCCCGCAACGTCAATCCACGTCTACTCGCCCGCGCTCTGGCGGATGGGCCACTACGAAGCAGACGAGAGCGGGGTCATGCGACGTGTCGCGATGACCTACGCCGACGAATTGCTGGGGGCGGCCTGAGGCGGCACTCCCGCGCTGCCTAGCTCGCGGTGGAAGAGCATACCGCGAGCTAGGCAGCGCATCCTTGTCTGCAGATCGGGCTCCGCCTTCGATCGCGAAGATCCCTGAAGGCGCTAGGGGGCTGGCTTTAGCCAGTCGCCCGCGTTACGTCTGAGCGGGCGGGGACGTCTCGAGCCACCAGCGCGCGATGTCTCCGCGCCGCATGAACGTGACGCCCGGCGTGCGCCGAGCATGCTCGAGGAACGCGCGCAGCGCCGCCGCCCGTGCTGCCTGCCCACTCCAACGCGCGTGGACTGCGACCGTCATCATCGTCGTCCGGCCCTCGCGCACGAGCTCGTCGAGCCCCATCACGAGCGTGTCGAGGAAGTCATGCGGGCTCGCGAACCCCGGGTTCATCAGAAAGCGGCTGTCGTTGTACGTCTTCGAGTAAGGGACGACCAGAAACGGCTGCCCCTTGCACGTCGCGTAGTAGGGGATGTCGTCGGCGCAGCCGTCCGAGTCGTAGAGGAAGCCTCCTGCCTCGACGAGGAGCTCTCGCGTCGACTCGCTCGGCCACGACGGACAGTTCCACCCGATCGGCCGGTAGCCCAGGCTCTGCTCATAACTCGCGATCGCACGCTGGAGATGCTCCCTTTCCTCGTCGCGTGGCATGTCCCAGAGCGGGATCCAGCGCCACCCGTGACCGAGGAGATCGTGGCCCTGCTCGTGCATCCACGCGGGCACCTCGGGGTTCAGCTCGAGCGCAACCGCCGCCGCGGACACCGTGACGGGCACTCCTGCCTCATCGAAAATCCGAGCGAGGCGCCACACTCCCGCACGGCTGCCGTACTCGTAGTGCGCCTCCGTGCCGGGGTCGCGCCGTGGCGGCTGCACGCCGGCATCTGCGTACTCGCCCCAACCCTCGTTCCGGCCGTCACCCCACAGAACGGACGCCTCCGATCCCTCCTCGTACACCAGCACGAGGTTGACCACGACGGCCGCGCCGTCCGGCCACGAAATCGACGGTGGCGTGCGCCCGTAGCCAACGAGATCACGTTGCCGTACGCGGTCGGGGATCACGGTGCTCCCTCGGTTTCGATCACCTGGGTGACGGCCGCAACGAGTGCATCGTTCTCCGCTCGACGACCGATGCTGATCCGCACGAGCGGACCGAGCGGGCGGATGACGACGCCCTGCGTCAGCACCGAGGCGGCGAACGAGGCGGCAATCGGAGGCTCCGAGCAGTCGACTGCCACGAAGTTTCCTCCCGAGGAATAGGCGCGCAGGCCGAGGTTGCACAGGAGGGGAACGAGTCTCTCGCGCTCGCTCGTGATCCGTGCGATCTGGTGCTGGTGGTACGCCTCGTCCTCGAACGCCGCGAGGCCGGCGTGGAGAGCAGGTGAGCTGACCGAGCTACCGGGAACGAGGAAGCGGTCGACGAAGTCCAGAACACGTCCGTCGCCGACGGCGTACCCGACGCGGACGCCCGCGAGGCAGTAGGCCTTCGAGAACGTGCGGGTGATGATCACGTTTTCGTACTCGTGCACGAGGTGCATCGGGTCGCGGGCCGGGTCGAAGTCGGCGTACGCGGCGTCGAGCAGGAGCGGGACGCCCGTGTCCGCGATGCGCTTGATGTCGTCGAGCTCCATCGCGTTGCCCGTTGGGTTGTTCGGCGTGCAGATGACAACCAGTCGCGTCGCGCTGCCGATCGCCTCGAGGACGCGGGTGGCGTCGTAGTGGAAGCCGCGCTCGTCAACGGTGAGCGGAACGTCCACGACGCATGCTTCGAGCGCCTCGAGGCGTCGACGAAAAACGGGCCAGGACGGATCGGGGAGGACAACCTGGTCGCCGGCGCGCAGGAACGTGCGAAAGGCTGCATCGATCACCTCGGTCGAGCCGGCCGTGACGAGGACCTGTGCTGGCTCGACGGCGTAGCGCTCGGCCAGTGCGACCTGCAGAGCCGGGGTCGGAGGAGGGGAGAGGTTCGCATCGCTGAACGCACGCTCGAGTGCCTCGCGCACGCGCGGCGACGGCGGTTCGGTGTTCTCGTTCGAAGCGAGACGGATCAGATCCGGGTTGCTCGCCGATGCGGCGAGATGGGCGAGATAGGCCCGGTTGGAGGGCAGCGCGAGTGCAGCAGGAACGAGAAACGGCTCCACCGTGCTTTCGTCGGTTACGGTCATGCCTCGAGAGCCTCGGCCACGCGGACGATGCGACCACCTTCGAGGAGCGACCGCTCGCACGCGAGCGCCGTTGCGAGCGTCCCGATCGCGTCCCGTGGCGTGCAGAACACGGCGTTCGGGGTTCCAGCCTCGATCGCGTCGAGAAACCGGACGATCGCGCGCTCGAACGGATGCACGACCATCGTCTCCTTGATGCGAACATCGCCGACCTGCCCCGTCAGCGTGAAGGCAGGGTCGAGCTTGATATGGAGCGTCGCCGACGGTGCGAGCACGTCGAGCGAGTAGGCGCCCGGCTGGCCCTGCGTCGTCCACGCGAGAATAACCGTGCCGACCGCACCGTTCGCAAACCGCAGCGTGATCGTCGCAGCGTCCTCGATGTCGCCTGGATCGATCTCGCTCTGGGCGAGGTGAATGCTCGTTGCCGCGACCTGCACCGATTCGACCTCGCCGGCAACCGCGCGCTGGAGATCGAGCTGGTGGCTGCCCCGCTCGAGGAGGTTGCCGCCGCCGCCCGAGCGCTCGAGGAACCACGACCGCGCCGCCGTCGGGCCGACGCTCACGCCCCAGAGGTAGGCGACGGGCTGGTCGCCGAGGGCGGCGATGAGATGCTCGAGCGCCTCGGTCGCATGCCACTGATAGCCGATCGCGCAGACGAGTCCTGCACGCTCAGCCGCATCGGCGATCGCCCGCGCATCCTCGAGGGTGCGTGCGATCGGCTTTTCCAGGAAGACCGGCAGCCCTCGCTCCATCGCGGCGACGGCGGGAGCGCGGTGGTGGAGCGGCGGCGTCGCGACCCAGACGGCGTCGAGCTCCTCGGTTTCGAGTAGCTCCTCCCAGGCTCCGTACACGCGTGCGCCTTCGGGAGCGACCTTCATCGCGCGCTCCAGGTCGATGTCGCAGACTGCGACGATCTCGTGGCCGAGCTTGCGGAGGACGAAGACGTGGTCGGTGGCGATCCAGCCGGCGCCGATGAGCCCGATGCGGAGGGGAGCGGCCACGCGCCTACTCTACGTCCACGAGCACACCCTGCGCGCTGCCGCGAGTGGGCACCGAGGAGGGCCTGGGACGCGATCATGGCCGTCAACCTGCTCGTCGACGGCCGCCTGATCTACGCGGAGCGGCGTGCGAGCGGTTCGAGACCGAGCCGGGCCAGCACGGCATCGAGCTCCGCGCCCCACGCGCCGGTGTCCGCGAGCACGACCTCGTAGCCGTTCCGTCGGTACTCGGCCACCTGCTCGGCGATCTGGCCCACCGCCTCGGCAGCGGTCGACGGCGCGAGATCTGCGGGCGGAAGCTGCATCAGCCCGTAGCCGGCTGCCCGGAGTTCGGGCAACAGCTCGACGAACCGCACCTCGGGCACAATTGCGACCTTTTCTGACCGTGGATCGGCGGTGGTCATGCGTTCTCGAGGAGGGAGATCAGCCGCGCGTGCTCCTCGGCCGGGTCGTAGTCCGGGAACCAGTGGCGGATACCTGTGCGCCGAGGCATCGGCAGGCCGCGGCTCTCGAGCTCGGCGCGCAGCTCCTCGAGGAAGATGCCCTCGCCGTCGACCATCGTCGTGTCGTCGGCGCCGATGTTCGGCTCGCCGCCCCATGTGGTCGAGGAGGGCTGGAACGAGACTCCCATCGTGGGGCTCGAATCGATCCCGATCATGACGACGTCGTCGCCTTCCGAGACGTGGGGCTCCATCGTGGAGGCGACAGTACGCGCGAGCCGCCGACAGTGCTCGCGGAAGACCGGCGTGTCAGCCTGCTCGCGCACCCACCAGAAGCGGCGCACCCCGCCGAACGCGAGCTCGGGGCAAGGCATCTGACGAATCACCCAGCCACGCTCGAGGAGGATGTCGATCACCGGCTCCCAGACGGCGGGCGTCTTTGCCCCACCAAGCGTCTTGGCATTCTGGTTGAGCAGGCAGTGAGCGAGGAACGCGACCTTCGGCACGACTACGCCTCGAAGTCGAGCAGCACCTTGCCGAGCTTGCCCGACGACTCCAGGCGGTCGAAGGCAGCCGCGGCTTCCTCGGCCGCGAAGACCCGATCGACGAGTGAGCTGATCCTTCCGTTCGCAAGATGCGGTACGACCTCGCGCGCGAACGACTGAACCGCCACGGCCTTCTCCTCGAGCGGCCGCGCCCGGAGGACTGTGCCCATCAGGCGCGCTCGCCGTCCCATTAATTTCCGCAGGTCGAGCGGCGCCTCGGTGCCGCCGCCAGTTCCCACGATCACGATCCGTCCCTTGACTGCGAGGGCGAGAAGATCCGGGTCGAGGTTGGGAGCACCGACGAGCTCGAGGATGACGTCTGCGCCACCCTCGGCGATCGCACGTTCGACGAGGTCTTCCGGTGCGATAACGGTTGCGCCGAGCTTCGCCACGTCCTCGCGGAGCGCCTCGGCCCGGACGGTTGCGAGCACACGGGCCCCCGAGACGGCTGCAATCTGCACGGCGGCGGTTCCGACACCGCCGTTTGCCCCGTTGACCACGAGGAGCTCGCCCGGTCGAAGCTGCGCCTGCGACATCACCGCGTCGTGAGCGGTGACGAAGACTTCCGGAACCGCAGCAGCCGCGAGGTCGTCGAGGACGTCGGGGACAGCGGCTACGTGCCGCTCGTGCACGAGCACGCGATCAGCGAGCCCGCCACCACCGACGATGCCGAAGACCCGGTCGCCGATTGCGAATCGACGCGCCGTCGGGCCGCAGGCGATCACTGTCCCGGAGACCTCGATGCCGGGAACGTCGGGCGGTGAGCCCGGAGGAGCGGGATAGCGCCCCTCGCGCTGGGCTATATCTGCGGGGTTCAAGCCCGCATAGCGAGCGGCGACGAGGACGTCGTCGCCGCTCGGAATGGGATCGGGCCGGTCGACGAGATCGATGACCTCGTTTCCGCCCGGCCCACTGAAGATGATTGCCCGCATCCCATCATCGTATGCGACAGGAGAGGAGGCGGGTCGGTACGCTCGCGCCGTCCGCGCGTGGGCGGTCGTCGACGGCCCCGCTTCTTCCCTGGAGGTACCCCGTTGCTCGCCGCCGTTTGCGCACGAATCACACCTGACGATCCACTCGCCGGCCTCGAGATCCGCGATGTTCCGGAGCCGACTCCGCCGGACGGCTGGGAGGTCATCGACGTTCGAGCGGCGGCGATCAACCACCACGATCTCTTCAGCCTGCGAGGGATCGGGATCACGGAGGACGAGATCCCTGTCATCCTCGGCACCGACGTCGCCGGTGTGACGTCTGACGGGCGCGAGGTTGTCGTCCACGCCGTGCTCGGGAACCCCGAGCCGGGCGAGGACGAGACGCTCGCCGCCGACTTCCACGTCTTCTCCGAGCGGGGTGTGCCCGGCACGCTCGCCGAGCGCGTGGCCGTCCCGAGCCGCAACCTCCTGCCTCTCCCGGCAGGATTCTCGTTCGTCGAGGCCGCATGCCTGCCGGTCGCCTACCTGACTGCGTTCCGGATGTTGTTTACGCGCGCGAGTCTCAAGCCCGGCCAGAGCGTTCTCGTCCAGGGCGCGGGCGGCGGGGTCTCGACGGCGGCGGTGTTGCTCGGGAAGGCCGCCGGTCTCGTCGTGTACGTGACGAGCCGCAGCGAGGAGAAGCGTGCCCACGCGCTCGAGATCGGTGCCGCGGGAGCGTTCGCCCCGGGCAGCCGACTCCCGCACCGGGTCGACGCGGTACTCGACTCCGTCGGCAAGGCGACGTGGGATCACTCGTTGAAGTCACTCCGCACGGGCGGCACGGTCGTCGTCGCCGGAGCAACGAGCGGCCCCGACCCGTCCGCCGATCTGGCGAGGATGTTCTGGCGCCAGCTCACCGTCCGCGGTTCGTCGATCGGGACGCGCGACGAGTTCCGTGAAATGTGCGCCTTCCTCGAGCAGACCGGAGTGAAGCCGCTCGTCGACTCCGAGTTCGTGCTCTCCGACGCCCCTTCCGCCTTCGCTCGTCTCCATGAGGGAGCCGAGTTCGGAAAGATCGTTCTCACTCCCTAACCGTAGTGCGGCGTCTCACAACGTTTGAGGGATGCTCTCAACTCGTCAGTGCAACGCTGCGTTGAGGGTATCTGCTGGTGTTTTGAAGCCGAGTGTTTGTCGTGGCCGTGTGTTGAGTTTGAGTGCGATCTCGTCGAGTTGGGGTTGGC
>JBKJVI010000122.1:0-27691 GCA_046590225.1 Gaiella sp. | reverse complement strand
CTCAAACTCAACACACGGCCACGACAAACACTCGGCTTCAAAACACCAGCAGATACCCTCAACGCAGCGTTGCACTGACGAGTTGAGAGCACCCCCAAAAAATGATCGTTGCGGGACGCCGCACTAGGTCTCGATCAACGGTGGCTTCTCGTTGGGCCGGCGTGACATCTCGCTGCGGATGACGACGGCGACCGAGGTCAGGATCACGGCGGCGCCGGCCACGATCTGCCACGTCAACACCTCGTGCAGGATGACGACGCCGAGCGTGATCGCGACGAGCGGGTTCACGTATGCGTAGGTCGCGACGGTTCCGAGTGGCACGTTCGTGACGAGCCAGACGTAGGCTGTGTACCCGATGATCGAGCCGAAGACGATCAGGTAGAGCAGCCCGAACAGCGATCGTGTCGACCAGTCTGCCGGGTTGAACGACTCGCCGTCCGCGAACAGCAGCCCGATCGGGATCAGGAGCAACCCTCCCGCAAGCCCCTGGATGCCGGCCGTCGTGACTGCGTCGCGCGGCATCGGGAGCTTCGACGAGAGAAACGTCCCGAACGCCCACATCAGCGCCGAGCAGACGACCATGAGCACACCGGTCACGGTCACCTCCCCGCCTGGCCGGAGCAACACCGCGACGCCGATGAACCCGAACGCTGTCCCTGCAAGCGAAACGCGCGCCGGGCGATCGCCCGTGACCGAGCGGAACACGACAAGCCAGAGCGGGACGGAGGCGAAGATCAGGGCGGCCAGGCCGATCGGGACGCGCCGCTCGGCGACGAACAGTAGCGCGTTGGCGCCGATCAGGAGCAGCCCGCAGAGAACGACGGAGCCGGCGGTCGGCCAGCCGATTCGGAACGGCGCGAGGCCATGCCGAATCAGCATCCAGCTCGTCAGCACCACACCGACCGTGGTGAATCGCATCCCGGCCGAGAGAAGCGGCGGGATCGTCTCACCAGCGAGCTCGATCCCGAGGTACGTCGAGCCCCAGAGGATGTAGACGGTCCAGAGCGCCAGCCAGGCGCGAGCGCTCATCGCTTCAGGGTCAGCGCGGCGCCCGCTGCGAGCAGCGCGAGCCCGAGGATACGGGGCCACGCGAGCGCGACGGGCTCGACCCCGAACCAGCCGAGACGGTCGATTATCGCTGCGAGCGCGAACTGTCCTACGATGAGGAACGCCGACGTCGCGACGATCCCGATCCGCGGGCCTGCGATGGTTATTGCGCTCACGATCACGATCGTCATCAACCCTCCGACGAGCATCCATTTCGGCCCGGCGAAACCGGCACGCATGCCGTCGAGGCTCCGTCGGGCAACGAGCAACAACGTGACGGCAGTGACGGCTGCGATGACTACGGCGCACGTCAGTGCCTCAAGGGTCCCGATCCGGTCGCCGAGCCGTCCCTGCACGGCGACCTGAACGGCCCCGGCGAGGCCGGCCAAAAACGCGAGCGACGCGGCGACGGAGGTCGGACTCACCCGGGTGACGCTACCTGGCGAAGCGGTGGTCGCCTGGCGAAGTAGGGTTCGGGCATGAGCGAGGTCCTGACAGTGCGCGACGGAGCGGTTCTCACGATCAGCCTGAACCGGCCCGAGGTCTTCAACGCCTTCAACCGCGCGCTCCACACGGCGCTTCGCACGGCGCTCGAGGAGGCTGCAGATCCCGAGATCCGGTGCGTCGTGATCACGGGAGCTGGCCGCGGCTTCTGCGCCGGACAGGACCTCAACGAATTCGCCGAGATCGCAACGACACTCGAGGAGGCTCTCGAGGCGACCTACCATCCGAACATCAGGCTGATTCGCGGTCTAGCCAAGCCGGTGATCGCCGCCGTGAACGGCCCGGTCGCCGGCGCAGGGCTCTCGCTCGCGAGTGCGTGCGACGTCCGCGTCGCCTCGAGTACCGCAGCGTTCGTCCCGGGGTTCGTCGGCATAGGCCTCGTGCCCGACTCCGGCGGCACCTGGTTCCTGCATCGGCTGCTCGGGTTCTCACGCACGTTTGAGTGGATGAGCTCGAACCGCAAGCTCGGCCCGGACGAGGCGCTCGCGTGGGGCCTCGTCTCCGAGGTGATCCCGGCAGAGGAGTTCGACGAACGCGTGGCCGAGCTCGGCCGATCCTGGGCCGCACTGCCCACCGTCGCGATCGCGATGACGAAGAAGCTCTTCGAGCATGCACACGCAGCTTCGCTCGAGGATCAGCTCGCCCTGGAGGCCGATCTCCAGCAGCGGGCGATCGGCACCGCCGACTTTGCCGAAGGAGTCGCCGCATTCCTGGAGAAGCGGCCTCCGAGGTTCACGGGCGCCTAGCCCGAGCTACGACGCGAGGAGCGCCCATGTCCGAGCAACGCGCCATCCCGGGGGGAGACGCCCCGCCGACGCACCCCATTCATCTGGTCGTCACCGACGACCTGAAGCGAAACAGGCTGACCGTGCTCTTCCGGCTGCTCCTCGTCATCCCGCACTTCATCTGGCTCGCGCTCTGGGGCATCGCCGTCTGGTTCGTGGTTCTTGCTGCCTGGTTCGTCGGCATCTTCACCGGGCGCGTTCCGGACGGACTCCACGACTTCATCGCCGGGTATCTGCGGTACCTCACCCACGTGTATGCCTACTTCTCGATCGCGGCAGATCCGTACCCGTCGTTCTCCGGCGAGCCCGGCTATCCGATCGACGTCGCGATCGCGCCACCGGCGCCGCAGAGCCGCCTGACGATCCTCTTTCGGATCTTCCTCTACATCCCCGCCGCCATCGTTCTCTACCTGCTCGGCTATGTCGCGCAGATCATCTCGGTCGCCGCCTGGTTGTACGCGCTCTTTGCCGGACGGCTCCATCCCGGGATCAGGGATATCCTCGCGTACTGGCTGCGCTACAACGCACAGGCTCTCGGCTACGTCTGCCTCCTGACGCAGCGGTATCCGAGCTTCTCGGAGGAGTAGAGGCTTGCGCGGGATCCGTACCGTCGATTACCACACGGGCGGCGAGCCGTTCCGGATCGTCGTCGGCGGTGTCGATGTCCCCGAGGGCACGTCGATCCTCGATCGTCGTCGCGATGCGCTCGAGCGGCTCGACCACGTCCGCCGACTTCTCGTCAACGAGCCGCGCGGTCACGCCGACATGTACGGCTGCCATGTCGTGCCGCCAAACGACGACGGTGCAGACCTCGGAGTCGTCTTCTTTCACAACGCGGGGTACTCGACAGCGTGCGGCCACGGCACGATCGCGCTCGTCACGTGGGCTCTCGACGAGGGGATCGTCAAGCGGCACGAGGGGGAGAACCGCGTCGTCGTGGACGTGCCGTCCGGACGCCTCGAGACCGTTGCCACGGTCAGCGACGGACGCGTGCGTTCCGTGCGTTTCCGCAACGTCCCGGCGTTCGTGTGGGCGACGGGCGTGGAGGTCGGTGGACGCAGCGTCGACGTCGCCTACGGAGGAGCCTTCTACGCATCGGTGCCGGAGCTCGTCGAGCCGGCCGAGCTTCCCCGGCTGATCGAGCTCGGGCGCGAGATCAAGCGGGAGCTCGAAGCCTGGCAGGAGATCGTGCACCCCCTCGACCCCGAGCTCCGGGATGTTTACGGCGTCATCTTCTGGCAGGAGGAGGCCGGCAACCCGCTCACCCAACGCAACGTGACGGTCTTCGCCGACGGCCAGGTCGACCGTTCGCCCTGTGGCTCTGGCACCTCGGCAAGGCTTGCCCTGCTCGATGCCGCCTGGAGGCTTCCGCGAGGCGCCGAGCTGCGGCATCTCTCGATCGTGGGGTCGTCATTCACCGGTCGCGTGGTCGATGAGGTCGATATCGCGGGGCGTCCGGCCGTGATCACCGAGGTGTCCGGCACGGCGTATCGCACGGGAGAATCGTCGTTCGCTCTCGATCCGGACGATCCGCTCGGCGAGGGCTTCCTCCTGCGTTGAGCGCACGTTCCGTACGCTTCCGGGGTGGAAACCGAAGACGATGCGCTCGTGATGTATCTCGTCGTGCGACGGCGGACGACCCGACCATTCGCCGAGCTCGCGACGGCGGCAGCGCTCGCGACCCGGCGCTGCGCCTATCGGTTCCGTGACGATGACCGCTGGCGGGACGGCTTCGAGGACTGGTGGCGCCATTCGTTTCGGAAGGTCTGCCTCCGCGCGGAGCCTCGCGAGTGGGACGATCTCCGCGACCTCGATCACGAGCGGGTCGGCGATGTCGCCTGCTTGCCGCCACTTCGGCGCTCGGCGCGTGATCGGGTGCTCGTCCGGATGCAGACCCTGAGCGACGAGGCCGGCCAGTTGCCGGCGCTCGACCGCGACGATCTCGGTGATCTCACCCTCGTCGTCGCCACCGACCTGAAGATGAGCTCGGGGAAGACCCTCGCGCAGATCGGTCATGCAGCGCTGATGGCCGACCTCGACACCGGATTCGATCGAGGTCTCGATCTCCGTGTTGTCGGGCAGGGCACCGACGGCTGGGCTGAGCTCGCGGAGTCCGCGGCTGCCGTTGTCCGGGACGGCGGCCTGACCGAGGTCGCACCCGGTTCGGAGACAGTGCTCGTCCTCCGCTCTCAGGCGGAGCCGGTTCGATGACGCGCGCGACGCGGGTTCTCATCGTCAACCCTTTCGCGAGCGGCGTCAGCGAGCGCCGACTTGCCGCAGTCCAGGCTGTGTTGCCTGCGGGGACGGAGACGGCCCTCACCCAGGCTCAGGGCGATGCCACCGAGCTCGGGCGCGAGTGGTCGTCGCGCGCCGAAGCGATCTACGTGTTCTCCGGAGACGGCACCTACAACGAGGTGATCAACGGGATCAGCGGTGACGTGGCCCTCGGCTTCATTCCCGGTGGGGGCACGAGCGTGCTCCCGCGCGCGCTTGGCCTTCCACGCGACCCCGTCAGAGCAGCGGAGTTGATCGCGTCCGGTCGTCCGCGGCGCATCTCGCTCGGCGTGATCAACGGGCGCAGGTTCGCCTTCAACGCCGGCATCGGCTTCGATGCCGAACTCGTGCGCAAGGTCGACGCTCTCGGCCGACGCGCCGACGGCAAGCGCCCCGGGGACGTCAGGTTCGCCCTCACGGTCGTGAAAACGCTCGCGGCGCATCGGCTTCGCTACGACCCGTTGCTCGAGATCGACGGCCTCGGGAGGGTGGCGTTTGCGCTCATCGCCAACTGCGCACCGTACACCTACGCCGGTCGCCTCGGGCTTCGCATCGCTCCCGATGCGTCATTCGAGGGCGGCCTCGACATCGTTGCGCCCCGCGAGGTCAGGATGAGGGCGATCCCGCGACTTGCCACGCAGGCGGTTCGTGGCGGCCACGGATCGCGCGACGTGCTCACGGGCCACGACCTCGACAGGATTCAGCTCCGGTGCGATCGACCGATGCCCGTGCAGGTCGACGGCGAGGACATCGGTGACGTCGTCGAGGCCGAGATCCTCGCGCAGCGCGATGCGTTGACAGTTCTCGTGTAGGGCCACCGCTCGCCTGCGAACGGCCGCGGTTCTGGCCGTGGGGCGCGCTCCCTACTACGCTGCCTCTCATGGCGCACGCATTCACGCTGCCCGATCTCGGCGAGGGCCTCGGCGAGGGGGAGATCACACGCTGGCTCGTCGCCGAGGGAGAGTCCGTCGACGAGCACCAGCCGATCGTCGAGATCCAAACCGAGAAGGCAACCGTCGAGGTCGGAGCGCCCGTGGCCGGTGTCGTCTTGCGCATCATCGCCCGTGAGGGAGAGCTGGCCTCGGTCGGCTCCACCCTCGCGATGATCGGCGAGGAGGGTGAGCAGCTGCTCCACTCGGTCACGGCGCCGCCCGCCGACGAGCCGGTCGCGGAGCCGATCATCGCGGCCGTCGGCTCGGAGCCGCTCGAGGCGCTCGCGCTCCACCGACTCGCACGTGAGCTTGGCGTCGAGTTCTCGGCGGTCAGTGGCACCGGTGTGGGCGGGCAGGTGACCGAGGCGGACATCCGCGCCGCGGTCACGCCGACCGAGGGCAGGCGCATCCCGATCCGGGGAATTCGGCGGGCGATCGTGGAACAGGTCGAACGTACCCATCGCGAGATCCCGGCAGTGACCTTCGTCGAGGAGTGCGACTTCTCCGGTGTCGATCTGGACACGCTCGTCGCCACGACCCTGGCGGCCGTCGCGGCTTCGCTCATCGAGTATCCCGAGCTGAACGCGCGCATCGAGGATGACGACATCGTCCTGCTCGACCGCTATGATCTCGGCGTCGCCGTCGACACCGAGGCAGGGCTCGTCGTGCCCGTCGTCCATGGGTGCGACCGGCTCACCGTTGCCGAGATCGATGCCGAGATCACGCGACTCGCCGACCGAGCGCGGGCGGGCTCGCTCCATCCCGACGACGTGCGTGATTCGACCTTCACGGTCACGAGCGCCGGAAAGCTTGGTGGCCTCCTCGTGACGCCGTTGATCAACCACCCGGAGGTCGCGATCCTGGGGCTCCATCGCATCGGACCACGTCCCGTCGTCCGCGACGGTGAGGTCGTCGTTCGCGAGATGGGGAACGTGTCGGTCACGTTCGATCATCGGGTCGTCGACGGCGTGCGTGCAGGGGCATTTTGCCTCGATGTGATCGGCCGCCTCGAGCGGCGATCCGTACACTGACCGTTCGAGATGGGCGACTGGTACGAGATCGGGATCACTGTCGGAATCGGCGTTGCCGCGGGGATTGCGTTCGCGGGCGTTCTCGCTGGGCTCCGATTCGGATTCGCGACGACGTTGCTCGGCGCGCTCGTCGTGGGCGTTGGCGCAGGGATGCTCGTCAGCGGCTGGATCGGCGTGGGTGGAGGTGTGGTGGGTGCGGTGATCGGATCCGTGTCCGCAGCTGCGATCGTTCGGGGTGCCAACCGGCGCGGCGCGACCGCAGGCGGCACGGCCTTCCTGCTCATCGGAGCAGCGATCGTCGTCGCACTTCTCGCGCTGATCCCGGTCGTCGGGTATCTCGAGGCGCTCCTGATGCCCGTGATAGCCGCACGCAGGGCACGGCACGGCCCGGACAAGTACGCCGGGCTGCGCTCGCTCGCCAAGTGACGCCACGGCCATTGATTCTCGTCGTCATCGATGGACTCACGCCGTCGATGCTCGAGGGCACGATCGGCTCAGGTGAGACGCCAATGCTTGCGGCGCTCGCGGAGCGTGGCTCGTACCGGCGGGCGACGTCGGTCTTTCCATCGTTGACCCCGGTGTGTCTCTCGTCTATCGCCACGGGAGCACACGGCGATATTCACGAGATTCCGCATCTCGTCTGGTACGACCGAACAGAGGATCGCATCGTCGAGTACGGCAGCTCGTTCGGGGCCGTCCGGGCAGCCGGAATCGGTCAGACGCTGCTGGACACGCTCGTGAACATGAACGGACAGCACCTCGGAGGGAACGCACTCACGGTCTTCGAGGCACTCGCCGACGCGAGTCTCCGGACGGCTGCGACGAACTTCACCGCGTACCGTGGCCGGACGAAGCACCGCTCGCTCTTGCCGTTCCTTCCGGATGTGATGGGCCCGGAGCGCTTCTTCTTCTACAACCTCTACAGCTCCGATCGCACGGGCGCGCCGCTCTCATGGCGCAACCGTGCGGCAGGCTCGATCGATGCCTACGCGACCGCGGTGGGCCGCTGGCTCGTCACCCGCGATGCGTTCGACTTCTTCCTTTTTTACCTCTCTGACTACGACTACGCCTCGCACGAGCATGGGCCGGACTCAGCGCTGTCGACGTTGCAGGGTTGCGACTCGGCACTCGCCTCCCTCGTCGAAGCGGGCGGTGGCATCGACTCGTTTCTCGAGCGTTACGCTGTTGTCGTGATGGCCGATCACGGTCAGACACGCGTTCGAGAGTCGACCTCTCTGGGGGCCGAGATCGCCGGAGTCGAGGGTGTTCTTGCGCTGGCGTCGAATCGAGCGGCCCAGCTCTACCTCTCCCCTGCCTGTCGGCTCGACCCGCGCGACGTCGCCGTCCGCCTCGACGGCGTCGCCGCCGTCGAGGTGACGCTCTTCCGCGAGGGCACGTACGCCGTCGCGCGGCGCGAACGGGAAGAGCTCGCGTTTGCCCCTGCCGGTACGTCAGGCTTCGACTGCTCGGGCGACGCATCGATTCTCGGGCACCCGGATGGGCTCGCTCGGTGCTGGTCCGCTCTCGCGAATCCGAACGCCGGTGAGGTGCTCGTGTCGGCGACCGAGGGCTATGAGTTTGCGGACCTCGGGGGAGGAGATCACGTCGGCGGCGGCTCGCACGGCTCGCTCGTTGCCGGCGACAGCGAGGTACCGCTTCTCACGGTGGGAGTCGACGCTGCGCCCGGTCCCGAAGCGAGCGTCAGCATCGTCGATGTAGCACCCCTCGTGCTCGCCCATTTCGGCGTCGAGATTCCCGGGTACGCACTCGGCCGTGCGGCGTGACCCGGTACCCTCGCCCGAGCATGACAGGCCCACTCGCACCTCCCCCCGGTCAGGGCGCCGCTCAGCGCGTCGGAAGCGCTCTCGGGAAGCGAAGCAACTGGGAACAGCTCGCGAAGTTCTGCATCGTCGGCGCCAGCGGGTACCTCGTGAACCTCGCGGTCTTCGCGAGCCTGCTGAAGTGGGCCGGCCTGCATTACGTGCCCGCCGCCATCGGATCGTTTCTCGTCGCCGTCGCAAGCAACTACATCTGGAATCGACTCTGGACGTTCCGTGGCCAACGGGGGGGTGTCGCCTACCAGGGGCTCAGGTTCCTCGTGGTCTCCTCGTTCGCGCTCGGCGCGAACCTCGTCGTCCTCTACCTGCTCGTCGAGGCGGGCATGGGCGAGCTCCCGGCGCAAGCCGTGGCGATCGTTCTCGTCACGCCGCTCAACTTCATCGGGAACAAGCTCTGGTCGTTTCGCCGGCGATGAAGCGTGTGGCGGTTGCGGGTGCTCTCGCCCTCGCCCTCGCCTCCCTTGCCTCACCCGTGGCGCTCGCCGCAGAGCCGACGACGGCGACGACGGGAACGAGTCCGCTCGAGGAGCCGTTTGCTCCACAGGACGGCCCGGGAAAGAGCGAGCAGGAAGTCGTCGCGATGTTCCTCGCCTTTCCCAAGGTCGCACGCTGGCTCGAGCGCTACCCGGCGAACCCGACGACCGACGCGGTGTTCGACGAGGCGACGCGCCGCTGGATCGTCAAGATCTGGTCCGGGCGAGCGGGCCAGATCGCGCTCGGCAAGGTCGAGGACGGCGACGGTCGCGTATCCGAAGCCTGGACGGGGCCGCAGGTCGCATGGGGCATGGCTCGCGGCCGTGTCGGCTCCTTTGGCGGCAAGGTCCTCAACGAGTGGTGGATGTGGATTCCTCTCAGCGTCGTCTTCTTCGTCGGCCTCGCCGATTGGCGACGCCTGCGGAGCTGGCACTCGCTCGACCTCCTTGCACTCATCTCGTTCGGCCTCTCGCTGTTGTTCTTCAACAGAGGTGAGGTGTTCCAGAGCGCGTTGCTCGCAGCCCCGCCGCTTTCCTATCTCCTCGTCCGCATGTGCTGGATCGGCTTTCGTGGTCGCGCGGTAACGCCGACGCTGTTCTGGCCCGTCTGGCTCCTCGCGGCCGTCGCCGTCTTTCTGGGCGGACTCCGCATAGGCCTCAACCTCGAGACGCCACGCGGAGTGATCGACGTCGGATACGCAGGCGTGATCGGCGGCGACAGGATCCTCGACGGACGTGCGCCGTACGGGAACATGCCGGTGCAGGCGACGAAGCGGGCCTGCGGGAAGCCGGATGCGGAAGGCTCGATCCGCGACTGGGTTCAGGACAACGGGCGCTGTGAGTCGTCCCTTCCTCGTGGGGACACGTACGGGCCCGTTTCCTACCTGGCGTACGTTCCGGCGGCTCTCGTGTTTCAGTGGTCTGGCAAGTGGGACTCGCTTCCTGCGGCTCACACAACCGCGATAGCGTTCGATCTCCTCCTCGTTCTCGGCCTCTTCCTCATCGGCCGTCGCTTCGGCGGCCCACCGCTCGCCGCGGCGCTCGTCTTCGGATGGATGGCGTTTCCCTTCACCGCCTATGCGCTGAACTCGAACACGAACGACGCGATCATGCCCGCGATTCTCGTCTGGGGCTTCTGGTTCTCGACCTCCCCGGTTGCGCGCGGTGCTGCCATCGCGCTCTCGGGGTGGACGAAGTTCGCGACGCTTCTGCTGGCGCCTCTCTGGCTGACGTATCCGAACGGGCTGTCCCGTCATGCGGTCGCGCGCTTCGCCGTATCCTTCCTCGTGGCGACAGGCCTCGCCTTCTCCATCCTCCTCCTGGAGCCGAATCTCATGGACACGGTGCGAACATTCGGCGACCACACGTTCCGCTATCAACTCGATCGGGGCTCACCGTTCTCGCCGTGGGACTGGGGTCAGTATCACGCGCGCGGGATTCCCGATCTAGGCGCCGTCCAGCTGATCCTCCAGATCGCCGTTCTCGCTCTCGCTGGTGTTGTCGCGGTGATTCCCAGGCGCAAGGGGCCGCTCGAGCTTGCCGCGCTGAGTGCGGCGGTGCTCATGGGCTTCGAGCTGACGCTCACGCACTGGTCGTACCTCTACATTCCGTGGTTTCTTCCGTTCCTCCTGATCGCACTCCTGCTCGCGCCCGCCCGGCAGCCCGTCGAGGAGCCGGCGTCCTGATGGCTCGTACTGCCGCTCTAGCCGCGCTCGCCGCTGCTGTTGGTCTCGGGGCTGGCCTCCTGCTGATGTCAGGCCTCGTCGGCGACCCGGGGATCTCGGACACGCTCGTCTACGAGCGATACGGCGAGCGCATCGTTTCCGGGGACGTCCCCTATCGAGACTTCGTCGTCGAGTACCCCCCGGGTGCGCTGATCCCGTTCGTGCTTCCAGCGTTGGTCTCGTCGAGCATCGATCGCTACGAGCCGCTCTTCGAGGTGCTGATGGCGGCCGGGCTCGCTGCAATCTGTGCCCTGATCGTCATAACGCTGCAGGCGGTGCGCGCGTCCACCCGGCGAGTCGTGTTCGCGGTCGGCGCCTTCGTTCTAGGAGCCGTCCTCCTCGGGCCTTTCGTCCTGACCCGGTTCGACCTCTACGCCGCAGCGTTCACGCTCGCTGCCGTCTGTGCGATCCTCCACCGACGGCTAACGCTCGGGCCGATCCTGCTCGGCCTCACGATCGCGACGAAGATCTACCCTGCTGTTCTCCTCCCTCTCCTCGCTGCCCGGGCCTGGAACCGAGGGGGTCCCAGAGCGGCATTCCGGGACACCGCCCTGACGGTCGGCACCGCGGCCGTCGTCTATCTCCCGTTCGTGCTCGTCGCGCCCGAGGGAGTGGCGCGGAGCGTCTGGAGGCAGCTCGGCCGCCCGCTTCAGATCGAGAGCCTTGGCTCGGGCGTGCTGCTCACTCTCCACAACGCTGCGGGGATGCCACTCGCATGGGCGTCAGGATCCGGATCGCAGAATCTCACGGGAACGGTCGCTAGTGTCGCCGCGGGCGTCACGACGATCCTCGGTCTCGCGGCTCTTGCGCTCGTGTGGGTGCGGTATGCGCGAGGCGACACGGAGTCGCAGGCGCGGTTCGCACAGTACGCCGCGGCGGCCGTCGTCGCCTTCGTCGCCTTCGGCAAGGTCGTGTCGCCGCAGTTCCTCGTCTGGCTGCTCGCGATCGTCGTGATCGTTCCGGGCCTGCGCGGGTCGGTCGCGTCCGCTCTCCTCGTCGCTGCGTGCGGGCTGACCAAGCTGTGGTTTCCGTGGACCTACTGGGACCTCGTCAAGAGTTTCGACCCGACCTCGTCCTGGCTCGTACTCGTCCGCGATCTCGTGCTCGTGATCCTCTTTGTCGTCCTTGTCGTCCGACTCAGGGCTTTCAAGGCCAGGGAACGCGCACCGGCCTGATCGCTGTCGCCCTCCCGCTCGCACCGTCGCACTCGATGAGCACACCCTCGATCCGCACGCCTCCCGTTGCCACCTCGAAGCGCACGGGCATTCCCGTTCGCATCCGGTGCGTCGCAAGCTCTGCCTTGACGCCAATCACGGAGTCGTGAGGGCCTGTCATTCCCACATCCGTGATCGCGGCAGTCCCGCCCGGCTGGACACGCGCATCCGATGTCTGCACGTGCGTGTGCGTTCCGACGACACCGGTGACCCGACCGTCGAGCCAGCGTGCGAGCGCGACCTTCTCGCTCGTCGCCTCGGCATGGACGTCGACGAGAATGACCGGAGTCGTTGCCGTGGCCTCGTCGACGAGGCCGTCGATTAGCTCCCACATGCTTCGGGCCGGGTCGAGCGAGAGCGACCCCATCACGTTGATCACTGCCACCGCCGATCCGTCCGTCGCGGTCACGATCGTGATGCCCTTGCCTGGCGCGTCGGCAGAGAGATTCGCCGGACGGATGACACGGTCGGACGTGGCGAGATAGGGCGCGATCTCTTGGCGGCGCCAGGTGTGGTTCCCGAGCGTGATCGCGTCGGCGCCGGCGGCGAGCAACCGGTCTGCGAGCTTCGGTGTGATGCCGACGCCGTCCGCGATGTTCTCGCCGTTGACAATGCAGATCGCCGCGTCGAGCTCGACGCGGAGTGCGGCGAGGCGATCCTCGATGGCCTCCTTGCCGGGCCGGCCGACGACGTCACCAATGAACAGGATGTTCACGGCAGCGATCCTGCCGCCGGCTGGACCTCGATCGCTACGTTGTTGCCCCGGGCGCCTGCATGTTTGGCAAGCGACTGCCGTTCGACTGCGGCAACGTCGACCACCGTGCCGAGCTTCGACGAAGAAGCGAGGACAGGGCTGCCGACGGTGAGTGAAGGATCGGGCTCGACGTGGGTCAGTGAGACGATCAACGAAGGGGCCGCGCTCGGTCGCACGTCGATTCGCGCCCCGTGCCGTTTACCGTCGATCACGTAGTCAGAGATCGAGACGACGGTTCCCGCGACGGGTGAGTAGACGTCCGTTTCCGGCGCCGCTCCGACGTCCATCACATCGGTTGTCGTGCCTCCGTCGAGCTGAATCCAGACGGGGCCATCCTGCCCCGACCCCGCGATCCGTCGCCAGAGTCGAGCGAGGAGCCCCTCGTTGAGCTGCCGACCGACAGGACTGAGTTCCACGGCTCCAGGCCCCGCTCCGTGGAACCCGACTGCCGTCACAGCGTCGCCGGCCACCGGAAGCTTGATCTGGAGGTTGCCGACAGTCGCGAGCACGTCGGGTTCCGGCGGCACGTCCGTGACCGCCGCAGGCGTGGTCGCCGTCGCAACCGGAGCGGGGGAGCTCGAACCGAAGGCGGCGAGGATCAACGTGATGAGAGCGAGAGCGGCGACGATTCCGATCACGGCCAGGCGACGGGCACGGTGCTGTGCGCGCCGCCGTCGTTCACGGTGCCGGGCCGCTCGCCGGGAGCGCGGCGTGGCCATCACGCGCACGGTAGCGGCTGTTCGAAGGTGATGGAACCGCGACAAGGCTACGATCCCGGGATGACAACGCCTCCGGGCCCCACGATTTCGACGATCAGGGTGCCGCGGTGGATCCAGCTCGTGGGCCTTCCGGTCGGGCTGCTCATCATCTGGATGCTCGCGGGCGTCCTCGGGCACGTTCTGTTCCTCTTTCTCACGGCGAGCGTGATCGCGTTCCTGCTGAACCCCCTGGTCCGTGACCTGAAGCGACTGCGACTCCCACGGGGACTCGCTGTGGCTCTCGTCTTCCTCCTCTTCGCGGCGGCCGTCGCGTTCATCGTCCTCACCCTCGGGGGCGTCGTCGTCGACCAGGCCCGCTCGGCAGCCGAGCGGGTCGATGATTACGTCACGCTCGACGGCTCGACGGGAAGCACCGGCGCGGAGCTCGACATCGATCGGCTGCAGCGATGGCTCGACACCCATGGCCTCGAGAGCATCCAGATCGAGAAGCAGGCGACAGACTGGATCGACAACCTCGGGGCAGGCGAGGTCTCCGGGTACACCCAGGATGCGATCTCGTTCGCCCAGGGTGCGGCCTTCTCGCTCGTGGTGGCGCTCTTCAACCTCGTCCTCATCGTCGTCATTGCCATCTACATGCTCCTCGACATGGAACGGCTGGAGAGCGTTGTCGACCGCCGCTTCCCGCCGGGGGACGGACTTCGACTGACACGGCGGATCGAGAAGGCGCTCGCCGGCTACGTGCGGGGGCAGCTCATTCTCTCCACTGTCATCGGGGCCAGTGCGGGCCTCGGCATGTGGCTGCTCGGGACGATCGGGCTCGTACCTGGCGCCGAGAGGTACGCGCTCCTGTTCGGCGTCTGGACGGGCGTGATCGAGGTGATCCCCTTTATCGGGCCCTGGCTCTCGGCGATCCCTCCGACGATCTATGCGCTCGTCGTCGATCCAGTCTCCGCGCTGTGGGTGATCGCTCTGTTCATCTTCATCTACCAGGTCGAGGGCCACATCGTGGTTCCGAACGTGATGGCGACCGCGCTCCGGCTCCATCCGCTGCTCGTCATCTTCGGCCTCCTCGCAGGTGGTGAGCTCTATGGCATTGCCGGCGTCCTGATGGCCCTCCCGACGATGGCTGCAGCCCGGGCGATCTGGGAATTCTTCTCCGAGCGCGTGCGGTTCGACAGCTGGGACGGTGGTGCCCCGATGATTGGAGTCGACGTGGAGGGACCGCCCGACCGCGCCTCTGACGTACCCTTGCCCGAGTGACCTCCTTTCCCGTCACACGCCTCCGTCGCCTCCGTCGCACGGAAACGCTCCGTGCTCTCGTGCGCGAGTCACAGCTGACCCTCGACGACGTCGTGATGCCGCTCTTCGCGTGTCCCGGTGAGGGCGTCGTTCGACCCGTGCCGGGTCTCGACGGCATCGCGCAGCGATCGATCGACGAGATCGTGCATGAGGGGTCGGAGCTCTCGGCGCTCGGAGTGCGCGCGGTGCTCCTCTTCGGGATTCCCGAGGAGAAAGACGAACAGGGATCGGGCGCCTGGGCCGTGGACGGTATCGTCCAGCGCGCACTGCGTGCTCTCAGAGCCGAGGTGCCCGAGCTGACGCTGATCACGGACGTCTGTCTCTGCGAGTACCGCAGCGACGGACACTGCGGCGTGCTCGAGGACGGAGAGGTTGCGAACGACGCGACGCTCGAGCTGCTCGTGCGTGCGGCAGTGAGTCACGTTGAGGCCGGCGCGGACGTCGTCGCGCCGAGCGACATGATGGACGGCCGCGTTGGTGCGATCCGTAACGTGCTTCCGCACACACCGATCATTGCGTACGCCGCAAAGTACGCCTCGGCGTTTTACGGGCCGTTCCGCGAAGTTGCCGAATCGGCGCCGTCGACCGGCGATCGCCGCGGCTATCAGATGGATCCAGCGAACGTTCGCGAGGCACTCCGGGAATGCGAGCTCGATCTCGGCGAGGGCGCAGACGTCCTCATGGTGAAGCCGGCGCTCGCCTATCTCGACGTGATCAGGGCTGTGCGCGAGCGGTTCGACTGCCCCGTCGCCGCGTACAACGTCTCCGGTGAGTACGCGATGGTCAAGGCAGCAGCAGCGGTAGGTCATCTCGACGAGAAGGCGGCCGCGCTCGAGTCGCTCGTCGCGATCAAGCGAGCCGGTGCCGACTTCATGTTCACCTACTGGGCGAAGGATGTGGCTCGATGGCTCTAACACGGTCCGATCTCTACAACCGGGCGCAGCGCCTGATTCCGGGTGGGGTCAACTCGCCGGTCCGTGCGATGCGATCCGTCGGCCTCGACGAGCCGGTGTTCATGCGCAGCGGGTCGGGAGCGCTGATCGAGGACGTGAACGGCAACCGCTATATCGACTGGGTGCTCTCGTGGGGCCCGCTTCTCTTCGGGCACGCCGATCCGGAGACGCTTGCTGCCGTCACCGATGCGCTCACGCGCGGAACGACGTTCGGCGCCCCCACCGAGGGCGAGGTCGACCTGGCCGCAGAGATCGTCGACGCCGTGCCGTCGGTCGAGATGGTGCGCCTCGTCTCCTCCGGTACCGAGGCCGCCATGAGCACGGTGCGACTGGCGCGCGCGGCGACGCACCGCGACCGCCTGATCAAGTTCTCCGGCAATTACCACGGCCACGTCGATGCGCTGCTCGCAAGCGCTGGTTCGGGGCTGATGACGCTCGGGATCCCGTCGACCCCGGGCGTCCCGTCTGGTGTCGCGGGCGACACGATCGTGCTGCCCTACAACGACATCGACTCCGTCGCGGCAGCCGTCGCCCAGTACGGAGAGGGGCTCGCAGCGATTCTCGTGGAGCCTGTCGCGGGCAACATGGGTGTCGTTCCGCCCGCCGCCGGATTCCTCGAGGCACTCCGGATTCTGTGTGACGCGTGCGGCGCATTGCTCGTCTTCGACGAGGTGATCACCGGCTTCCGCATTGCGCGGGGAGGTGCTCAGGAGCGCTACGGCGTCACGCCCGACCTGACCATCCTCGGCAAGATCGTCGGTGGCGGCCTTCCGGCCGCGGCCTTCGGCGGGCGCGCTGACCTGATGGAGCGGCTCGCGCCGGTCGGCGACGTCTACCAGGCGGGCACGCTCTCGGGCAACCCGCTTGCCACCGCAGCCGGAGTCTCGGTGCTGCGGCGCCTCCGCGATCCGAAGATCTACGACGAGCTCGAACGCCGCGGGGCGCGCCTCGAGGCAGGCCTCGAGCGCTTCGGCACCGTACAGCGGGTCGGGGCGATGCTGACCCTGTTCTGTCAGGACGACCCCGTGCGGAGCTACGACGACGCGGCTCGCTCGGACACGGAGCGCTACGGTGCGCTCTTCCGCCACGTCCTCGACCGAGGCGTCTACCTCGCCCCGTCGCAGTTCGAGTGCATGTTCGTCTCGCTCGCCCACGGCGACGACGAGATCGACAGGACGATCGAGGCCATTGGCGACTTCTTCGACAATTGAGGCAGACGTCTGGGAGACGCTCGTCGCCGAGGCGGCAGCCGAAAGCCCGCTCTGGGGAGATTCACTCCTTCCTCGTGATGCGCAAGACCGAACCGCGGTCTTCTCTCGCCTCTGCCACCCGTCGTACGCGCTTGGTGTCGAGACGATCTACGAAGGATACCTCCTTCACTACGGGCGCTCCCGGCTCTTTCGGCCTGCCGACCCCGACACCGCACTTCTCCTTGGCGACTACCTCTACGCGCACGGCCTCGTCCGGGTTGCTGCGACAGGAAGCATCGAGGCGGTGCACGATCTCGCCGAGCTGATCTCGTTGTGCTCGCAGGCCCAGGCCGACGATCGTGGCGGCGAGGCCGAGGCCTGGGCGGCGACCGCGGCGCTCCTCGGCGAGGGTGCTCTTGTGGAGGCGCGGGCCGACCTGCGGGACCGCGGCGATGCGTCTGCGCTCGCTGCGGTCGCCCGGCGCGCGGCCGGTGTCGGCGCCGTCCAAACCGCATGTTGCGCGCACGACCGTCTGGTGGGGTAAAGTTACAAGCACGATGCTCGCTTCGCTCCTGATCCTGGCGGACGCCGCAGAAGAAGGCCGCAAGGTCGTCCTTGCGATGCTCGTCGTCGGGCTCATCTTCATCGCAGTGATCGCTCTCGGCGAGTTGACGCACTACCTCGCCGTGAAGCGCAAGAACCGCACGCCCGGCCGCACGCTGTGAAGCCTGCGGTGGAAGAGCGTACCGCAGGCTTCACAGCGTCATTGTGCTGCCACGCTTCGCGTGGATCCTGAAGGGGGCCGCCCGCGGCCCGCGTTGGGAGAACCGCTCGGCGCCTGATCGGGGAGCTGCATCGCGTCACGGTGGCCGGCTTCAGCCGGTCGCGAGGGTTCCGCCATCCAGAGAGCCAAGCCTGCGGTGGAAGAGCGTACCGCAGGCTTTACAGCGTCATTTTCTGCGCGCTTCGCGCAGGTCCTGGCGGGGAGGGCCGCGAGGGAAGAGCGTAACGCGCCCCTCCCCGCCTGATTCTTCTGCGCGCTTCGCGCGACCCTGAAGGCCGCCCGCGGCCCGTGTTGGGAGAACCGCTCCGCTGTGAGGAACGCGGTGGAAGAGCGTACCGCAGGCTTCACAGCGTCATTTTTCTGCCACGCTTCGCGTGGATCCTGAAGCCGGGAACCTACGGTTCCCCATGTCCCCTCCCTCCTGGCCTTGCTTCCTGCGCGCTTCGCGCGATCGTGAAGGGTCCCGCCCGCGGGGCACGAAGCGAAGTCACAGCGGCTGGCGCCTGGCTTTAGCCAGGCGCCGGATCGGGTCAGCATCGCCCCCTGTGCCCGAGCTTCGCGCGATCCTGAAGGCCGCCCGCGGCCCCGTGCTGGGAGAACCGCTCAGCTCGTCTCACCGGACATGGCCTGAATCGACCTTGATAGTTCTTTCGATCAGACTATAATAGTCTCATGGCCACGGCATCGATCTCCGAGGCAAAGGCGAAGTTGAGCGCGCTCCTCGAGCGGGTCAAGGCGGGCGAAACGGTCACGATCACCGACCGCGGCGTTCCCGTGGCGCAGATCGTGCCGCTCAACGGGGCCACCGAGGTGGACTGGGACGCCCGACTCGAGAAACTCGCGCGGCAGGGTGTGATCCGGCGGCCGAAGACGAAGCTGCCACCCGGCTGGCTCAGTGCTCGCCCGCTACCGAAGCTCCAGGGAAGCGTCCTCGAAGCGTTGCTCGAGGAGCGACGCGAAGACACGCGGTGAGGTTCTGGGACACGTCCGCGATCATCCCAACACTCGTCGATGAGCCAGGTTCGGCGCGGATGCGCGCGTTGGCGGACGACGGCACGCCGCTCGCGGTCTGGTGGGCGACCCGGGTTGAATGCAGCTCTGCCCTTTCGCGCCGAGTCCGTATCGCCCCCGGTGACGCGCAGCTTGCCGAACAGGCGTTGGAGACGCTCCGGACAGCCGTCGCTCTGTGGATGGAGATACCGCCGACGGAGCGTCTTCGCGACGACGCGGGCCGGCTCGTACGCGTCCACGACCTCCGCGCGGCTGACGCGTTCCAGCTCGCCGCCGCACGTGCAGCGTGCGACGACCACCCCGAGGCGCTGCCGTTCGTCACCCTCGACGACCGCCTCGCCCTCGCCGCAAGCCGTGAGGGGTTCCCCGTGCTCGGGCTTGGCTGAGCAGCTGTAGCGGCTTGCGTGCGCTGCTGAGCGCACGCCACACACGCTGCCTTTGAGTGGTCGGCGCCTTCGGCCCGGTAGGACACCGTCGGCGCCGTCGTGAAGCGCGTCGTCTGGAGGGGTGTACTCCCTACACTGACCTCAATGGCAAGCCCGGCCTCCGACCTGCGCGAATGGATTGCCCTCCTCGAGAAGGAGGGTGAACTCGTCCGCATCTCGGCCGAGGTCGACCCCGACCTCGAGATCACCGAGATCGTCGACCGGGTCGTCAAGTCCGGTGGGCCGGCGCTCCTGTTCGAGAACCCGAAGGGTGCCAAGCACGCGCTCCTGATCAACCAGTTCGGCACCGAGAAGCGGATGTGCATGGCGTTCGGGGTCGAGAAGCTCGACGACCTCGCCGACAAGCTCGGTGAGATCCTCGAGCTACAGCCCCCGCAGGGACTCGTCGACAAGGTGCGCTCGCTCGGGAAGCTCAAGTCGATCGCGGACTCGATGCCGAAGGAGGTCTCGAAGGCCGCCTGTCAGGAGGTCGTGCTCACCGGTGACGACGTCAACCTCGATCTCTTCCCGATCCAGCGCTGTTGGCCACTCGACCCGGCACCCTTCATCACGCTCCCCGCGGTGATCACGAAGGATCAGGCGACGGGGGTCCGCAACGTCGGCATGTATCGGATGCAGAAGATCGACCGGCGCTCGACGTTCATGCACTGGCAGATCCACAAGGACGGTCGCGCCGACCTGCGCGCGGCCCCCGACGGCCGGATCCCCGTTGCCGTCGTGCTCGGGCTCGACCCCGTGACCGCCTACTCCGCGAGCGCCCCACTCCCGAAGCACATCGGCGAGCTGATGGTCGCCGGCTTCCTCAAGGGCTCGGCAGTGCAACTCGTCAAGTGCAAGACGGTCGACCTCGAGGTGCCGGCGAACGCGGAGATCGTGCTCGAGGGCTGGGTCGACCGCGAGGATGTCGGGATCGAAGGCCCCTTCGGCGACCACACCGGCTTCTACACCCCGCCCGAGGAGTTTCCCATTTTCCGGATCTCGGCAATCACGATGCGACATGACGCGATCTACCCCTCGATTGTCGTCGGGAAGCCTCCTGCAGAGGACGAGTGGCTCGCGAAGGCGACCGAGCGCATCTTCTTGCCGGCCATCCGGATGAGCGTCCCGGAGATCGTCGACTACGACCTCCCGACCGCCGGCACCTTCCACAACTGCGTCATCGTCTCGATCCAGAAGCGCTTTCCGGGTCATGCTCGCAAGGTGATGCACGCGATGTGGGGCCTCGGCCTGATGAGCCTGACGAAGTCGGTCGTCGTCGTCGACGAGCATGTCGACGTGCACAACTATGAGCAGGTCTTCTTCTACGTCTGCGCGAACGTCGACCCGGCGCGCGACATCCTGCTCAGCGAAGGCCCGATCGACCAGCTCGATCACGCGGTCACGATCCAGGCGTATGGTGGCAAGATCGGCTTCGACGCGACCTCGAAGGGTCCTGCTGAGGGGCGTCGCGAGTGGCCGCCGGAGATCGAGATGAGCTCCGAGATCCGCGCGAGGGTCGACGCGCGTTGGGCCGAACTCGGCCTTCGTGACGCACCTTCCGGTGGAGATGTGCAGAATGAGACGCGCGAGGGGACGTTGAGTCGATTGTTACGGCGTTGACACGCGAGCATGCTGCAAGGTTGAATCACCAAGTGGAGAGCAACGAGTGAGCGACGGAACCGACAACCACGATCAGGCACCCGGCTCGAGCCTCTGGCCGATCGGCTTCGCGATCGGGATCGCATGCATCCTCGTCGGGCTCGTGATCAGCTGGCCGGCAGCCGTTCTCGGCGCCGCGATCACGATCGTTTTCGGCGTTCTCTGGATTCGTGACGCGGCCAGGTCGCACGCCCCGGTCGACTCCGCTCCCGCGCATGCCCTCGTTGACGGAACGCCGTCCGAGGCGCAACTCGCAGCCGAACAGCAGCATCTCGAGACCTATGGTCGCGCAGGGTTCCTCACGGTCGCGACGATCGGTCTCGGCGGCGTCATCGGTGCCGGGGTCGTTCTGCCCTCGCTCGGTTTTGCCGTCCTCCCCTCGTTCACGGGCGAAGGGATCGAGACGAACCCCGTCGACCTCGGCCCGATCTCGAACTTCCCGGAAGGGACGTTCGTGATCACGTCGTTCACCGGCAGCAAGCGCCAGGGCGACGTTTCGAGGCGCACTGCCTACATTCGCAACAACGGGTTGAGCGCTGAGAAGGAGCCGAGCTTCACGATCATCTACAGCCGCTGCGTGCACCTCGGCTGCGCCGTGATGCCAAACGGGCCGAAGTTCGAGGATCAGGCAAAGACCTACAAGGACGTCACACTCACGCCCGTGAAGCCGGCCGGGTTCGGCTGCCCGTGCCACGGCGGCGCGTACGACACGGAGGGCAACCGCACGGCAGGGCCGCCCGTCCGCTCGCTCGACCGCTACGCGTTCTCGGTCGTCGACGGCAACCTCGTTCTCGGCGACCACTTCAGCGTCGGCACGGTCGACGGCACCGCCGCTGACGCCGTCATGACGCGGTACCCGGTTGCCTACCCCGGCGTCCACGTCGACGGCATCGAGCGATTTCTCTACCCCCTGCCGGTGCCGGGAGCGGGGACCTAGATGGCCAAGTCCGCACGTCAGGCGCAGATCGAGAAGGCCGCTCTCTACCCGCTCGACTGGACGGAGGAGCGCACCGGTCTCGTCGGCTACACGAAGTGGCTCCTGTTCCGCAACGTTCCACGTGATGTCAACTGGATGCAGACGCTCGGCTCCGCGACGCTCACGGCGTTCATCATCCAGGCGACGACCGGTGTCTTTCTCGCGATGTACTACAAGCCCGATCCCGACAACGCGTACGCCTCGATCCAGAACATCACGAACGAGGTCACGCTCGGGTGGCTCGTCCGTGGTATGCACAAGTGGGGAGCAAGCCTCTTCATCATCCTGATGTTCCTCCACATGGCGCGCACGTTCATGTTCGGGGCCTACAAGTACCCGCGTGAGCTGAACTGGATCACGGGCGTGCTTCTGCTCGTGATGGGCATGGCGGAGGGCTTCACGGGCTACCTCCTCCCGTGGGATCAGACGGCGTACTGGGCGACGGTTGTGGGAATCAACATCAACGCCACGGCGCCCATCGCAGGACCGTTCATCGCGCAGTTCCTCCAGGGAGGGGCCCAGATCGGGCCGGACGCGCTCTCGAAGTTCTACTCGCTCCACATGCTCGTGATTCCGGGAGGAATCATGGCGTTGATCGGTCTCCACATGTACCTCGTGATCCGCCTCGGCATCACGTCGCCTCCGTGGTCGGCAACGGCCGCCGGTCGGCCGCGCGGCGAGGCCGAGCCGAAGGGCCTTGGAGAGTATCGCGAAGGTCTCATCCGCGAGCACAAGGAGCACGAGGCAGAGGACGAGGCGAGCTGATCATGGCGAGCAAGAAGGTTCAGGCGGATCGCGACGCATTCAAGCGCTACAAGGAAGACGTCAAGAAGGAAGGCAAGCCGTTCTTTCCGTATGCCGTCTTCCACGACACCGTCATGTCGCTCGTCGTCGTCGGAGTGACGATCGGACTCGCAGTCATCTGGAAGTTCACCGCGGATGATGGAGGCTCGGGTGCGCTTGGCCCCCTGTATGCCGAAGAGGCCGACCCCGCCTCGACGAGCTTCATTCCGCGCCCTGACTGGTTCTTCTACTTCCTCTTCTATCTCCTTCGTATCTTCAAGTGGCCCGAGACGGTCGTTCTCGGCACTGTTGGCGTCCCGACGCTCCTCCTGATTCTTCTGATCACGTTGCCGTTCTACGATCGGCGCCCGGAGCGTTTGCTTCTGCGCCGCCCCGTCGCGTTCGTCGCAGCCATCCTCGTCGTCATCTCGATGGGCGTGCTGACGTGGAAGGGTGCGACCGCCAAGGAGGGCTCGGAGGCCGTCGGCGAGGTTCCGACGTGGGCCAAGGAGCAGGGATTCGCGGACAACCCCGTGGCCGTCGAGGGCGCAACGCTCTTTGCCGAGTCGGGTTGTCTCAACTGCCACGTCTACCTCGGTGCCGGCGGCCAGAACCTCGGCGCCCCCGAGCTCACCGAGGAAGGCCTGAAGAACCGCGGCATCGAGTGGCAGGTCGCTCACCTCAAGAACCCGAGCAGCAAGGTGCCGGGCTCGCCGATGCCGTCGTTCGCCGACCTCGGCGACGAGAATCTGACGAAGATTGCGACCTTCCTCGAGGCCTCGAAGGGGCCGCAGAAGTAAGGACACGGCCGGCGACAGGCTTCAGCCTGTTCGTCCCGGGGGTTCGGTTGTCCGCGTGCTAGACCGGAGCGTGACGTCTACGCTCTGTCGTGATGCGCGTCTTCCTCGGAGTCACCGGCGCCTCCGGCGCCCCCTATGCAGCCCGGCTGCTGCAAACGCTTGCCGCGGCCGACTGCGAGATAGGCCTCGTCGCCTCGGCTGCCGGAATCGAGGTGATCGCGACCGAGCTCTACGGTGACGCGACGCTGCCGCGCGACGAGGTGCTCGAGCGCTTCGTCGGTGATGCGCGTGATCACGTCACGGTGTACGGGATCAATGACTACAAGAGCCCTTACGCGAGCGGCTCCGCGAAGGTCGACGCCTACGTCGTGTGCCCGTGCTCGATGAGCACCGTTGGCACGCTCGCTGCCGGGGCAATGGCGAACCTCATCCACCGAGCAGCGTCGGTGGCGCTCAAGGAGCGCCGAAAGCTCGTGCTCGTGCCCCGCGAGACGCCGCTGTCGTCGATCCACCTCAGAGGTCTCGCCACGTTGCACGAGGCCGGTGCAGTGATTCTGCTCGCCGCGCCCGGCTTCTACCACGGTGCAAAGACGATCGACGACCTCGTCGACTTCGTGGTCGCCCGTGCGCTCGATCAGATCGGGCTGGACAACACCCTGATGCCGCGTTGGGGGCAGGCGTGACACACGACAGCGGGACGCTGCAGCCGGAAGGCGTGCGCACGATGTTCGACCGGATCGCGCCCGTCTATGACGTGATGAACCGCGTCATGACCATGGGCCTCGACCGCCGCTGGCGCGGGATCACAGCGCGCGCGGTCGTCCAGCCGGGCTCGCGCGTTCTCGATGCCTGCTGTGGCACGGGCGACCTCGCTGTCGCGTGCGAGCGTGAGGGCGGCATCGTCACGGGCCTCGACTTCTCGGGCGAGATGCTCGCCCGCGCCCGACCGAAGTCCGACTCGATCGCGTGGATCGAGGGCGACATGCTGGCGCTCCCGTTCGCGGACGGCAGCTTCGACGTCGTCACCGTGGGGTTCGGTGTCCGCAACGTCGCCGACCTGCGTGCCGGTCTGACCGAGCTTCGTCGCGTGCTGCGCCCGGGCGGGCGCATGGCGGTTCTCGAGATCACCCAGCCGCGCGGGGTTCTGAAGCCGTTCTTCTCCCTCTGGTTCGACCGCATCGTGCCCTTGCTCGGGAAAGTGCTTCCGGGCGGGAAGGCGTACACCTACCTTCCGGCGAGCGTCCGGCGCTTTCCAGGGGCTGAGGATCTCGCCGCGCTGATCGACGAGGTGGGGTTCGACAGCGCGACCTTCCGTCTCTTTGGTGGCTCGATCGTCGCGCTCCACACGGCGACCGCGCGGTGAGCACGACGCTGGAGGCAATGCGGGCTGCGCCCGGCCTCTCCGACTACCTCGCGGATGTCGAGGAGCTTCTCGACCGATCCGTCGCGGGCCACCCGGGCCTCGTCGCGGAGATCGGCGCGGAGGCGCTGACGGCAGGCGGTAAGCGACTGCGGCCGATGCTCACGTTCCTCTCGGCGCCCCCCGGCCGGGAGTCGTCGGTCGCCGCCGGTGCGGCCGTGGAGCTCGTTCACATGGCGACGCTCGTGCACGACGACCTGATCGATGGAGCGAGCGTGCGCCGCGGCAAGGCCGCCGCCTGGTCGGCCTTCGGTGCCGACGCGGCCCGGGCGACCGGCGACTATCTCTTTGCCCGGGCATTCTCGGAGCTCACCGCCGACGGTGACCTCGATGGCGTCGCGACGCTCGCGGAGGCGTCGCTCGGTCTGGCGCGCGGCGAGGCGATGCAGCGACGCCAGCAGCACGACCCGGACACCACGGTCGACGGCTACCTCGAACGCTGTGCACTCAAGACCGGCAAGCTCTTCGAGGCCGCCTGCCTTCTCGGTGGTGGCAGCGGCGACTACGGGAGGTTGCTCGGCATCTCGTTCCAGATCGTCGACGACATTCTCGATTGCGCCGGCGACTCGGTGGAGACCGGCAAGATCCCTGGCACGGATCTCAGGGACGGCACCCCGACGTTGCCGCTCCTTCTCGCGGCGCAGGAGGACGAGGTCGTGCGGGCCGCAATAGCAGGCGGGCCGCTCGAGGGTGTGCTCGTCCGTGTGGCAGCGACCGGCGCGCTCGAGCGTGCGAACGAGGTGGCGCTGGACTACGCACGGCGCGCCAGGGAGAGCCTCGGCGGCGTCCCGCGGCGGGCCGAGCTCGAAGCTCTCGCTCTCGCCGTGGTCGACCGCAGCGGCTAGACCACAGCAGGACGTTCGGCGCGGCGGTACTCGACCGTGTAGCCGAGTCGCCGGGGCACGTCGAGCAAGGCCTCGAGGTCGAGGTCGATCGTGGCGCCCGCTTTCTGCGTCACCTCGTCTTCGATCGGGAGATCGAAATCGTCTGCGCCGAAGTCGAGCGCGCGGAAAGCATCCTCGTTCAGGGTCAGGACGGACGTCCGGATGTGCTTGACGTTGTCGAGGAAGATGCGTGAGAGCGCGATGTGGCGCCAATACTCGCGAGGCTCGATCTCCCGGCCGCCGAGGGCCGTGCCATACGGCTTGTACGTCCACGAGAGAAGCGAGAAGAGGCCGGGCAGCCCGTCATGAAGGCAGCCATCCTGGAAGTCGCGCGTCCGCTGGAGGTGCTCGAGGCGCTCCTCGAGCGTCTCGTCGAAGCCGATCACCATCGTCGCGGTCGTCCGCAGGCCGTTCTCGACGATCGCACGCTGTGCCTCGAAGTACTGCGCCACCGTGTACTTGAACTTGGCGTGGCGCTTGCGGAAGTCCTCCGTCAGAATCTCGCTGCCTCCGCCGGTGACCCAGTAGACGCCGGCGTCGCGAAGCCGCACAGCCGTCTCCGCGTACGAGAGGTCTGCGCGGTCAGCGAGGTACATGAACTCGGCCACGGTGAGCGCGTAGAACTCGACCCGATCCTCGTAGCGCTCCCTCACCGCCGCGAACAGCTCGCAGTAGTAGTCGAGCGGCAGCTTGGGATTGAAGCCGCCGTTGAACCCCACGAGATCACCGCCGGCCTCGAGGAGCCCGTCGATCTTCGCGAACACCTCCTCGCGGTCGAGGACGTAGCCGCCGTCCTGCCCGGGGAGGACGTAGAACGCGCAGTAGTCGCACTGGGCGACGCAGACGTTCGTATAGTTGATGATCCGCATCACCATGTAGGTGGCGTGGTCCGGCTCGTGCCACTTCGCCCGAGCAGCTCCGGCAAGCTCGCGCAGCTCCTCGTCGGTCGCCTCGTTCCAGAGTCGTGCCGCTTCCTCGATCGAGATCCTGCTCATGCCGGCACCGCTTCCTCGACGGTGACCTCGTCGGGATCGAGCGTGTCCATGAACGAGCTCACCGAGAAGACGGCGTTCCCGGCGCCTGCGACGCCGTACCCGGGCGGCGGCTTGAGACCGTGGCGCGAGAGGGCAGCACGATACGCCTGGAGGAGCCTGACGTGGTACTCGAGCGGTGCACCCTCGGGGTTATCCCGTCCGAGCGGCGTTGTCGGCTCGGGACACCACGTGGTGAAGCGCGGTGTGATCCCGCGGTTCATGAAGTAGTCGAGCCCTTCCGTCGTGCTCGCGATTGCCTCGTCGACCGTCGGGAATCCGAACGGCTTTGCCATCTCGACTCCGGCGACGAAGTTCGGAATCACGTAGCGCGGGCCGAACACCTCGGCCGCGTCGATGATCCGGCGGTGCCACTCCTCGCGGCCAACGTAGCGTTGCTTGCCGGGCGAGATGAGCTCGAAGAGTCGCTTGTCCCACACCTCGTAGTTCGGGTGGTAGATCGAGATTCCGTAGTCCTTGAATCGTTGTGCGTCCGCCTTTGGCAGCGCCTGCGCCACGACCTTGCCAAGCCAGCGGCCCGGGAAGCGCTCCTCGATCGCCTGGGCGTAGCGGCCGTAGAATTCGGCCTCGCCGAGCCCGTCGATCGAGCTCGTGACGGAGCCGCCCGTGAGCGTGTACGCCTTGCTCGTCCCGGCCGTGTCGTACCGGTCGATGATCGCCAGAGCCTCGAGCACGTCTTCGATCGGCTTGATTCCGGTGTACGGGCGTCCTTCGCGCTTGTGCTGGCGCCAGTTGTGGTTGATGTCGCAGAAGCCGCACTCCTCCTTGGCGCCGAAGTACTGGCAGAGGCGCAGAACGGTGAGGTAGATCAGGTACCCCCACTGGATCGTGGGTGCGGTCTCCATCACCGTCTTGCCGTTTCCGAGCAGGTGCCGGTAGTACTCCGGCATCGGCGGCAGGTGGACGTCGGCGAGCGGCTGGCCGTCGACGAAGAGGCCGAGCGCACCGTTCTCCGTCAGCCCGACGCGGTACGGCGAGGTCGGATTGACGCGCACCGAGACGATCGTGCGTCGGAGGCCGAACGGGCCTCCGGTCAGCGCCAGTTCCTCCGGCGGTCGGCGCAACGCCGCCTCGCCGAGGTCGGCGAGGGGCTTCTGGTCGAAGGAGAAGATGAAGTACGACTTCGGCTTGACCTCCCCCTCGAGGTTATCGCTGAGCGC
>JBKJVI010000095.1:0-19012 GCA_046590225.1 Gaiella sp. | reverse complement strand
CCCGGCTGCCCCTTCTCAACCCATCACCCCGCCAGCCGCGGTCGCGGAGCGGCATGATCGGCTGCGGGAGGTGGCCGGGAACGTGTCCCCGGTTCGCGACATTTCCCCTGCCCTTCTCTCCCTACCCGCTACCTGTGGCGTGGCTGCTGTGATCGTGCGGTGCGTCGATTGCAGTGTCTCTTCAGCTCTGCTATCGGTCGGGTCGCCGAGGTCTAGCGCGTGACCGCGCGCAGGGCGGTCGAGAGCATCGCCGCTTCAACGTCGATCTCGGCGATTCGGCCGCTTGCCAATTCGCCGCTCGCTGCGTGGGCGATCGCAAGCAACATCGAGAGGTGCCAGGCAATCGGCACGTCGTCGCGAAACGCCCCTGCCTTCTGTCCACGTTCGATCAGCGGCGCGACCTCGGCGATGAACGGCATGTGCCGCCGGTGGAACTCTTCCTTGGACAGGCGTGCGGTGTTGATGCTGATCAGGGAGTGGAGGCTGTCGAGCTTACGCCAGGTGGTCTGCAGGAGGCGCTCGAGAGCTTCCCGTGGCTCGCCTCGATCAGGCTCCGCGCCCGCGACCGCCGCAGTCACGTCGGCGATGGCGCGATCCATGACCGCGTCAAGCAGCGAATCGCGCGTCGGGAAGTGCGCGTAGATCGTCGCTCGCACGACCCCGGCGCGGCGAGCGATCTCGGCCATGCTGGCATCGGGATCGCTCGCCAACGCTTCGAGGGCGGCGTCGAGGATGGCCGCCACGCTCCGGTCGGCATCCGCCCGGCGGCGCCTCGGGCTCGAGGCACCGCGTTGTGTCTTCGCCTCAGCCACCTCAGTGGACGGGCATCGCTGTCGGGTTGAGCCGCAACTTCGCGAGGAAATGGTGCGACTGCGGCAGGACGAGGAGCGCGACGAGGCTCGCGACCACGGTGAGATGCGCGCCGATCAGAAACGCGTGGGCGATCCCTGAGGCGGCCTGCGGGCCGGCGATCACTCCGGTTGCGCCGGCGGCGATTGTCGAGAAGATCGCGATGCCGATCGTGCCGCCGATCTCGTGGCCCGTCGAGTTGAGGCCGGAGAGCATCCCCGTCTCTTCCTGGCGCGTGCCGGTGAGAATCGCGACCGAAACAGAGACGACGGCGATACCGAGCCCGAATCCGCTGATCAGCATGCCAGGCAGTACATCACGCAGGTAGTTGCCGTGCTCACTCACCTGTGAGAGGAGGATCAGCCCGACCGTGGCGAGTGCGAACGCCGCTGTGAGCGGGCTGCGCACACCGTGCTTGCCGACGATATGACCGGTGAGGTGCGCTCCGATCCCTGCTGTGACGGCAAGGGGAATGAAGGCGAGACCCGTGGCGAGCGGTCCCATCCCGAGAACGTTCTGCAGGTAGAGCGAGCAGAGCAGGAACAGGCCGAAGATCGAACCCGCGGCGGCGAGCATCAGGACGAGGCCTCCGCCGACGGCACGGTCTGCAATCCGCTCGATCCGAACCAGTGGCGCGACAGTGTGGCGCTCGAAGATTACGAACGCGGCGAGGCCGGCGAGGCCTCCGAGCCCGCACAGATGCGTCTGGAAAGACGTCCAGCCAACGGAACCTGCCTGTGTGATCGCGAAGACGATCGCTGCCAGGCTCGTCGTCGCGAGGGCTGCGCCGGGTAGGTCGAGCCCCCGCCAACGCGGCTTCTCCGTGTCGGCCGGGATGACCTTCAGTGCCGCGACCACGAGCATCACTGCCACAGGCAGATTGACGTAGAAGATCGTCCGCCAGTCGGTGAACTCGGTGAGAACACCGCCGACGAGGACACCGATTGCCGCTCCGGCTCCGCCGACCGCGCCCCACGCGGCGAGGGCCTTCGCACGGTACGGCCCGTGGAACGCCGTCGTGATGATCGACAGAGCTGCGGGCGAAAGCAGCGCTGCGCCGATCCCCTGGCCCGCGCGGGCGGCAAAGAGCGTTGCCGCGCTTCCAGCCAGAGCCGAGGCGAATGAGGACACGGTGAAGATCCCGAGTCCCGTCATGAACATCCGACGACGCCCGAGCAGATCAGCGGCACGCCCGCCGAAGAGGAGCAGGCTGCCAAAGACGAGGGAGTAGCTCGTGATCGTCCAGCTGATGTTCGAACCACTCAACTGGAGGTCGGTTGCAATGTGCGGGAGCGCGATGTTCACCGCCGTGATGTCGAGGATGACCATCAGCTGCGCGACGAGCAGAACGGGCAGGAGCCAGCGGCGCGGCTTCGCCTCCGGGCTTGCCGTTCTCTTCACTGCCTCGTTCACGGATGTCTTCTGCTTGTGATGCATGGCGATTCCTTCCTTTCCTTAACTTGGACTTTATTGTCTGATATAGTAAATCAGACAACAGTGTCCAATGTCAAGGAGAAGGAGACATCATGATCGCAACGGTCGATTCAGTCAGCACCACCAGCACCACCCACCTCGCCCGAACGGTTCGCGAGCGAGGCCACATCGGGCTCGTCGTGCTCGGCTCGATCGCGTCCGGCCTCGCGTTCGGCCTCCTGCTCGTGCTCGTTGTCTTCGGTGGTGGGACCGAGACCGAGATCACCGGCAGCGCGCTGATTGCCCTCGGCGCAGGGCTGATGCTCCTCGCCGCCGGTTCACGGCGGTCCACCGATCAGCCCCAGACGTGGGCGCTCGGTCCGGGTCTCGGGTCAACAGCAGTCGGCATAGCGGTGCTGGTCGTCACGCCGAGCAGTCAGGTTCTCGGTCTCGCAGGATGGCTGTGGCCCGTGCTCCTTCTGATCCTGATCGGATGGTGCCTCCGTGGTGCGCGCCGCACGCTCCACAACTGGTCCCGTCGGGCGCTCGTCTACCCCGCCCTCGTCGTGCTGCTGCTCATCGCGATAGGCGGTGGGTTCGAGACACTCGCGGAAGCACCAGCGCGCAACCCAGCACCAAACGGCAACACCTATCTCGTCAACGGTCACAGCCTCTACCTGCACTGCGAAGGCAGCGGGACACCGACGGTGGTGCTCCTCAACGGGCTCGGCGAACGAACGCCGAGTTGGGCGTGGGTGCAGCCCAGGCTTTCGTCGTCGACGCGCGTGTGCGCATTCGATCGAGCGGGCGAAGGGTGGAGCGGTGCAAGTGCTGGGAGCCAGGATGGGCGGCAGCTCGCGTCCGACCTGCATGGCCTTCTGCAGGCTGCTCATGTTCCGGCGCCCTACGTGCTTGCCGGGCACTCCGTCGGCGGCGCGTACGGACTCGTGTACGCGGCGCAGTACCCGGAAGACGTCGCCGGCCTTGCGTTGATCGACTCCGCGACGCCGTACCAGTTCGGTCTTGCGACCTACCGCACCTTCTACTCGATGTGGCGGCGTGCCTCGGCGCTGTTGCCGTCAGTCTCGCGTGCGGGGGCTGCGCGCCTCTTTTCCGGAATGAGCTTCGAGAGCCTGCCTCCGGAAGCACGTGACGCTGCGCAGGCCTTCAGCTCCTCACCGCGCGAGTTCCGAAGCGACCGGCTGGAGTTCGCGCAACTGCCGAAAGTCTTCGGGCAGGCGAAGGCCCTCCGGAGCCTCGAAGGAAAGCCGCTCGCCGTCCTGACCGCTGACGTCGGCCAGATGGATGGCTGGTTCGAGTACCAGGACAGGCTCGCCAGGCTCTCCACAAACAGCGTGCACCGAACAGCACACGGCGCAACCCACGGCGCGCTCCTCGAAGACTCGCGATTCGCCGCGATCACGAGCCGGACGATCGCCGGCGTCGTTCGGGCCGTCAGAAACGAGGAGCGGTGAGCCCGCCCCGCCCTCGTGATGGGTGGTGGTCGCGGCTCGGTGACGGATCGTTACGCGCTGTCGACCTCGTGTCGTGGGACAGCGCGGACGGGGTTGCTTTTGCCATGCCTTCCGAGCAGGCTGAGGATCTCGACGGGCTGGTCGCCGGCGGCTCCGAACCAGTGGGGACGCCCGGGTGTCGAACTCGGCGACCTCTCCCGGCCCCATTGTGATGTCCGTTTCGCCCAGGATCAGTCGGAGTTGTCCGCTCAGCACGCAGAGCCATTCCTGGCCCTCGTGGACGCGAAGCTCCGGCTCCTTGGGGTCGGGCGGGATGATCACCTTCCAGGCGTGTTGGCCGGATGGGTGCTGGGTCAACGGGACAACAATGCGTCCGTTGCGCTTCAGCGGGACAGGCCGGACGCGGGGGTCACCGACCATGGGTGCGCCGACGAGCTCGTCGAGGGGAACTTGATGCGCCTCCGCGATGGGTAGGAGCAGCTCGAGGCTGGGAGGACGTTGGCCGGTTTCCAGTCGGGACAGCGTGCTCTTGGAGATGCCGGTCGTCGCGGCCAGCTCGGTCAGGGTGATGCCCCGATTGACGCGCAGTCGCTTGAGGCGCGGACCGACATCGGCAAGGGCGCTCGCGATTGCCGGCGGGTTCTCCAAGGCCTCAGCCTTTCACCGATTCCCGGAAATGGCAACAAACCGCGCCGAACGCGAGTCGATCGTCCACCGTGGTGACGGAAGCAATCGAATCGGATGTGCAGGTCTACGACGAGGAGATGATCGCAATGGAGACAGACAGCTATGACGTGGTCATTGTGGGCGGAGGGGCCGCCGGTTTGAGTGCGGCTCTCGTTCTGGGCCGGGCGCGGCGCCGCGTTGCCGTCGTCGACGCCGGGGCGCCACGCAACGCCCCCGCGGCCCATATGCATGGATTTCTGTCCCGCGACGGGATGCCTCCGGCCGACCTGCTGGCCGTGGGACGGGCCGAGGTCACTGGCTACGGCGTCGAGCTGCTCGAAGATCGGGGTGACAGGGATCGGGGCCGGGTTCTCCGTTCGGCTGGCGGGTGGGCGAACGTTGAGTGCGCGACGGATCCTCGTCGCCACCGGTGTTCATGACGAGTTGCCGGAAATCCCCGGGGCGCGCGAGCGGTGGGGCCGAGACTTCCTGCACTGCCCGTACTGCCACGGATGGGAGGTACGCGACCAGCCCCTCGGAGTTCTGGGGACGGCGCCCGGGTCAGTCCAGCATGCGCTGCTTGTGAGGCAATGGTCCGACGACGTGATCTTCTTCGTCCACACGTACGACCTGACCCCGGTCGAGGCCGCCCAGCTCGAGGCGCGAGGCATTCGCGTCGTTCGCGGGGAGATCACCCGACTCGTCGTCGGGGCCGACCGGCTGACCGGCGTCGAGTTGATCGATGGCCAGGTGCTCGCGCGCACCGCCGTGTTCATCCGGCCCGGCAACGTTCCCCACGACGATGGTCTGCTGGCGGGATTGGGGTGCGAAGTCGATGAGGCGGGGTTCGCCTCCGTCGATCCAACCGGCCGGACGACCATCCTCGGCGTCTGGGCCGCCGGCAACGTGGTCGACCCGCGCGCCCAGGTGATCACCGCGGCCGGCGCCGGATCTGCGGCCGCCATCGCCATCAACGCTGATCTGGTTCAGGACGATGTCGATCGCTTGCTGAAGGTGGAGCCGTCGTGATGACCACGGTCGACGGCGGTCCCGACGCGGCACGGCCCCGTCTGATGCCCGCGCTGATGTCTGCATGTGTGGTCGTCGTGGTGGCCATGATTGCAGCGATCAACCTGGCCCTACCGAAGCTCTCGAGCAGCGCCCTTCACCCCGACTCGACTGAGCTGTTGTGGATCGTCGATGCCTACATCCTCGTGTTCGGCTGTCTGCTCATCCCCGCAGGTGCGCTCGGCGACCGGGTCGGCCGCAAGGGCGTTCTTCTCACCGGCCTCGGTGTTTTCGCACTTGGCTGTCTGGTCTCTGCTGCAGCGTCCGAGGTCACGGTCCTGCTCGCAGGGCGGGTGGTGACCGGGCTCGGCGCCGCTCTTGTCATGCCGGCGACGTTGTCGCTGCTCATGCAGGTCACGCCGACCGAGCGCAAACCCCAGGCCATCGCGACCTGGACAGGTGCGACCGGTGCCGCCGGCGCTCTCGGGACCCTCGGTGGTGGCCTCGTCCTGCAGTGGCTGACGTGGCAGGGAATGTTCCTGATCATCGGAGCGCTGGCCCTGCTGCTCGCTGCGACAGTGATGCGGGTCGCGCCACGCGGCGAGCGGCACCACGCCAGCCTCGACCTCGTCGGCACGGCGATTCTCACAGCAACCGTCTTCACCCTCCTCTTCGGCATCATCGAGGGCCCAGGGCGGGGGTGGAGCTCCGCTTATGTGATCGGCTCGTTCGGCGCGGCCGCCCTTCTACTCACCGGATTCATCGCCCACGGACTCCGGGCCGTGCACCCATTGCTTGATCCGCGGGTCTTCGCCATCGCGAAGCTACGGACCGGGACGATTGGCGTCGCAGCCGTCTTCTTCGGACTGTTCGCGCTCTTCTTCGTCAACGCCCAGTACCTTCAGTACGCCAAGGGGTACTCCCCGCTCGTCACCGGTCTGGCCATCCTGCCGCTTCCGATCGGTGCGATCGTCGTCAGCCGGCGCAGCATCGTGATCGCACAACGCATCGGCGGTCGCGCCGTCGTGACGATCGGCATGGTTCTCGTTGCCACGGGTCTCGTCGCGCTGTCCTTCGTTACCTCCGAGACGCCGTATCTGCCCTACGGCCTGGCTCTGCTGGCCATCTCGACGGGCATGGGGCTCAGCGTGCCGGCCCTCTCGATCGGCATCGTGACCTCGCTTCCACCGGGCCGCGCCGGCATGGGATCCGGTCTCAACAGCGCCGCCCGCGAAATCGGCGCCGCGCTCGGAGTTGCCGTCGTCGGCACCGTCCTGACAAGCCACTTCGCCGCCTCTCTGCCAACGGCCCTACAGCAGCACGCAGGCTCCACGTCCCAGACACTCAGCGCCGCCCAACAGCTCGGAGCTGCCGTTCACACCAGGCCGTCAACGCATTCACAGGCGCGATGGCGACCGGCTACCGCGTGATCGCCGCGATCGTCTTGATCGCTGCCGTCGCCGTGGCACGAGGGCTCAGAAGTGAGAACAGGAATGAGCGCGGCCAGGAGCCCCAGCGGGCGCAAAGGACGGTCGGCTAGTCATGGGCAGCGCGCTTCCGGAACTCTTCGAGTGCGGCCAGGATGAGGTCGAGCCCGAACTCGAACTCTGTGGTCGGGTCGTAGCCCCCCTTGGCGACGTAGGTGGCGACGACCTCGAACGAGTAGGGGATCTCGTCGGCGAGGTGTTGGAACTGTTCCACCATCATCTCGCCGATCTGGGCAGCCTCTTCGCTCGTCTTGAAGGGGAGGTTTTTCTCCTGCAACGCGAAGCCGTAGATGTACGCGTCCTGAACCGAGTAGGCGTGCACGGCATCCGGGATCGAGAAGCCGGCGTTGCGCAGGCAGGCAACGACCGCGTTGTGCAGGCGCATGTTTGCCATCCCCGGTTGCGTTCGAGACTCCATGACGTCGAGCGCCCAGGGGTGCCGACGCAGGGCGGCACGCGTCGAGATTGCGCGTTGTCGCAGGGCGAGCCGCCAGTCGACGTCAGGCGACGGAACCTCGATCTCGTCGTAGACGAGGTCGACGATCGCGTCGAGCAGGGCGTCTCTGTTCGGCACGTAGTGGTACAGCGACATCGCACCGGCCCCCAGTCCGTCGGCGAGCTTGCGCATCGTCAGCGATTCGAGCCCGCCGCTGTCGGCGAGCTCGACGGCGGCCTCGAGGACCCGCTCCTTGCTCAGTCGGACGCGGGGATTCGATGCAGATGATTCGGCCATTTGACAAAGCGTACACCGTACGAGTACCGTACGGTGTACGAAGTACAACGTACGAAAGGACATCATGAAACTCGCCCGCCTCGCTCATTTCACGACCCGCTATCGCTGGCCGGTCATCGCAGTGTGGATCGCGCTGACCGTGTTCGGGGGTGTCGCGGCGGGCAAGCTCTCGTCGCGGTGGTACCAGAGCACCGCCGTCCCCGGAAAGCCGGCCTATGAAGGAAGTCAGCGCACCCTGAAGGCGCTCGGTGCCGGTGTGCGCGCTCCGAACGTCGTCGTCTTCCACTCCGCAAGCGGCAATATCACGACGATTCCGGCCGTCCGAGCCGCCATGAACGGTGTGGCCAAGGCGTACCCGGGTGCGCTCACGAGTTCGACGTTCTCGACGGGGAGCTCGGCGTACGTGTCAGCCGATCGACACACGACGTTCCAGGAGGTCTACCCGGCCGGCGAGGCGGGAGTCGACAAGAGGAGCGGCGCGGTCGCGATGCGTGCGGTTGCGTCACGCGGCCTTCCGGCAGGAGTTACCGTCGAGGTGACCGGTCGTGACCCACTCGATGAGGCGACGCTCGACGGTTCGAGTGGCGGGTCGAGCGTGCTCCTGGAAGCAGTCATCGGAGGGCTCGGCGCACTCGTCATCTTGCTCTTCGTCTTCGGGACTCTGCCGGCTGTGTTGATGCCATTGGTCGTCGCGGTCGTGGCCATCCTCAACACGTTCACGCTCGTCCTGGCGCTGACCTACGTCACCGACGTATCGGTCATCGTCCAGTTTCTGATCGCACTCGTCGGCCTCGGCGTTGCGATCGACTACGCGTTGCTGATGATCTTCCGCTTCCGCGACGAGCTTCGGGAAGGAAACGATGTCGAGTCGGCGCTCGTCCAGACGATGGCCCACGCCGGTCATGCCGTGATCGTCTCGGGCACAACGGTGGCAGTCGGGCTCCTGGCGATGATCGTCTTGCCACTGCCCTTGCTCCGCTCGATGGGCATCGGAGGAATGTTGATCCCCATCGTCTCCGTGCTCGTCACACTCACCTTGCTACCCGCCCTGCTCGCGGTGCTCGGCGCGCGGATCAACAGCGTTCGCGTGATGCCCCGGCGGTTCATCGACCGCGGCCATCCCGAGGCCGGCCCCTGGGGGCGCTGGGCACGCTTCGTGCTCCGCCGCCCTGTGGCGGTCGCAATTGTCGGGCTAGCGGTCGTCGGTGTGTTCGTCGGTCTCGGCACCCAACTGAACGCGAGCGAGGCGCAGCTGAAGTACTTCCCCGGCACCGGTACGGCAATCGCGGGTCGCGACCAGCTTGCCGCGGCGGGCATCAGCCCTGGTGTCATGAAGCCACTCAACGTCCTGGTCGAGAACGGCGGGAACGCGCAGGAGATTGCGGCGAAACTTGCGGCGGTGCCTGGAGTCGTGGGAGCGACCGCGCCGCCGGAGTGGCACCGGGGGCCGAACTCGCTGGTCGAGGGATTCGCCGAGATCGACGGCGCCGCTCCGGGCATTCAGGGAATCGTCGACCGCGTCAACACGAGCCTTGAGGGAACGGATGGCGAACTCACCGGCGTGGCCGCGATCGACCGCGACTTCTTGCACGCCCTGTTCGGGAGCTTTCCCTATGCGATTGCCCTGGTCCTGATCCTGACGCTGATCCTGCTCACCCGGGCCTTTCGGTCGGTCGTGCTGGCCGTCAAGGCGGTGGTGCTAAATCTCCTCTCACTCGCTGCCGCCTTCGGGATCATCGTGTTCGTCTTCCAGCAGGGCCACGGCTCCTCGCTCTGGAATGTCGAGGCAAGCCACGCCATCACCGCCTACATCCCGGTGATGATCTTCGCCTTCCTGTTCGGGCTCTCGATGGACTACGAGGTCTTCATGCTCTCCCGCATCCGCGAGGCGTACGACGAAACCGGCTCAACCAGCAAGGCGATCGAACTCGGACTCGCGCGAACGGGCAAGCTGGTGACGAGTGCCGCCCTGATCCTCATGTTCGCGTTCCTCGTGCTGTCGTCGAGCCCGGGCTATGAGGTCAAGTCGCTGGCAATCGGACTTGCAGCCGGGATCATCTTCGACGCGACCGTCATCAGGGCTCTCCTCGTGCCCTCGCTGATGGCTCTGTTCGGCGATGCCAACTGGTGGATGCCGCGATGGACAAGCAGCCTCCTCCGCATCCCGCCCCGCGAGGCGGTACCTGAGGGCGTGGTCGAGATCGCGTAGAGGAACGACGACGACGAACAACCCATATCGAGGGCGGCGCAGAGATGCGCTGCCCCCCATTCACTATCTCGAAATCAAAGGAGCATCACATGACTTCCCCGGAAGCCGCCTTCCCCCTACGCCTGACAGGCGAGCTCGACCCCGACGTGGGACGCTGGCAGTGGCTCTTCAAGTGGCTGCTCGCAATTCCGCATTTCATCGTTCTCCTCTTCCTCTGGATCGGCTTTGTCGCCACGACCATCGTCGCCGGCTTCGCGATCCTCTTCACCGGCCGCTACCCCCGCCGGATCTTCGACTACAACGTCGGTGTCCTTCGCTGGTCGTGGCGCGTCGGCTTCTACGCGTACAGCGCGCTTGGGACCGACGCCTACCCGCCCTTCTCGCTCGCGGACAATCCCCAGTACCCGGCAACGCTTGATGTCGACTATCCGAAACAGCTCTCGCGCAAGCTCGTGCTCGTCAAGTGGTGGCTGCTCGCGATCCCGCAATACCTGATCGTCGCGATCTTCACCGGCGGAGCCTGGTCTGCCTGGGCAGACGGCGGCAACAGCTGGCTCTACGCCTCCGGTGGAGGTCTGATCGGATTGCTCGTGCTCTTCGCTGGGCTTTCCCTGCTGTTCACGGGTCGCTACCCCGGGTCGCTCTATGACCTCGTCTTGGGCCTGAACCGCTGGGTCTTCCGCGTCGTCGGCTACGCGGCGCTGATGACCGACACCTACCCGCCGTTTCGCCTCGACGCGGGAAGCACCGAGCCTCCGCCGGCAGAGGGAACCTCGCCGGCGCTGCCAACAACCCCGGTGCCAACCTCGTAGGAGCAGAGTGAAGGATCGCCAGGTAGTGGCACGGAACCTGCACCAACGCGGTACCGGAGAGGCTGGCAGACCCAGCCTCTCCGGTCGACCGGGCTCTACGCAGCCTTCGCCGGCGCGCCCTTGTACGTGTCGCTGCCAAAGCCGAGGATCAGCGTGAAGATCGGCGTCAGGAAGATTAGACCGATCGCGAAGCCCGTGCCACGGCCGAAGACCTTGGCCAGGTCGAGCGCAACGATGATCCAGATGATGAAGCCGACGAACGGGATGAGCATGAGAACCACCCACCACCATTCGCGGCCGACGATCTTCAGCAAGACGATGATGTTGTAGATCGGGATGATCGACTTCCAGCCGGCCTCGCCGGCCTTCTCGAACATCATCCACCAGCCCGCGATCACCGCGACGATGAATGCGAGATAGATGATCCACCAGATACCGTTCATGTCGTTTGCCTCCCAGGGGGTAATAGGCCGGTCTGATCATGGTTTGCCGAGCGGATGGCGATCCCTGCACGGCTCGCCAGTGAATCCGGGCGAAGTAGGATCGCGGCATGCCGCACATCCGACTCACCGAGCCCGATGAGGCGACCGGTCTTCTCGCCTCCGAGTACGACGCTGCGATCGGCCGCGCCGGAAAGATCTTCAACATCGTGAAAGCGATGAGCCTCCGACCGGAGACGCTCCGCGCGTCGATGGAAATGTACAGGGCGATCATGTTCGGGCCATCGAGCCTCAGCCGTGCCGAGCGGGAGCTGATCGCAACCGTCACGTCGAGTGTCAACGACTGCCACTACTGAACGCTCTCGCACGCAGACGACCTCCGTGCCGAGGCCGCAGATGACGAGCTCGCTCACCACGCGGCGCACGACTACGGCAAGGCCGAGCTCGAGCCACGCGTTCGGGCGCTGTGCGACTACGCCGCCAAACTGACGAAAGCGCCGTCGTCCGTCGGCCTCGCCGACGCCGACGAGCTCCGCAGCCACGGCTGGGACGACACCGCTATCCACGACGCGATCCAGGTGATCTCGTACTTCAACTACATCAACCGCGTCGCGGAGGGTGTGGGCGTCGAGGACGAGCCGGAGTGGGAAACCGACCCGGGGCCGGGCGGACACAGCGACACCGACGCAACCCCGGCGACCAGCTGAAGCCGGCCACCACCCGCTCAGCCTTCCGGGCTGGCACGCCGCCGCAAGACGCGACGGTCGCCGAGGCGACGCGTGACACCGTTCTGGTCGAGCCGCTCGAGCAGGAGCTGCGCGTCACGGCGACCAACACCCGCGAGGTCGCGGAAGCGAGCAAGGGTGATCTCGCCGGCTGCACCACACTCGCCCACCACCAGGCCGCGGGCCTGCTCGTACGCGGCGGTCGAGACGACGAAGCCGTCGCCAAGCCGCACGATCTCGCCCTCTGCCTCGAGGAACCGCGCAAGCTCAGGATCATCCGGCTTCACCGCCGCGAGGCCACTCGCCGCGAGGCCACGGCGAAGTATGTCCGCGGCCTCGGCTCTCTCCCCGAGGGATGCGGCAACTCCGGGAAGATATGCGATCGCCCCGCGCCGCTCGACCGGCAGCAGCGGCAACACGGCTCCCGCCCACGGCTCTGCCGGAAGCAACTCTGCCACCGCGAGCCCCGGCTCGAGTGGCGATTCGTCGGCCCGCCTGCGCAGCCGTTCTGCGACCGCGTCGCTCGTCTCGTCGAGCCACTCTTGCGAGAACGCCCAGCCACCTGCCTGGATCACGGCTTCGAGCCCCTCGTCGAGCTCTGCCGGAGAGAGCAGCCCACGTGCGGCAAGTGAGTCGAAGGAGACGGGAGCCGTCACGGTCGCCGCGACGATCGACCTCGGATCGCCCTGCTCGAGAAGCTCGAGGCGTTCGGCCTCCAGTCGTCGCGGCGGGGCAGGATCCAGCACGGTCGCACCGCCGAGCGTCGTCTCGCCCCGCAGGACGACGCGATCACCGCGTGCCGCTACAACGGGCGCTTCGAGCCGAAGCTGCGCCAGGTGGCCGCCGACCCGCGCTACTCGAGCAGCGATGCGCGACGTGCCGTGATGGACGGAGACGCGCGCGCCATTCTCGATCGGCACGAGCTCTTCGAGCTCCACATCGAGGCGGTACGAGATCGGAAAGGCATTCGGTGCCACGAGCGCATCGCCGCGGTGGAGCTCGCTTCGTTCGATGCCGGGGAGTCCAAGCGCCACGCGCTCGCCCGCCGTTGCGCGCTCGACGGCCGCGTCGTGAACCTGCACGGAGCGCACGCGGACAACCCCCCCGCGCGGCGCGATTCGCAAGGTGTCACCCTCCGCAATCGTCCCCGACCAGAGCGTTCCGGTGGCGACCGTGCCAATCCCGCGAAGCGTAAAGACGCGGTCGACGTAGAGTCGCGGCTGACCGTCCTCGTCCCGCGCAGGTGCCTCGTCGGCGACCCTCGCAAGTGCCGCCCGGAGGTCGTCGAGACCTGCTCCCGTCTTCGCGCTCACGGCGACGACCTCGACCCCCGGCACGAGCTCACGGGCTTCCTCGATGCCGATCTCGAGGGTCTCCCCGTCGACGAGGTCGGCCTTCGTCAGGGCCACAACACCCCGATCGACCCCGAGGAGTCGCAGGATCGCGAGATGCTCGAGCGTCTGCGGGCGGGCACCCTCGGCCGCATCGATGATGAGCAAGAACAGGTCGATTCCGGTCGCGCCCGCCACCATCGTCCGCACGAAGCGCTCGTGCCCCGGAACATCGATCAACGAGAGGCGCCGCCCATCGGGCAACTCGAAAGGCGCGTAGCCGAGGTCGATCGAGATCCCACGGCGTTGTTCCTCCGGGAGCCGGTCGGTGTCCTTGCCGGTGAGCGCCCGGACGAGCCACGTTTTGCCGTGGTCGATGTGGCCGGCGGTGCCAACGGTCAGCGCCACTAGTGATCCGTGCGCGCGGCCACCACGGCCACTGCAACCTCGTCGACCTCGCCGTCGTTCAGCGCTCGGACATCGAGGAGCAGGCGGCCGTCGCGGACGATCCCGACGACCGGTGGCTCACCGAGGCGGAGTGGATCGAACAGCTCCTCCTCGATCGCGCAGGCGAAGCTCGGAAGCTCGGCGAGTGGGAGCGCTCCTCCGCCGGCTCGGGCGACAGTCTCCTCGACCTCCCCGCCGACGAGTCCCGCCAGGCGTTCCGCCCGGGCACGCACGGAGGCGATCGGCTCGTCGAGCATCCGGAGCACCGGAATCTCGGCGCGAGCGCGGGCTGGATCGAGGGCGAGCGCGAGGGTCCCTTCGAGCGCGGCAAGCGTGAGCTTGTCTGCGCGGAGCGCCCGCTGCAGAGGGTGACGACGGAGACGCTCGATCAGATCTGCGCGGCCAACGAGGATTCCTGCCTGCGGCCCGCCGAGCAGCTTGTCGCCCGAGAAACAGACAAGGTCGGTGCCGGCGGCGAGACTCGCAGCTGCGGTCGACTCGTCACCGATGGCCGTGAGCGCGCCGGAGCCGAGGTCGTCGACGAGCGGCAACCCCGCCTTCTTCGCGACCGCAGCGAGCTCCCCGAGCGCGGGTTGCTCGGTGAACCCGACGACACGGAAGTTCGCCTGGTGGACGCGGAGGATCATCGCGGTGTCCGGCCCGATCGCCCGCTCGTAGTCGGCGGCGCGCGTGCGGTTCGTGGTGCCCACCTCGACGAGCCGAGCCCCCGACCGCGCGAGCACGTCGGGAATCCGGAAGCCGTCGCCGATCTCGATCAGCTCACCGCGCGAGACGAGCACCTCGCGGCCCTCGGCAAGCGCAGCGAGAGCGAGCATCACAGCGGCGGCGTTGTTGTTGACGACGAGGGACGCCTCCCCGCCGATGATCTCGCGCAGCAGCACGGCGAGGTGATCCTGGCGCGAGCCGCGAGCGCCCGCATCGAGGTCGTACTCGAGGTTCGAGTAGTTCCCACCCACCTCGACGACCCGGTCGAGCGCCGCCTGAGCGAGAGGAGCACGCCCGAGGTTCGTGTGGATCAGGACGCCGCTCGCGTTGAGCACACGGCGCAACGACGGCCGCGCGGCCGCTTCGAGCTCAGCGAGCGTGGCCTCGACCAGATCGCCTGGATCGCGCGCTTCCCGAATCGCGACGCGTGCGCGCTCGAGGACGACCCGAGCAGCCGCAACCACGAGCGGGTGCGAGGTGTCGGCGAGGCGGGGATCAGCGACGAGTCGGTCGACCGAGGGAAGGGTTCGAAGAGACGGGGCCATACTCGAAGTGTAGGTGGATGGGTGCGACTCCAGGCTTCCGCGGGGGTCGCGAGGGATCGGGGACGCACGTTTCCCGGCGCCGCGCTCAAACCGCGTAAGGCTCAACGGGATGGCGGTCTACAGGGCGGGAAGCACTTCGGCGAGCAGAGCCGTCAGCCGGCCTTCTGCCTGCGCTCCCACGCGGAGCACGTGCTCCGCGTCGAGCGGCTCGGGCAGAATGCCCGCCGCCATGTTCGTGACGCACGAGATCGTGAGGCAGCGGAGTCCCATGTGCCGAGCTGCGAGCACCTCGGGCACGGTCGACATCCCGACGAGATCGGCGCCGAGCACTCGGATCATCCGGATCTCAGCGGGTGTCTCGAACGCGGGGCCGAGCCACGCGGCGTAGACGCCCTCCGAGAGGGTCTGGCCGAGGCGAGCAGCGGCCTCATGCGTGAGAGCACGCAACGCAGGGTCGTAGGCGTTGCTCATGTCCGGGAAGCGTGGGCCGAGCGTGTCGTCGTTCGGCCCGATCAACGGCGAGGTTCCCTGGAGGTTGAGGTGGTCGGAGACGAGCACGAGATCGCCGGGCCGGAGATCCTCACGCACTCCACCGCAGGCGTTCGTGACGACGAGCGCCTCTGCGCCGAGTCGCCCGAGCACACGCACGCCGAACGCGACCCTCTCGGCGCTGTGGCCCTCGTAGAGATGCGCCCTTCCTTTCATCACCGCGAGCGGTACGCCTGCGAACGTCCCGATCACGAGCGTGCCCGAGTGCCCGAGCGCCGTCGAGACCGGCCAGCCGGGGATCTCCCGGTAGGGAATCTCGACCGGATCCTCGACCGCACCCGCGAACCCGCCGAGACCGGAGCCGAGAATGACGGTGGCCCGTGGCACGAGCGGCGTTCGCTCGCGGATCGCTGCAACGGCCGCGTCGATCAAGCCGACCCCTCGGCGACACGAGCGTCATAGCGCGAGACAACGCAGTCGACGGCCTCGGCGGGCAAATCTGTGACGTGCACGAGGTCAAGATCCGCCGGCGAGATCAGGCCGTCTTCGAGCATGCGAGCGCGGATCCAGTCGAGCATCGGCGACCAGTACGAGGCGCCGAAGAGCACGACGGGGAAGCCTCCGATCTTGCCGGTCTGGATCAGGGTCAATGACTCGAAGAGCTCGTCCAGCGTGCCGAAGCCGCCCGGGAAGATGACAAAGCCCTCTGCCGCCTTCACGAACATCGTCTTGCGGGCGTAGAAGTGCTTGAACGTCATCGAGAGGTCGCAGTACGGGTTCAGACCCTGCTCGTGCGCGAGCTCGATGTTGAAGCCCACCGAGAGGCCGCCGGCCTCCTGGCACCCGCGGTTGGCCGCCTCCATCACGCCCGGTCCGCCTCCCGTGACGACGGCGAAGTCATCGGCGGCGAAGAGCGCGCCGGTCTCGCGGGCATGGCAGTAGACGGAAGTCTGCTCGCCCACCCGTGCGGACCCGAAGATCGACACCGCCGGCCGGTCGATCTTCTGCACCACCTGGAAACCACCGAGGAACTCCGAGGCGATCAGCGAGACGTCGCTCGCGAGCGTCTGGTGGCGCCGCCGCAGCAGCCGTCGATCGAACTCGCCGGGCTTCATAGTCGCGTCTGCGGGACGTGGGAGGCCACCATGCCGAGCGCAAGAGCGGCGATGAGGGCAACGGTGTACGCGGCAACGATCGTCGAGAGCCGTCGCGCATCTGCCGGGTTGGCGCGCCCGCCACCGACCTTGAGGATGCGCCACGCACGGAGAATGTGGCCACCGTCGAGGAACCCGATCGGGATCAGGTTGAAGAGGTTGAGCAGGAAGCCGACGTAGGCAAGAGCGCGAAAGAGGTCGGAGTCCACAGCGTTGCCATAGATCAGGCATGCGAGCGCGGCCACTCCGCCGGCAGCAGGCCCCGCGACAGAGACGAGCGCGTTGCGCCAGGGGTCGAACGGCTGGTTGCGGAGAGCCACGTAGGCGCCGAGGAACGGGATGAAGACCGGCAGCTGCGGGTTGAGGCCCTGGCGTTTCGCCTCGACGTAGTGCCCGAGCTCGTGCACGAGGATGAGGAGGACGAAACCGACGCCGAAGCGCCAGCCCCAGATCAGCGCATAGCCGCCGACGGCGACGAAGATGCCGAGGAACTTCAGCGAGCCTGCGAGCTTGAGGAGCACGGCACCCGCGACGGCGAGCGGGCCGAGGATCCGTGCGATGCCGCTGCGGCGGGGCCGGGGCGCCGGCTCCTCGGGCAGGTTGTCGCTCATCCCGGACGCAACCCGGGCGACCGGCTGAAGCGTCCGGCCACCATGCGCCCCAAGGCGCCCGACAACCCACGCGACCGGCTGAAGCCGGCCACCGCGCGCGTCAAGGCGCCACGCAACCCGGGCGACCGGTTGAAGCCGGCCACCATGCGCGGGGCGCCGCACGGGAAGGTCTCACGACCCCTGCCCGATCCATTCCTCGCCGCCGATGTAGATCTCCTTCTTCCACAGCGGCACGGAGCCCTTGAGCGTGTCGATCGCCTCGGCGCACGCCACGAGCGCATCCGCGCGATGCGCTGACGAGACCGCGATCACGACGCTCGTCTCGCCGATCCCGACGACGCCGACGCGATGGTGGATCGCGACCTCGATCAACGAGTGGCGTTCCTTCAGATCAGCGGCGATCCGCTCCATCTCGGCCTCCGCCATCCCCTCGTACGCCTCATACTCGAGCCGCACGACGTCGCGGCCGCGCGACCGCGCACGCGTCGTCCCGGTGAAGGTGGCGATCGCACCAGCCTCGTCTGAGGCGACCTCGCGGACGGCATCGTCGAGCAAGAGCGGGAGCTCCGAGAGGAGAAACGCTCCGCCGGAAACCGGAGGAATCAACGCGACCTCGTCACCCTCGGCGAGCACGGTTCCTCGCTCCGCGTAGCTCTTGTTGATCGCGACGAGCAGGCCCCCGGGCTCCTCGCCGAGGTCGAGCGCGGGCCAGACATCGGCGGCGACCGCACCAGCAGGGAGGTCGAGCTCGAGCGCACGCGTTCCGGCGAGTTCACGGAGGCCTGCAAACAGGCGAACGGCGACCTTCATGGGGTCAGGGTATCCGCCGTGGCTTGCGGAACGTGGGGGCTGTCATGTTACATCTGCCTTATGGCGACGATGCTCCCGCGCACGAACCTCAACGAGCAGGTCTACGGAACACTCAGAAACCGCGTTCTCCAGCGCGAGCCAGGGCCCGGGGTGAAGCTGAGCCTGCACGAGCTCGCGACCGAGCTCGGGGTCTCCCGCAGCCCCGTGCATCACGCGCTCACGCGCCTCGTCTCCGAAGGATTGCTGTCGGTGAAGGCCCGGCGCGGCTACTACGTGACGCCGGTCACACCCGCAACGGCCGGTGACGGATACGACGTCCGGCTCGCCCTCGAGGTGCATGCAGCAGAGCGCAGCGTCGGCTCGGTTGCGCCCGCCCGACTCGCTCATCTTCGGACGCTGATGGAGGAGTCGGAGCGAGCGATCTCTCAGGACGACTGGGACGCGGCAAACGCCGCCTTCCACGAGTTCCAGATCGACCTCGCGGGCAATGCAATGCTGTCGCGCTTCTATCGCGAGCTCTCGGTCAACCTGATGATGCAGGTGATCCGCGGCGGCAAGCTCGAGGGTGGCGAGTACCTCGCCGGTGAGCATCGCGCAATCGTCGACGGCTTCGAGGCAGGTGACCTCGCGGCGACCCAAAGGGCGATCCGCACGCATATCGAGTCGGGCAAGCGGATCGCCCTCGAGGCGATCGAGCGAGCCGGCGGAGTCCTCTGAGCGATTGACGAACCCTCGAAGACATTTCATCGTCTTCGCGCGGTATCGCCAGCTCGCCGCGATCAGCGTGGACGTGCTCGCGACGACGACAGGGTAAGTCTCTCGTCGGCTCCGGCAGGTTGGGCGACCCGACCTGCCGGAGCCAACGTAGGATCGTCGCATGGCGCGCACTCCCGAACGACCGCAGTCTGACGCGGAGATCGACGTGAAGCCTCTCTATCGCGCGGCCGACGCGCCCGACGCCGAGTCCCCTCCGCCCGGGTCATTCCCGTTCACGCGCGGGCCGTATCCGGACATGTACCGGGGACGGCCGTGGACGATGCGGCAGTACGCGGGGTTCGCTTCGGCCGAGGAATCGAACGAGC
>JBKJVI010000043.1:0-7908 GCA_046590225.1 Gaiella sp. | reverse complement strand
TTTCCCGACGACCCCCGGCCCCCATCCGGGGCCGCAGGCTCGCATGAGATCGGGATTGGCGGGGCCTTGCGCCGTGGTTGATGCTCCAAACCGGGATTCAGGCGGCCTCCAGGTTCTGACGATGGGGCGGGTCGGCGTCGACCTCTACCCGGAGCAGTTGCGCGTCCCGCTCGCCGAGGTGAGGACATTCCGCAAGATGCTCGGCGGAACCGCGACGAATGTCGCGGTCGCGGCGGCGCGGTACGGCCGCTCGAGTGGAGTGATCACGAAGGTCGGCGATGATGCGTTTGGCCCCTACGTCCGGCAGGCATTGCAGGAGTTCGGCGTCGATGCCTCCCGGGTCGGGACGCATCCGACGCTGCGAACGCCCGTCGTCTTCTGCGAGATCTTCCCGCCCGACGACTTCCCGCTCCTCTTCTATCGCGAGCCGACCGCGCCCGACATGACGATTGCTCGTGGCGAGCTCGACCTCGAGGAGATCGCACGCGTGCCGCTCTTCTGGACGACCGGGACGGGCCTCTCGGAGGAGCCCAGCTGCACGGCGACCCTGGCGGCGCTCGACGCGCGAAAGAGGAAGGCGATCACGGTGCACGATCTCGACTACCGGCCGATGTTCTGGTCGAGCGAGACCGAGCCGGGACGACTCGGACGGATGGCCGTCGAGCGTGCGACGGTCGTCGTCGGTGGTCGCACCGAGGCGGTTCCGCTCGTCGGGGATCGCCCGGCATCGGACACGGCGAGGGCACTCCTCGATCTCGGCGTCGAGCTTGCAATCGTGAAGCTCGGCCCGGAAGGGGTGCTCGGGGCGACGCAGGACGAGGAGATCGTGCTGCCACCGATCCCCGTCGAGGTCATCAACGGGCTCGGCGCCGGTGATGCGTTCGGCGGTGCGCTCTGCCACGGCCTCCTTGCGGGCTGGCCACTCGAGCACATACTCAGGTTCGCGAACGGGGCCGGAGCTCTCGTGGCGTCTCGCCTCGGCTGTGCCGACGACATGCCAACGGCCGCGGAGGTCGAAGAGCTGCTCGAGCGTTCCACTTCCCCGTAGGAAAGACGGCGAAGCCTCTCCCGGGCGCGCGCCGCGATCACCAGCTTCGGCGGGTGGCGCGTCTCAGGGAAGCCGGCCGGCCGGTGGTGCCGGTATCGCGCCGACCCGCGTTCGCCACGGTGTCCCATGCTCCCGCGCGACGGCGCCGAGGCGCTCGAACAGCGGCAGGGACACCGTCGCGAGGAGCTCTGCCTCCTCGCTCGCATCGAGCACGAGTGCAACGTCCCACAAAGTCCTGCCGACGATGAACCCGCTCGCACCTGCAGCGCATGCCTCTGCGACCTGATGCTCGAGATCCTCGCCGGAGGCACCGCCGCCGAGGAGCACCCAGGGGACGTCGGGGCCACACGCAGCGTCGAGCGCGCGGCAGCCGTCCGCCGAGCCCGGGTGTTGCACCTTGAGGATGTCGGGGCCGAGGCGCGACAGGCGGGCGGCGCCCTCGACGACGAGCTCGCCGAAGCGCTTGGCATCGGCATCGCCGTAGACGATCGGCTCGAGGATGAGAGCGACTCCTGCTGCGCGGCATCCCTCGACGGCCGCCTGGACGACCCCGTCCTGGCGATTGGCCTGATCCGGGTTGTCGGTTCTGTAGGGAAGGAGAAGCTTGCACCCTGCGGCGCCGAGCAACGCGCTCTTAGCCGGTGACCACCCGTCGAGAAACGTCGTCTGCGGGCTGTCTGCGACATCTCCGTAGCCCTGCGCCTCGAGCGGGATCGCAAGCGCGACGTCGCCCGGGAGAGCGCCAGCCGCAAGCGCCTGGGCGGCGCCGTACTCGGCGTCGAGGAGGAAGACGGTGGAGGCGGGGGAGAGAGCTCGCGCGATCCTGACCTTCAGCTGCGACAGGGCAAGATCGGTCGGCGTGGGCAACCCCTTGCGTGCCAGCGCGGTGCGGAGAGAGTCACGGTGGTCGACTGCGGCCCCGACGATGATCCCGTCGGAGCCAGCGATTTCGTCGAGCTGCCGCGCGCGTGCGGGTGTCCAGCCGCTCATTGGGTGGCGGTGAGCCCGCCGTCGAGCGTGAGGATCTGCCCGGTGACGAACGACGAGGCGTCCGAGCAGAAGAAGAGCATCGCGCCGATGAGGTCATCGGGCTCGGCGATTCGGCCGAGGGGGATCCGGGCGATGAGCTTCTCGTAGAACGCCTTGTCGGCGAGCATGCTTTCGACCTGCGGGGTGCGGACGAAGGTGGGGGAGATCGCGTTCACGGTGATCCCGTGCTTCGCCCACTCGGTCGCGTGCTGCCGGGTGAGAGCATTGATCGCGCCCTTGACGGCCACGTACGCCGAGTAGCCCGCGTTGAGGCCGAGTTGGCCGCGCACCGAGGAGAGATTGAGAATGCGGCCGCCCGTTCCTGCGGCGATCATCGCCCGGGCGACGGCCTGTGAGGGGAGGAGCGTTGAGCGGAGGTTCAGATCGAAGATCCAGTCCCAGTCCTTCTCGGGATAGTCCTCGGCGTTGTGCAAGACGGCGCCCGCGCCGCCACCGATGGCGTTGATGAGGATGTCGATGCGACCGAAGCGCTCGAGCGTCTCGGACACTGCCCGGTCTGCATCTGCCTTGACCGTCATATCTCCAACGATGGGGAGCGCTTCGGAGCCTGCCGCCGTGATGGCGTCGGTCGCCGCAGTGAGCCGCTCGGCGGACCGGCCGATCACGCCCACCCTGGCGCCGACACCGGCGAGGGCAGCGCATGTACGCACCCCGATGCCACCGGACCCGCCGGCCACGATCGCAACGCGATCGTCCAACCTGAAACGCGTGAGTTCATCCATCTGTTCCCTCCATCCCAGAAGTAGCGACGATAAGCTTCGTGTCGACGGTCAGAGAAGCTGTCCGTTCATCGAACGCACTCATGGCGATTCGTCCGCCGAGATGGACGCGGGCAGCTCCAGAGTACGACGGATGCCGTCATAGCAACCCTGGTAGATCGCTCGTGCGGTCGTCGCAGCCTCGCCGTCCGTAGCCCCCACCGAGTTGAACGTGCTACCCCAATGAACCTTGCATGTGGCGGTGGATATCTCCTCGACTCGCACACTGGCCCGATAGTCCGCAAACGGGAGCGGACAATCAACCAGCGTAAGAATTCGGTAGCTAAACGTTCGCATCTCGTCGTCGAACGACACCAGTCGCTCGACGACAGTTCCTCCCCCGGCCTCGTCCGTCATCGTTAGTCGCCGCTCTGCACCTCCCTTTTGGAGTACGCTGGCTTCGACCGCGGCGTGGTAGTCCGGAAGGGTGTTGAATCCAGCGATCAGATCCCAAACCCGATCCGCCGGCGCTTCGAAGAACTCGGATGTGACTATCTCAGGCAGTATGTGTCTCCTTCTCGTTGTTGCCAATTGCGATTACACTTGGCCTCAAGGCGTTCGACCTTCCAAAGAGTGTCCAGTTACCCAACCGGCTCCTCCACGTCGACGATCTCACGAGCTGACATGAAGCACTGATCTCGCAGCCAGCGGGCGACGCGGCTGATCGACGTGACGATGCCTCCTGGCGCGAGCATCACGACGATGAGGATGATGGCGCCCCAGATCAGCTGGCTGTATTGCTCGGTGGACGCCAGGCGGTCGTCGAGGTAGACCCCGACGATTGCGCCGATGACCGGCCCGAGGCGCGTCCCGAGGCCGCCCAGGATCAGCATTGCAAACAGGTTGATGAGGAGTCCGATGTCGAGGACGCTGGGGGTGATGAGCTGGAATGAATGGGCGTAGATTCCTCCAGCCAACCCGGTCAGAAACGCTGAAAGCGTGAACAGGATGACGCGGTGCTCGAAGAGACCGATCCCACGTGCCTCCGCGAGGACACGGCCCTCTCTAAGGGCGTCAAGCGCCGCTCCTATCGGCGAGCGCAGCAGAAGAGCGATCACGACGAACGTGAGGACGGCAAGTGTCGCGGCGAGATACCAGGTGACGTTGAGGTAGTTCCACGAGCCGAACCCGAGGGCGTCGATTCCGAAAAGTCCGGCTGTGCCTCCCGTGGTGCCTACCCAGAGTGCCGGGAGGAGTGCCGCGAGCGCGAGTTGGAACGCGAGGGTGAAGATGACCATGTACGGTCCGAACAGTCGAAGCGAGGGCGCGCCGATAAGCAGGCCGGCGAGTCCAGCGACGATGCCTCCGAACCAGATATCCACCCACGGTGACAGGCCCCAGTGGATGTTCGAGAGGGCGGCGGCGTAGGCGCCGATCGCAAAGAACGCCATCTGCCCGAACGTGATCACGCCGGCGTACCCGAATACGAGGTTCCAGGCCATCAGGACGATGGCGTACATCGCCATCAGGGTGACGAGTCCGAGCACATAATCGCCTGTCAGCTTCGGCATGATCGCGAGGACGCCAATCGTCGCGACTGCCGCGAGCACTTTGATCAGCTTGCCGGCGGGTGCAAGCCACGATGGGGGTTGCCTTCTACTCATCCCGGCCCCGCGTCATTGTCTGCTCGGATCGAACGTCAGCTTGCCGGCAATTCCCTCGGGGCGAATGAGCAGGAACAGCATCAGTCCGCCGAAGAGAATGGGGAAGACCCACTGTCCTCCGAGCCAGAAGCTGATCGCGGATTGGCTGATCCCGACGATGTAGGCAGCGATGATCGTGCCACCGAAGCTGCCGAGGCCGCCGATGACGGTGCAGATGAGCGCGAACAGAAGCGCGGTAAACCCGCTGCTCGGAGAGACGAAGTAGATCGACCCGAGGATCGAGCCCGAGAGGCCAGCAAGGCCGCTGCTGATGCCAACGACGAACGCGAAGACGAATCCGGTGTTGATGCCGGTGATCTCGGCGCCCTCACGGTTGTTCGCAACTGCCCGCACCTGCATCCCGAGCGGCGACTTTGCAAGAAAGACGGCGAGCACGAGAAGCACACCGAGGGCGAATCCGATGCTGAGAATGCCTTCTCTCGTCGCCACGAGGCCGCCGGGAAGCTTGACGGTGCCTCCGATGATCGAAGGAAGCTGGATGTCGCGGGGTGACCTCAGCGTGAACCAAGCTTGGAGCGCGATGGCGATTCCAACGCCGGCCTGGAGCGTCGAGTTCTCCCAACCGCTCTTGCGCAGGAGCGGTCGGTAGAAGACGAAATACAGCGCGGTTCCGACGATTGCGACGGATGCGAACGAGACGACAAGACCGAGGAAGGCCGGGAGGTCGTGCGACGCCACAATCCAGTAGGTCATGAAGCCACCGAGCGTGAAGAGAGCACCGTAGGCAAGGTTGAGAAAGCCGAGACCACCCCAGGTGAGAGTCAGGCCGGCGCTCATCAACGAGTAGGCAGACCCGAGGATGGCAGCGGTGTAGATCACCTGGACGAGGTCGGCGCTCACTCTGGTCCAGCCGTCTCGAAGGTTGCGCCGAGGTAGGTAGTGAGGAGGCTCGAGTCCTCCAGCAATGCTTCGGTTCGAAGGTGTGCTGCGATTGCACCACGATCGAGGAGATACACGTGGCTCGCTAGACCACGAAGGCGGGCCGGATTCTCTTCGACGATAAGAATGGTGATGCCGGAGGCGGACAGCTCCTTGATCTGGCGGTAGACGTTGTCGACCATCAGAGGTGAGAGGCCAAGCGATGGTTCATCGATGAGCAGAGTGTGGGCACCGAGAAGCAAGCTCCGGGCGATAGCGAGCATCCGCTTCTCGCCGCCGCTGAGCGAGCGGGCGTACTGGCCCCGGCGCTCTTCGAGTCGGGGGAAGATCTCGTACAGCTCCTCGATCCGTGTCAGCCGTGCACGGCGGCGTTGCCGACGGAGCGGGATGATGAGGTGCTCCTCGACGGTGAGGTCGCCGAACAACAGGTCGCCCTGGGGCACGTGAGCGAGGCCGCGCTGGACGAGACGTCGCGCAGACCAACCTGAAACGTCTTCCCCGCGAAGCCTGACAGAGCCGTTCCAGGGACGATGAAGCCCTCCCGCAGTGCGCAGAAGAGTCGTCTTGCCGTGACCGTTCGGGCCGATGAGACCGACGCACTGGCCTCGCTCGACACTGAGGCTGACAGATCGAAGGATCTCGGTCTTCCCGTACCCGGTGGTAAGGGCATCGATCTCGAGTTCGGCGGGTGGCGCCGGAGTCGTTACGGTCACGTCGTAGGGTCTGCGGTATGCGGATCGCCAAGCCACGTGTCTCTGACGCGCTGGTCGTGAATGATCTCTTGAGCGGTTCCCTCGGCAAGCACACGACCTTCATGCAGGACGACCATACGATCCGCGAGTGCGGTGATGAAGCTCATCACGTGATCGACGAGAACGATCGTGATGCCGCGGCCCTTCAGGCTCCGGACGATCCCCGCCATATCCTCGACCTCCGCGGGGGAAAGGCCGCCTGCCGGCTCGTCGAGGAGCAGGAGTTCGGGCTCTGGCACGAGTGCCATCGCCAACATCAACTTCTTCTCGGCGTACACCCCGAGTTCATCCGCGGTGACGTCATCCATTCCGGAAAGGCCGACGATCGCAAGAGCCTCGGTCGCGCGAGATCTTGCCGAGGCCGTGATGCGCAGGGGAGGGAGCCTCCGCGTGGCGACTCCGTACTCGGCTGCCAGCGTGACGTTCTCGAGAACCTTGCGACTCGAGATAACCCGCGTCTTCTGAAACGTGCGCCCTAGCCCGAGGCGACGGATCGCCATTGGCGACATCCCATCGATCCGGCGCCCCTCGAAGGACACGTTTCCCTGATCCAACCTGGTCTGTCCTCCGACCGCGTTCAGCAGAGTGGTCTTGCCGGCGCCGTTCGCGCCGGCAAGACCAAGGATCTCTGCTTTCCCAACGGAGAGAGTGATGCCGGCAAGCGCATGGATGCCCCCCCAGGATTTCCTGAGGTCATGACATTCCAACACCGCTCCTCCGCCTGCACCCATGTGCCGAGACCTAGTTGAACCAGGGAGGGTTCTGGAACTCCGAAGTCTGGACAACGCTGGGTGAAACGATCTGCTGCTGCAGTTTCTGGATCTGGAAGTAGAGATGCGGGATCGCCTTTTTCCAGTCCGAAACCTGCTCGGGGTAAATGAAGGTCGTGTGGTCGCGCTTGTTCCAGTTGTAGGTTCCGTTCGCACCGACGACGAACGGCCGGGTGTTGACCATCGCGTCGATGACCTTCCGATGGTCGGTGGCGGTGCCCGCCTTCTTGACGGCCTTCAGATAGAGGTTCGTGGCGTCGTAGAGAATGCCGCCGATGCTCTTCCCGGGCGGCGTCTTCCAGCGCTTCTTGTACGCCTTCTGATACGCCAGGCCAGTTGGCGTGTTGAGCACGCCCGATGCGGATGACCAAATGACCCCGTTGGAGGCCTTGCCGGCCTGCTGGCGATACTCGGGCAGCGAAGGGATGTACTGCCCGTACAGAAGCGACTGCGTCGGGTTGAGCGCGAACTGCTGCGTGAAGGAGACCGCGTCGCCGAGGGTCGCATCCGAGAGGAAGATGATATCGGGGTTCAGGTCGCGGACCTTCGCGAGTACTGGGCCCCATTCCGTCACAGGCGACGTCACCTGTTCGAACAGCGGGACAGTCCATCCGGCCGCTTCCATGGCAGGCTTGCACAGCTTCGCAATCGTGCTCGCGTAGTCGTCCGACGAGTAGACGATCGCGATCGTTTTCTTCCTCGGCTTGAATCCCTGCTTCTGGATGTCCTTCACGAACGCCGGGAAGCCAAGTCCGACCCAGAAGTGGTATGGACTTGGTTTTCCGGCATTCGTGAAGGACATCCAGAAGCAGGGCTTCAAGCCGAGAAAGAAGACGATCGCGATCGTCTACTCGTCGGACGACTACGCGAGCACGATCGCAAAGCTGTGCAGGCCCGCGATGCTAGCGGCCGGCTGGACGGTTCCGCTGTTCGAGCAGGTGACCTCGCCCGTAACCGAATGGGGCCCGGTACTCGCGAAGGTCCGCG
>JBKJVI010000031.1:0-2575 GCA_046590225.1 Gaiella sp. | reverse complement strand
CGACGTGTTGAACCGCACGATCGTGCCACTCTCGTCAACGGTGATGAGACCGTCGGTCACTGCTTCAGCGACGAGGTTGAGCCGCACGTTGCTCTCACGAGCGTCCTCGAGCGCGACCTCGAGCTCACGAGCCTCCAGGTGCTCTCGCTCGGATGCCTCTACACGCTCGGTTACATCGCGCGCAAACGACACGAGCGTCCCCGCGTCCCCGTCGACGCGTGAGGTCCATTCGAGCCACCTGTAGTCGCCGGCCTTCGTGCGATGACGGTTGACAACGTTCACGACGTCCCGACCCGTTGCAACCTGTTCTGCCAGATCTCTCAGCGTTCGCAAGCGATCCTCCGGATGAACGAAGTCGACGAAAGGTCGTCCCTTCAACTCGTCCGCAGAAAAGCCGAGCAAGGTCGTGAACGCAGGATTGACGGCGAGGTACCACCCGTCTGCGCTCGCGGTCGCGATCAGATCGAGCGAGAGCTCGTCCCGCCTGCCCGCTGCCGCGATCATCCTTCGCCGCTCGTCAGCGAACGCCCCGACGACGACACCGAGAAACGCCAAAGCGAACACCCGCACACTGACACCCGCCGGATCAAGGCCGGAACCCCACCACATCAGGGCGGAGCTCGCACCCACCATAAGGAGGCCGCCCCTGAGGCCGAAAGCGATCCCACACAAAGCCACTGGCAGCAGGAAAAACAGAGCCGGCACGTGCGCCGCCTCCACCTCACCCTCGATCACGAACCCCACGTAGAGAGCCGCGAGCAACGAAGACACGAGAAGTGCCCCCCTCGACCCGGTCTCGAGCAACCAACGCCAGGACAGTGACACAGTGCCGGAACTTCGTCGCATCCGTCACTTATCGGCATCTGGTCACAATTGATGAGTGCGCCAACTCCCCTCCCGTCACACTCGACCCGTCTATGCGCGATCCGTGGGGAAGGTCAGCGGGAGACCAGAAGTGTGCTTCGCGCTCACCCGGGTCAAACGCTACAAGGGCCTGGTTTGCACACCTCGCGGCGACCCGGATCCGACCGCAATTGCGTCGGTCGCGCCACTTGTTGCCGAGCGTTCTTCCGGCCCTCCGCGTCTCGCTACGAGGCAAGGAGTTCGGGCAGCGTGCGTTCCCGAACGACACGAGCGAAGGCAGCGACGGCCTCGGGGTCGAACTGAGTGCCTGCGTTTTGGTGGAGCTCGGCGAGTGCTTCGGCGACCGTCATCCCGTCACGGTAGGGACGCTCACCGACCATCGCCATGAACGCGTCGCAGACAGCGATGATCCGCGCCGAGAGTGGAATCATCGTCCCCACGATCCCGTCCGGGTAGCCGGCTCCGTCGAACCGCTCGTGGCTCGCACGAACGATCGTCGCTGTGCCGCGTAGACAGGGCGCGACCGCGATGATCCGCTCACCGATCACGCATTGCTGTCGCATGAACTCCCACTCATCGGTTTCAAGCGGCCCTGCCTTCTGCAGGATGGCGTCAGGGATCGCCATCTTGCCGAGATCATGCAGCTGCGCAGCCTGACGGAGCTCATCGATGTCCACTGCGCCCATCCCCAGTCGGATCCCGACAAGCGAAGCGAGATCGGCAACGTCCCGCAGATGGATCCCGAGCTTCGGACTACGCTCCGAAAGGGCGCTCGTGAGAACGTCAGCGATCTGGCGTGATGTCGAACGACGGCCGCCCTGCTTTCGCTCATAGAGACGCCGATCGGCGAGCGAGAGCGCCGCATCAGGCGTCCGAGCCTCCCCGGGAATCGCCGCTTCACCCCACGCAGCGGTCACCACAAACCCCTCACCCTTCTCACTCAACGCTGCCCCGATCGCTTCCCTGATCGAGTCGTCAAGCGCACCCGGAAGGAGAAGGCAAAACTCGTCACCGCCAAGCCGATACGCGCAACCCAACCCCGCCATGAGGAGGTCCAGCCGCCGCGACAGCCGGACAAGAAGCGCGTCGCCGGCCGGATGACCAAAACTGTCGTTGTACAGCTTGAACCCGTCGAGATCGCACAATACAAGCGTGTGGTCACCGTCCTCCAGATCGGTCACAGCGCCGAGATCAAGGAGAAGCTTCCGCCGGTTCGCGAGACCCGTCAGCGCATCATGCATGGCCTGGTGCGCATTCACCTCCATCTGCTCCCTCACCTCCGCCTGCGACACGAGAAGCGCCTGCTCCGCCTCGACCCGAGCAGTAATGTCGGAAACGATCCCGTCGACGAACAACCGCCCCTCGACACGACTCGGTCGCGTCCGAGCACAAACCCAACGCGTCACACCGTCATAACCGAGCAGCCGATACACCACCTCGCTCGGCTCGCCCTCCCGAAGCCGCTCCCGATGCGCAAGATGAAGCGGCCAGTCCTCCCGAACGATCCGCTGCTCCCACTCCGTCGCAACATCAGCGCCCAACGGGATCGTGCCACCCATCAGCCGCTCCCGATTCGCACCCGAGTAGACCGACCTCCGCGACCCATCGGGCAAGTGCTCGTTCGTGTACAGATAGTCGTCGATCGAGCCCGTGATCCGCAGCAGCGCAGCCGCTCGATCAGCATCTTCGCTGGACTTCCCGAGCCGACGCC
>JBKJVI010000028.1:0-2523 GCA_046590225.1 Gaiella sp. | reverse complement strand
CGACGTGTTGAACCGCACGATCGTGCCACTCTCGTCAACGGTGATGAGACCGTCGGTCACTGCTTCAGCGACGAGGTTGAGCCGCACGTTGCTCTCACGAGCGTCCTCGAGCGCGACTTCGACCTCACGAGCCTTCAGGTTAACTTGCTCCTCTGCCAGCATTCGTTCGGTTATGTCGCGCGCGAACGACACAAGCGTTCCTGCGTCCCCGTCGACGCGTGATGTCCATTCGAGCCACCTGTAATCGCCGGCCTTCGTGCGATGACGGTTGGCAGCATTGACGACGTCGCAACCTGTTCCGACCTGCCGCGCCAGGTCGGCCAGCGTTCGCGCACGATCCTCCGGATGAACGAAGTCGACGAACGGTCGTCCCGTCAACTCGTCCGCAGAAAAGCCGAGCACCTTCGTGAAGGCAGGATTGACGGAGAGGTTACCGCCCGTCTGCGCTCGCGGTCGCGATCAGATCGAGCGAGAGCTCGTCCCGCCTGCCCGCCGCCGCGATCATCCTTCGCCGCTCGTCAGCGAACGCCCCGACGGCGACACCGAGAAACGCCAACGCGAACACCCGCACACCGAAGTGCGCCGGACTCAGGCCGGAACCCCACCACACCAGGGCGGAGCTCGCACCGGCCATGATGAGGCCGCCCCTGAGGCCGAAAGCGATCCCACACAAAGCCACCGGCAGCACGAAAAACGGAGACGCATCCACCTCTCCCTCGATCACGAATCCCACATAGAGAGCCGCGAACGACGAGGACACGAGAAGTGCCCCCCTCGACCCGGTCTCGAGCAACCAACGCCAGGACAGTGACACAGTGCGGAGACTTCGTCGCATCCGTCACTTATCGGCATCTTGTTCACATTCGATGAGTGCCCCATTCCCCTGACGCTGCATCCGTCGACGAGGTTCCCCTGTGGAGGGGTAGCAGGAGGCACACCAGGAGCTTTCTCGCGCTCGTCCCGTTCAGACCATGACCGAAGAACGAAGGTCTCGCCGGTTGCGGCCGCCAATGTGTCCGGTCTGTCCTCCGTCGCGCTAGGAGGCGAGGAGCTCGAGGATCGAGCGTTCGCGAAGAACCTGCGCAAAGGCGGCGACCGCGTCCGGGTCGAACTGGGTGCCGGCGTTTCGGCGGAGCTCGTCGATCGCCTCGGCCACGGACATACCGTCCCGGTACGGACGTTCACCGATCATCGCGACGAACGCGTCGCAGACAGCGATGATCCGCGCCGACATCGGAATCGTCGTCCCCGCGATCCCGTCCGGATAGCCGCCTCCGTCGAACCGCTCGTGGCTCGCACGCACGATCATGGCCGTACCGCGCAGACAAGGCGCGACCGCGATGATGCGCTCACCGATGAGCGAATGCTGGCGCATGAACTGCCACTCGTCGGGTTCGAGCGGCCCGGCCTTCTGGAGGATGGCGTCAGGGATCGCCATCTTCCCGAGATCGTGCAGCTGGGCCGCCTGCCGAAGCTCGTCCATGTCCGCCGCGCTCATCCCAAGCCGGATCCCGACAAGTGAAGCGAGCTCCGCGACGTCCTGGAGGTTCATTCCGAGTTTCGGGTCGCGCTCCGAAAGCGCGCTCGCGAGAACGTCGGCTATCTGCCGCGAGGTCGAGCGCCGGCCACCCTGCTTGCGCTCGTAAAGGCGCCGGTCGGCAAGCGAGAGGGCCGCGTCAGACGTGCGGGCCTCGGCGGGAATGGTCGCTTCACCCCAGGCGGCAGTCACCGCGAACCCCTCACCTTTCTCGCTCAACGCCACGCTAATCGCTTCCTTCAGAGGATCGTCCGTCGTGCCCGGCAGAATCAGGCAGAACTCGTCGCCGCCGAATCGATAGGCGCGGCCCGCCCCCTCGACGAGCGACTCCAATCGCCGCGCGAGACGGACGAGGAGAGCGTCCCCGGCCGGATGGCCGAAAGTGTCGTTGTACAGCTTGAAACCGTCGAGATCGCACAGCACGAGCGTGTGGTCACCGTCCGTCTGGTCGGTCGACGCTTCGAGGTCGAGAATCAGCTTCCGCCGGTTCCCGAGGCCCGTTAGCGCATCATGGAGGGCATGGTGCGCGTTCAACTCCATCTGTTCCCGCACCTCGGCCTGCGAAGCAAGAAGTGCCTGCTCCGCCTCGACCCGTGCCGTGATGTCGGTGACGATTCCGTCAACGAAGAGGCGGCCGTCGACCGTGCTCGGTCGCGTTCGCGCACATATCCAGCGGATCACGCCGTCATAGCCGAGAAGTCGGTAGACCACCTCGCTTGGCTCACCACGCCCAAGCCTGCCTCGGTGGGCAAGATGCAGTGGCCAGTCCTCCGGAACGATCCGCTGCTCCCACTCCGTCGCGACATCCGCGCCGACCGGGATCGCCCCACCCATCAGCCGCTCGCGATTCGCACCCGAGTACACCGACTTCCGCGACCCATCGGGCAAGTGCTCGTTCGTGTACAGATAGTCGTCGATCGAGCCCGTGATCCGCAGCAGCGCAGCCGCTCGATCAGCATCTTCGCTGGACTTCCCGAGCCGACGCC
>JBKJVI010000201.1:0-5965 GCA_046590225.1 Gaiella sp. | reverse complement strand
GGTTCAGCTGCCGCGTTCGCTGCGCAACCTTCTGGTCCGTGGTCGAGCTGGTCGCATTGCTCAGAGCGAGCGTGTGACCGAGAGCAAAGACACCCGCTATCGCCGCCAGTCCGACGGCGAGTGAGACGATGAGTGCGCGAGTCCGGTTCATGGGAAGACCTCCGTTCGTGTTGTCCTCTCAAGGTAGGACCCGATCGGCAAGTCGCGAGCAACGTGAAGGTAAGGACTTCGCCTTGATTCGTCCCGTCGCCCACGCTGCTCTTCCAGGCGCCGTACGATCAGAGCATGCACCTGCTCGTCGTCGAGGATGAGGACACGATTGCCGAACCGCTCGTCGAGGGTCTGCTCGCCGAGGGGTTCGAGGTGACCCGCGTGGCGACAGGCCAGGACGCCCTCGATGCAGCCCCGGTCGACCTCGTCCTGCTCGACGTCCGGCTGCCCGACATCGACGGGTTCACCGTCTGCCGCGAGCTGCGTTCTCGCTCAGACGTCCCGATCATCATGGTCACCGCCAAGGGCGAGGAGATCGACCGGGTCGTCGGTCTCGAGCTCGGCGCAGACGACTACGTCGTCAAGCCGTTCGGCCTCCGAGAGCTGATCGCCAGGATTCGCGCCGTGGCTCGACGCACTCCCGGCCGCCACGATGCGCGCGAGACGCTCGTGGTGGGCACGCTCGCGGTCGATGTGCCGGCTCGGCGCGCAACGATCGGCGGACGCGAGTTGCAGCTCACACTGAAGGAGTTCGAATTGCTCGCGCTGCTTGCGTCCGAGCCTGGCGTGGTCGTCGACCGCCAGAAGATCCTGCGCGAGGTATGGGACACCACCTGGTACGGCTCGTCGAAGACGGTGGACGTGCACGTCGCGGCGTTGCGAAAGAAGCTCGGTGACCCGACGCTGATCGAGACGGTGCGGGGGATAGGGCTGCGTCTGCGCGTATGACGCGCCGACTGTTGATCAGCTACCTCTCGCTCGCCGTCGTCGTCCTTGCGATGCTCGAGGTGCCGCTCGGGTTCATCAATGCGCGCAGCGAGCGGGCGCGCCTGACTTCGAAGGTCGAGCGGGACGCGGTCACGATCGCGTCGCTCGCAGAAAGCACGGTCGAAGGTGAGGTCTCGACATCGAATCTGGCTGCGCTGAAGGCGGTTGGGGCGCGCTATCAAGCCGACACCGGAGCCCGGGTCGTGATCACGAATCGCAAGGGGATTGCGCTCGTCGACCCGTCCCCTTCGGCCCCGGGCCGACGCAGCTTCGCATCGAGACCGGAGTTCGAGGCAGCGCTCGGTGGTGACTATTCGACGGGGATCCGCTACTCGAGCACGCTCGGGTACGACCTTCTCTTCGTGGCGGTCCCGATCGACTCTGGCGGCGTCGTTCACGGTGCGGTGCGCATGACGTACCCGACCTCGGAGCTCGACCGGCGAGTGCGGAACTACTGGCTTGCGCTCGTGGGCATCGCAGTTGTCGTACTCGCGGCGGCCACGCTCATCGGACTGCAATTTGCCCGCTGGATCCGTCGACCGCTCGAGGGCCTCGAGCTCGCCGCGGCGGACGCCGGAGCAGGAGAGCTGAGTGCACGTGCGCCGGTGCCGGAAGGGCCACCCGAGATCCGTGAGCTGACGCTCGGATTCAACGACATGGTCGCACGCGTCGAGGGGCTCGTCTCGGCGCAGCAGGAGTTCGTGGCCGACGCCTCGCACGAGCTGCGCACTCCACTCACCGCCCTTCGGCTGCGCCTCGAGAACCTCGAGCGCCACGTCGGAGCCGGCGGCCGTGGCAGTCTCGCACGGGGGAGTACATGGATCGTCGTCTCCGTCGGCCTGAGCGGTGGACGTGCAGAGCTGCGTGTCACCGACGATGGGCCCGGGATGACGGAGGAGCAGAAGGAGCGCGCCTTCGACCGCTTCTGGCGCGCGGGCTCTGGCACCCCCGGCTTGGGTCTCGGTCTCGCGATCACGCGGAGGCTCGTCGAGGTCGACGGTGGCACCGTGGAGCTTCGCGACGGGCCTGAGGGCGGCCTCGAGGTGGTCGTGCGCTTACCTGCGGCCTGACGGCCAGGGCTCCGCCCGCGCCGGTCTCGGTCCTATACTCGGTCCCGGTGGCGCGCTCACTCACCGAGATCCGACTCCCGGTCGGCTTCGCCGGCATGGACCCGCCGGCGACCTGGCCGCGGCCGCGGAGCGCTCCGCGGCCCGAGGCGCTCGCCGCCGGCGTCGAGACGTTGCCGAAGGTCGGTCCCGCCGTGCGTGGGCGGCTCGCGAAGCTCGGCCTCCGCACGGTCGCCGACTTGCTCTCGCACCGGCCGCGCCGCTACGAGCGTCCGATCGAGGAGAAGGCGATTCGTGATCTCTTCGGGGAGGACGAGGCCGTGATCGAGGGCATCGTCATCGCCGTCACCTCACGCCGTGGGCGCGGTCGTCTCCGCATCCTGACCGCGCGTGTCGCGGACGACACGGGCGAGATCAAGGCGAACTGGTTCAACCAGCCGTGGCTCGAGGCCCAGCTCACGCCCGGCACCCGCGTGCGTCTGCGCGGGAAGCCGAGCCGATACGGCTTCCAGGTCGCGAGCTACGACCTCGGCGGGGTCACGGAGACTGCCGATTACGCGCCCGTCTATCCCGCCAGCGAGGCGCTCGCGCAGAAGCAGCTGCGCGCGCTCGTCGGGGCGGCGCTCGAGCTCTCGCGGGCCGAAGGGGACGCGCTGCCCGCAGCACTTGCCTCGAACGAGCGTCTGCCCCTTCGGTCGGATGCGCTCGTCGCGCTCCACCGGCCCCGCTCACCGGAGGAGGCCGAGACCGGCCGCCGCCGCCTCGCCTTCGACGAGCTGCTCGTGCTCCAGCTCGCTCTCGCGCGTCGTTCTGCCGAGCGCGAGTCGCTTGTAGCAGAGCCGCTGCCGCCCGCGGGAGAGCTCCTGCAGCGCTACCGGGAGGTGCTCCCGTTCACGCTCACCGACGCGCAGGACCGTGCCATTGTCGAGATCGATGCCGATCTCGCTCGCGCCACGCCGATGCAGCGGCTGCTGCAGGGCGATGTCGGCTCGGGCAAGACGGTGGTCGCGCTCGCGGCCCTACTCCGGGCCGTTGAGGCCGACCGGCAGGGGGCGATGATGGCTCCCACGGAGGTGCTCGCCGAACAACACTTCCTTACGATCGAGGGGATCTGCGCCGAGCTCGGCGTGCGCGTCGCGCTGCTGACGAGCGCTCTCACGGCGAAGGAGCACGCGAACGTCCGGCAGCTGATCGCCTCGGGCGACGTGCAGATCGCCGTCGGCACGCATGCGCTGATCCAGAAGGAGGTCGACTTCCGTGACCTCGCCGTTGCCGTCGTCGACGAGCAGCACCGTTTCGGCGTCGAGCAGCGCTCCGCACTCGCCGAGGGGCGCAGTCCGCACGTCCTCCACATGACTGCGACGCCGATTCCGCGCACGCTCGCCCTCACGGTCTACGGCGACCTGTCCGTTTCCGAGATCACGGCACCGCCCGCGAACCGGAAGCCGATCATTACTGCCTGGGTCACCGACGACCGCAGCTCCGAGGCGTACGAGCGCCTGACGCGGCACCTTCGGGACGGTCGCCAGGCATACGTCGTCTGCCCGCTGATCGAGGCATCGGAGCTGACCGTGGCCCGGGCGGCCGAGGACGAGGCCGAGCGCTTGCGCCGGGCCGAGCTGAAGGACTTCCGGGTCGGGTGCCTGCACGGCCGACTCAAGCCGCCGGAGCGGCGCGCGATCATGGCGGACTTCAAGGCCGGCGAGATCGACGTGCTCGTCGCGACGACCGTGATCGAGGTTGGCGTCGACGTCCCGAACGCGACGATCATGATCGTGCAGGAGGCAGACCGTTTCGGCCTCGCCCAGCTCCACCAGCTCCGCGGCCGCGTCGGGCGTGGCGCGGAGCAGTCGTACTGCCTGCTCGTCTCCGGCCCGAAGGAGGAGCTGACCGACGTCGCGCATGATCGGCTCGAGGCGATGGTGCAGATGAGCGACGGCTTCGAGCTCGCCGAGCGCGACCTCGAGATCCGCGGCGAGGGCCAGCTCCTCGGCGCGCGGCAGTCGGGGCTCTCCGATCTCCACTTCACCCGGCTGCGGCAGGACACGGCGCTGCTCGAGCGGGCGCGAGCGGTGGCGCGGTCGCTCGCCGACGAGGGCGAGCTCGCGCCTGCGGTCGACCGGCTGCTCGGGGATTCCGACCACATCGGCGATTCCTGAGCCACCGCCTGAGCGCACCGCCAGGAAGCGCTCGCTCTGATAGCGTGTAGCCACCGGTGGCCACCAGAATGGGAATCCGCGAGTTGCGTGATGCGCTGACCGTCGTCCTCCGCAGGGTCGAGGGCGGCGAGCGCATCGAAGTCACGCGCGATGGCGAACCCGTGGCGGTGATCGCGCCATATGCCCCGCGGGAAATCGATCGCCTCGTGGCAGAAGGACGCGCGACCCCCGGGCGGCCGTTCGAGCCCCGAGAGCCATCCCTCGAATGGCCGCTCGATCGCACCACCACGGAGGTCATCGCGGAGGGGCGGGAAGACCGTTTCTAGGGTCGTCTATGCAGACGCATCCGCGCTGATGAAGCTGATCGTGCACGAGGCCGAAAGCCGCGCTCTCGTCGGAGCGATACCCGACGGAGCTGACGTCGTCACGAGCGTGGTATCGATCGCCGAGGTCGCCCGCGCGCTCCGTGTAGCCGGGCTCGTCGCGGAGACCGAGGTCGACAATCTCGCGCGCGTCCTCGACGGCGTTGCGCTCGTGGCCACTGACGTCGCCGTGGCGCGGGTGGCCGCCGGGATTGCCTCAGAGACTCTCCGACCGCTTGACGCGATCCACCTCGCCACTGCGATCGCGGTCGCTCCCGACGTGATGCTCGTCTACGATCGGCGGCTTGCAGCCGCCGCGGCTGCGGCGGGACTGGCCGTCGAAGCACCCGGCGCCGACCTCTCCTGATGGGGATGAATACGCTGCCCCGATGAGGATCATCGCCGGTGAGCGCCGCGGCTCGAAGATTGCCGCTCCGAAGGGCGACACGACCCGCCCCACGAGCGATCGTGTCCGCGAGGCGGCCTACAACCTGATCGGCCCGGTGGGAGACACGTCCGTGCTCGATCTCTTCGCGGGCTCGGGTGCGATGGGCCTCGAAGCACTCTCGCGGGGGGCACGCAGGTGCGTCTTTGTCGAGTCCGACCGCGCCGCCTGCCGCGTGATCCACGACAACCTGGAGAAGCTTCGCTGCACGGGTGCACTCGTCCTCCAGAAGGACGTGTTCCAGGCTCTGCGGGAGGAACGCGGCCGGACGTACGACCTCGTGCTCGTCGATCCACCGTACGGCTCCTGGCCCGATCTCGAGCCGCGCCTCGCCGAGGCGCTCCCGGCGATGCTCGCCCCGGCCGGCTTGCTGGTCGTCGAGACGTCCTCCAGAGTCGAGCCGGAGCTGCCGCTCGAGCTCGTCACGAGCCGACGCTACGGCTCCGCGCGCATTACCCTGTTCACGCGATGATCACCGCGATTTACCCCGGCACCTACGACCCGGTCACAAATGGCCACATCGACGTCATCCGTCGGGCCGCTTCGATCTTCGATCGGATCGTCGTCGGTGTCGTCCGTGATCCCCACCACAAGGCGACCATGTTCTCGCTCGATGAGCGCGTCTCGTTCCTCGAAGAGGCACTCGCCGTCCTCCCGAATGTCACCGTCGACGTCTTTCACGAGCTCGTTGTCGACTTCGCGCGCAAGCATCAGGCAAAGACGATGGTCAAGGGCCTCCGCGTGATCGCCGACTTCGAGTGGGAAGCGCAGATGAATCACCTCAACCGGCTGCTCGCGCCGGAGATCGAAACGATGTACGTCATGGCAAGCCCGCAGTACAGCTTCATCTCGTCGAGCGGCGTGAAGGAGATCGCGTCGTTCGGCGGAAAGGTTGACGAACTCGTGCCCGAGCCCGTGGCGCGCCGCTTCAGGGAGATGTTCCCGAACGGTCGA
>JBKJVI010000127.1:0-3994 GCA_046590225.1 Gaiella sp. | reverse complement strand
GCGCGGCCGGCCACCGTCGAGGAGGCAATCGCTCTCCTCTCCGAGCACGATGGGGCACGTGCCCTCGCAGGGGGCCAGACGCTCGTCAATGTGATGAAGGCCCGGGCAGCCTCGCCCGATGTGCTCGTCGATCTTGCAGACCTCGCCGAGCTTCGGACGATCTCGTTCTCCGCCGACCAGAGTGCGCTCGAGATCGGTGCCATGGTCACCAACACGATGGTGATCTCCTCCTCCGAGGTCGAGGTGGCCCGTCCCATCCTCGCCGAGGTCGCTGCGACGATCGCCGACGTCCAGATCCGCAATCGCGGCACCGTGGGAGGAAACGTCTGCGTCAACGATCCCACGAACCATTATCCGCCGCTCCTCGCTGCACTCGGAGCGATGTTCACCATCCGGAGCACGTCGGGCGAGCGCACCGTCTCGGCCGAGGAGTTCTTCGTCGGCGTCTACGTGACGGCTGTCTCGGAGGGCGAGCTCCTGACGAAGATCTCCGTGCCGACCCGGAAGTCGGGAACCGGCGACGCGATGGCCGGCATCACGCTCGGCGCGCACGGCACATACGTCGCGAGTGCAGTTGCCACGGTCTCGCCCGAAGGCGTGCGCGTTGCGCTCGGCTGCGTCTCGTCCGTCCCCGTCCGCGCGACTGCGATGGAGGAGCGACTCGCGGGCGGCGATCTGTCGGGGGCTGCCGTTCGAGCAGCAGCGGAGGGCCTCGCTGCGAGCCTCGATCCGCCGTCCGACGTCCACGCGAACGCCGAGTACCGAGGCCATCTCGCCGAGGTGTCCGCCGTCCGCGCCGTTCTGCAAGCCGTCGACAGAGCGAAGGGATAGCCGTGTCCACAACCTCAACGACCAGAACGATCTCCGTGGAGATCAACGGGGCGAGCTACGAGCGAGACGTCCCCGCCTCGCTCCTGCTCGTGCACTTTCTCCGCGACGATCTCGACCTGACGGGAACGCATGTCGGATGCGACACCGGGAGCTGCGGTGCCTGCACCGTGCAACTCGGTGGAGAGGCGATCAAGAGCTGTTGCATGCTCGCAGTGCAGGCCGATGGCGCATCGATCACGACGGTCGAGGGCCTCGCAAGCGACGAGGGCGAGTTGACGCCGCTGCAGCAGTCGTTCAGCGATCACCACGCGCTCCAGTGCGGCTACTGCACGCCGGGGATGCTGATGAGCGCTACAGCGCTGCTCGAGAAGAATCCGCGCCCGAGCGAGCACGAGGTGAAGGTTGCGCTACAGGGGAACATCTGCCGGTGCACGGGCTACTGGAACATCATCGAAGCGGTTGTAGCCGTGGGAGAGGGAGGGTCACGATGACCGCGATCGAGACCGAGGCAGGCACCCTGCGGAAGGGCTCGGCCGTCGGGCAGAGCGTTCCCCGCAAGGAGGACGGGCGACTCGTTCAGGGCCAGGGTGTCTTCTTCGACGACGTCAAGCGCAAGGACATGGGCTACCTCCACTTCGTCCGCTCACCCTATGCCCACGCATCGATCGAGTCGATCGACGTCTCGGCAGCGCTCGAGATGCCCGGCGTCTACGGCACGCTGACGGGGGACGAGGTCGCGATCCTTACCGATCCCTTCTTCCAGATTGCCGCGCCGCCCGGCGGGCACGTCAAGGACTACGCACTCGCTGTCGGCAAGGTGCGCTACCTCGGGGAGCCGGTTGTCGCGGTCGTCGCGGAGACGCGAGAGCTCGCGCGCACCGCCGCTGAATACGTGATCGTGGAGTACGAGCCCCTCGACGTGCTCGTCGACGCTCGCGCTGCTCTCGCCGACGGCGCTCCGGTGCTTCACGAGGAGTGCGGAGGCAACCTTTCCTACTCGGGCGTCTGGGAGTGGGGCGATGTCGAGGCTGCGTTCGCCGAGGCCGACCACGTGGTCTCGATCGGCGAGCTGCACTTCGACCGCTTCAATTCCACACCGCTCGAGTGCGGCGGAGCGCTCGTCGAGTACAACCGCGGTACCGGGCAGTGGACGATGTACACGAACAATCAGTTCCCCGGCTTCGCAGCGATCATGATGGGTCCCGCGATGCGTGTCGGACTCGACAAGCTGCGCATCGTCACCCAGGACATCGGCGGCGGCTTCGGCAACAAGATCACCTCGCATCCGCAGCTCGTGGTCTGCTGCCTGCTGGCGCGGAAGCTCAAGCGCGCGATCCAGTGGACCGAGTGGCGGACAGAGTTCCACCAGTCGATGTCGCACGGCAACGAGCGGTGGTTCGAGGGCACGGAGGTCGCGGTGAAGGCCGACGGCACGCTGCTCGGCTTCCGCACCAAGGCGATCGACGATGCGGGTGCCTACCTGCGCTACGAGCCGCTCGGCGGCGTGATCTGGTCGCAGGTCGCCGCGGGTCTGTACAAGTGGCGGCATATCCGGCTCGAGTTCACGCAGGCGATGACGAACAAGGCGCCCGTGTCGCCGAACCGCGGCTACTCCCGCATGCAGCACCTCTGGTTCACCGAGCGCGTGATCGACATCGTCGCCCACACGCTTGGTTTCGATCCGGTCGAGATTCGGCGCCAGAACTTCATCCAGCCGGAGGACATGCCCTACGAGACGCCGAACGGCTGCGTCTACGACTCGGGCGACTACCCACGGGTGATGGAGATGGCGCTCGAGCTCGTCGGCGCCGATCGCATCGAGGAGCGGCGCGCGGAGGCTGCCTCCCGCGGCAAGTTGCTCGGGCTCGGCATCGGCTCCACACTCGATTCGGGCACGAACAATTTCGGGCAGTCGCAGCTGATCAACCCCGACCTCCAGTTCTCCGGGAACAACGAGGTCGCGACCGCCAAGCTCGACATCTTCGGCGAAGTGGTCGTCACCCTCGGCACGACACCGCAGGGCCAGGGCCACGAGACGACGGCCGCGCAGGTGGTGGCCGACATTCTCGGCTGCGATGTCGACACCGTCCACGTCCGGGCGGGCCACGACAGCTACTGGAACTCCCATGCCGGGTTCTCCGGCACCTATGCGAGCCAGTTCGCCGTCACCGGACTCGGGGCCGTCAAGGGCGCTGCGGACATGCTCGCCGGCCAGATGGTGAAGCTCGCCTCGATGGTGTTCCAGTGTCCCGAGGAGGCGATCGAGCTCGCGGACGGCTTCGCTCGGATCAAGGACAACCACGAGGCGGCCTTGCCGTTCATGGCGCTTGGCGCGATCCCGAACATCAACAATGCCGGCTTCCCCGAGGATCCGCCGACGATGAACTGCCGCTTCGTCTACCGGCCACCGTTCGAGGTTCCCGACAAGGAGCGGAAGTTCGGCAATCTGACGCTGACCTACTCGACGCAGATCCACGCCTGCGTCGTGGAGATCGACCCGGAGACGGGAGTGACGGAGGTCGTCGACTACGCGGCGGTCGACGACTGCGGCGTTCGGATCAACCCGCAGATCGTCGAGGGCCAGGTGATGGGCGCTACGGCGCACGCGATCGGGGCGGCGCTCTGGGAGTCGTTCGTCTACGACGAGGACGGCAACCTGCTGACGCCGAACTTCTACGACTACCACGTGCCGCACGCGCTCGACATGCCGCCGATCAAGACGGGCGCGATCGAGTCGCCGTCGCCGTTCTCGGCGCTCGGCACGAAGGGCATGGGCGAGGGCGGCGGCGGTGGCATCCACTGCATCTGCGCGGGCATCCAGGACGCGCTCTCGTCCGCGGGCCGCCCGATCGTGGTGGACAGTCACAATCCCTACCAGCGCGTCTGGGAGATGCTGCGCAACCCGGAGGCGACCCGTGCCAACGTGGAGGTGGTCTCGCGGTGAAGGTCGAGGGAGTAAAGGCGCTGACGGCTCCGCGCGAGGTCGTGTGGGCGGTCGTCAACGACCCGGCGCAGATGGCGAAGCTGATGCCGGGCGTCGAGAGCTTCGAGATCGCCGACGACCGGCACTGGCAGGCGAAGGTGAAGATCCCGCTCGGGCTCGGCGGCCTGCGCATGACGATCGCGTTCGAGAAGCTCGAGGAGCGGCCGCCGGAGTTCGCGA
>JBKJVI010000088.1:0-28178 GCA_046590225.1 Gaiella sp. | reverse complement strand
AATGTCCACTATGGAAATTCCCGTCCTCGAAGACGGTGTCTGGATCGTCGGCCCCGATGGGGAGCTGATTCCCGACTACGACGCAACCTTCCCGACCATCAACGAGGGCGAGGTCGTACACGGCACGGTCGTGCGCGTCGACAAGGACGAGGTGCTCGTCGACATCGGTTACAAGTCCGAAGGCGTGATCCCGGTCTCCGAGCTGTCGATCCGACGCTCGGTTAACCCGGCCGACGAGGTGTCGCTCGGTGAGGAGATCGACGCGCTCGTGATGACCAAGGAGGACGCCGAGGGGCGTCTTATCCTCTCCAAGAAACGTGCGCGCTTCGAGCTCGCCTGGAAGGCGATCGAGGCTGCTGCCGAGAGTGGGGAGGCCGTCAACGGCCGCGTGATCGAGGTCGTCAAGGGTGGGCTCATTCTCGATCTTGGCGTCCGCGGCTTCCTGCCGGCATCGCTCGTCGACATCCGGCGTGTGCAGGATCTGGACGAGTTCACGGGCAAGGAGCTCCGCTGCAAGGTCATCGAGCTCAACCGCTCGCGCAACAACGTCGTTCTCTCCCGCCGTGCCGTCCTCGAGGACGAGCGCAAGGAGATGCGCCAGGGGATTCTCGACCGGCTCAATCCCGGCGACGTCGTCGACGGCCAGATCTCCAACATCGTCGACTTCGGCGCCTTCGTCGACCTCGACGGGATGGACGGCCTCATCCACATCTCCGAGCTCTCCTGGAGCCATGTCAACCATCCGTCCGAGATCCTCGAGATCGGCCAGACGGTGCAGGTCAAGGTGCTCGACATCGACCGCGAGCGCCAGCGCATCTCGCTCGGTCTCAAGCAGACGCAGTCGGATCCATGGCAGCAAGTCCTCGAGCATTATCACGAGGAGGACGTCGTCGAGGGTCGTGTGACGAAGGTCGTCACGTTTGGCGCCTTCGTCGAGATCCTGCCAGGCGTCGAGGGGCTGGTGCACATCTCCGAGCTCGCCCAGCATCACGTCGAAAACCCGCGCGAGGTCGTCTCGCAGGGTGATCCCGTCAACGTGCTCATCCTCGAGATCGACGGAGACCGCCGCCGTCTCTCACTCTCGCTGAAGCGTGTCGAGGAAGGCGCCGAGCCGCTCCCGCGCGCCGACGGCGGGGAGTCCGTCCACCTGACACCGAACCTGAGGCTCTCCGAAGAAGCATTTCCCGCGGGATCCGCATCCGAAGGAGACGCGATGAGCGACATCAACCCCGAGGCCGTCGAGCTTGCCGGCGAATCGCTCGCACTCGACGCAGATGCGCAGGAACGAGCCGTAGAGGCTGTCGTCGCGGAGGAGGTTGCGATCGAGCTTGCCGAGGAAGCCGTTGTCGCCGAGGCCGTTGCGATCGAGCTGGCGGAGGACGCGCTCGTCGCTGACGCGGTCGCCCACGAGCTCGCCGACGAGGCGCTCGAGGCGGACGCAGCGGGTGACACCGAGGCAGCCCTCGAGCTGGTCGAGGAGGCCGTCGCCGTCGAGGAGCTCGCCGTCGAGCTGGCCGAGGAAGCGATCGTTGCCGATGCCGTTGCGGTCGAGCTGGCCGAGGAAGCAGTCGTCGAGGAGATCGTCGCCGAGGCGCTCGCCGAGGAAGCAGTTGCCCTCGCCGACGAAGACCCCGCGGCCTGAGCGACCCGGCTAACGCTTCTCCCCGCCCGATCGCACTCGCGATCACCGGCGGGATCGGTGCAGGAAAGAGCACCGTGCTCGCGGCCCTCCGTGCGCACGGTGCGGCGACGGTCTCGAGCGACGAGATCGTCCACCACCTACTGAGCGCCGATCTCGACGTTCGCGAGGCGCTCGTCGAACGGCTCGGCGAGGGAGTTCTGGACGAGGCTGGGATCCCCGATCGCGCCGCGATCGCGGCAATCGTCTTCGACGACGCCGAGGCGCTCGCGTTTCTCGAAGCTCTGCTCCACCCGCTCGTCTCGCGTGAGTACCTGATCTGGCGCGAGCAACTCGCTGCGCTCGACGCACCGCCGCGCGTCTGCGGCACCGAGGTGCCGCTCCTCTACGAGTCGGGAGGAGAGACCCGATTCGACCGCGTCATCGTCGTCACTGCCCCCCGGCAACTGCGCGAGCAACGCCGTCATGCACCGGAGGACAACCGGGAGGCCCGACTGCTCGACGAGGCGGAGAAGATCAAGCGGGCCGACTACCACTTCGTCAACACGGGAACGCCGGAGGACCTCGACAACTGGGTCGCAGGCCTCATGGAAGAGCTGACGAACGAGACATCGTGAGACGCGTCGTCACCGCGTTCGCGGCGATTGCGATCATCGCCACGTCGGCCGTTCCGCTCGGCTGTGGTCAGGTCGATCGCATCCGCTACCCGTTGCGTTACGAGCAGATCATCCGAAACCACGCGAAGAACTACGACCTCGACCCGGCGCTCCTTGCCGCCGTGATCTATACCGAGAGTCGCTTCAATGCCCGGGCGGAGTCGTCGGCCGGGGCGATCGGGCTCATGCAGCTGCTCCCCGAAACAGCTCGCGGGATCGCGGTTCGCACTGGCGGAAACGGCTTCGTCGTGAAAGATCTCTACGTGCCGGAGATCAACGTCCGCTACGGCGCCTGGTACCTGCGCAACATGCTGAATCGCTACTCGGACGAGCGCACAGCACTCGCCGCCTACCACGCGGGGCCAGGGAACGTCGACCGGTGGCGGGAGCAGGGCGTGGAGATCCAGTTCCCCGAGACACGCGACTACGTCGACAACGTCGAGAAGGCCAAGCTCGTCTACGCCGACAGGTATGCGAAAGAGCTGAGGCTGCCGCGATGAGAGAGCATATCGCGGCAGCCTCAGCTTGATATCTCTACAGGCTTGGCTGCCGCGATGAGAGAGCATATCGCGGCAGCCTCAGCTCGCCCACGGCCGACCTTCGCGATCGCGAGTACGCCGAGCTGATCGTCGACGGCCGTCTCGGCGTTCAGCCCGGATGGCAGGTCTTCGTCGGCGGGAACCCACAGGCACGGCCGCTCCTCGAGGAAGTGTGCGGTGCGGTCGCACGGCGCGGAGCGTACGCGCTGCTGCGTGTCTCGTTCGAAGGCTTCCTTGCGCAATCTACGCCTGTCGCTCGAGGGTCGCGCCATGAAGGTCGACGCGCTCGGCTCAGCTCGACGGTGTCGTCGTCCAGAGTGCAGGCTCCTGGCTCGTGGGGTAGGCCGGGTGTGCCCGGTGCGTCTCATCGAGAAGGGAGCATCACATGAGGGCGAGTCAACGCTCTCGCGAGTCGCAGCGGTGGTTCCATTCGCGATCTTCGCGTTCCGGCGAGGGGCGCCGGGTCCTCCGCTAGCCGCTTGATGGAGGCGGTGGCTCCACCGGTGGAGGAGGCAAAACGACGTCAGCGAGCATGTGATTCCACAGGTTCGTGAGCAGCCTGCTGATCGGCCAGAATGTCGCAGAACCACCGAAGTCGAGCGTGCCCGCCGAGAAGACGCGTGCTCCCGCCTCGGTCTCGTAGTAGGTCATCTCGCCGCTCAGCCCAGGCCCGAAGAGGTCGACGACGCGAGCGAGGACGATCGTTCCCGGAGGGGAGTCGGGCGTCGCCATGTCGATCTCGATTCCGTAGCCACCGACCGTCTCCCCGAAGGTCGAGCCGGTGACGAGCCCGGTCTTGTCGAAGAGCCAGGGCGCAGCCTCGGCCGCGACGACGGTGTACGCGCCCTGGCGGCGGCCGTCGTCGTTCGCCCGGTACTGCACGCCCAGCAATCGCGCCTCGGGACGCCCGAGCTCGCGCCACTGCCGTACGCGGCGAAGCGACGTACCGTCCGTCTCCACGTTCCAGAAGAAGTTGTTGGCGGAAAGGAAGATCAGTCTGCCGCCAAGGTCGCGGAACCGCTCGACGACGTCGTAGGCGTGTGCGGTCATGTACTCGCTGTGCCCGGGGAAGAGGAGGAGGTCGTAGCGCGCTCGCAGGTCATCACCGGTCGCGAAGGTCTCGAGATCGTCGTCTGCCGCAAAATCCGGCGTCCTTCCGGTGCGAGCGAGCCAGCGCAGGAACGCGCGGTCGTAGGTCTTGAACCGCGGTGGCACACCCCGATCGCGGTAGGGACGGAGGAGATCGACACGTGGGCTGCCACCCGCGTACCACGTGTCTCCCCATCCGTCGCCGTCGCCGTCGTAGAAGTTGTAGGCCTGCCAGGTATTCGTCGGCATCACGACGAGCTGCCTACGCGGCTCGGCCTCGGGGGCGCGCAGGATGAACGGCGCGAACCCGATCCGCCCGTCCTCGGTGGTCAATCGTGCGGCGTAGACACCGGGGGGCCAGCCGCCGACCTGGACGGTGATCGTCACCGGCCCGGATCGCTTTCCGGTCCAGTCGAGCGGCACGGGGTCGCCCTTAGGTGCGCCAGCGAGCTCGTCGTTGCGCTCCGTGCTGACCGCCTCCGGCCCGCAGCGGAGAAACTGCAGTGTCAGTGCCGGTGCGTCGGCGGTGATTCGGAGCTCCATCGGCTCGCCCGGGACGTACGAGCGGTGAACGAACGACGCCTCGATGCCGAGAACACGGACGACGGGCGCCTTCTGCTGCACAACGGACAGTGGACGTCGAACGCCGAGCACCGTCTTGCGCCCCGCTCGATCGACCACGGTGAGGCGCATGACATACGAGCCGACGGGGGTGTCGACGTCAGGAGCCCAGTCGACAACGTGCTCGCCCCGTCCGAGCCGCGCGTTCGTCTCCCAGACGACGCGGCTCGCTCGCAGCGCCGTCTGGACAGCCTCGAGCTTGATCGAGGCTGGCCCCGGGAGCCGGAACCTGATCGCGGCCACGTCTCGCCCGACTACCCCAGGCGACACGGTCGCGAGGAGCGTGCGATCGCCCGCGTAGCGACGCCCGATATTCCTGGCCGACACGCTCAGCGCGGCCGGTGCGCGGCGGACCGCTGCAACGGCTGCACCGGGCGCGAGACCAAGCATGAGCAACGCGCCCCCACCGCGCTGCAGCAGCCGGGCGCGATTCAGCTTGTCGGCCATGACGGGAACCGTAGACGAGCGAGATGAACGATCTGTTTGCCCGGCTACGGGACAGAGAGTCGCGACCAGAGGTTCTCGAGCATCTGCGAGACGACCGGGAGCAGCGCCGTGCCGCCGAAGTCGATCGCGCCGGCAGCGAACACCTTGGCGCCGATCGGCGTCTCGTAGTACGTCATCTGCGCGGTGAACGTCGGCCCGTAGAGCTCGGGGATCTCGGCGAGCACGATCGTGCCCGGCGGGCTCGCCTTCGTCGTGGCATCGATCTCGATGCCGTAGCCGCCGAGCTCCTGGCCGAACTCGGCGCCGTCCGAGAGGTCGGTGCCGACAAAGAGCCAGGGCGCGGTCGCCGTCCCGCGCACGATGAACGGCCGCTGGATCCGCCCGTCGTCGTTGCCGCGGTACTGGACGCCGAGCAACGCCGATTCCGGTCGTCCGATGTCGCGCCACTTCCGGGTGCGGGTCAGCGTGCCGCCGCGCCGCTGCACCTGCCAGAAGAAGTTGTTTGCGGAGAGGAACATCAGGTTGCCACCGAGGTCGCGATAGCGCTCGACCGCATCGAACTCCCTCGGCGTCACGTACTCCGTGTGCCCGCCGAAGATGACGAGGTCGTAGAGCTTCGCGAGCGTATCCCCGTTCAGCACCTCGAGGTCGGTCTCGCTGAGATAATCCGGCTGCTTGCCGCGCTGCGCGAGCCACCGGAGGAAGCCGAGGTCATACTTTCTGTACTGGGGTGGAACGCCGCGGCGGAGAAACGCACGCCCGAGACGCACCGTGCTCTGCGAGCCCTTTGCGTACCAGGTGTCGCCCCAGCCGTTGCCGTTCTCGTCGCGGAAGTTGTACGCCTGCCAGGTGTTCGTGGGGAGGATCACGGCAACGCGTGTCGCGCCGAGTTGCGCGGGACGCAGAACGAAGGGGGAAAATCCGATGCGGCCGTTCTCATCGGTGAGCTTCGCGAAGTAGAGGCCCGAGGCCCAGTTCCCGATCGGTACGGTCGCCGTCCCCGGCCCGTCGAGACCCGACCAGCCGACGTTCACCGGGTCCGTCACCGGAACCCCGTTCATCAGCGTGTCGTTGTACGTCGGGACGTCTTCGGGCCCCGCGCGGAAGACCTGGAGCGACAACGCAGACGCGTCGGTCTCGACGGCAAGCGTTGCAGTGTCGCCCGGGACGTAGCTCTCGCGGGTGAACCCGGCCTCGACGCCGAGGACGCGGATGACGGGTGCCGTTGGTCTGCGGCCGGTCTCGGCGTTCGCCGCCCCGTACGTGCGACGATTACCTGCCGCATCCCTGACGTCGAGAAGCGTGAGATACGTCCGCGGAGCGGTCGTCGGATCGGGACTCCAGTTGAACACGTGACGCCCAGGCCCGAACGTCGCAGCCTTCTCGTAGATGATCTCCGGGCGACTCAACGTGCGCGCGATTCGCAGCCGGACCGTCGCCCGTTCGGTAAGCGTGAAGCTGATCTTCGCCATCTCGCGGACGCCATCTCCGTTCGGCGAGATCGTCACGAAGAGGCGCCGGTCGCCAGCGTACTTCCCCGACGAGAGAGTGAAGGCGCGTAGCCCGACGAGTTGCGGAGCCGTGCGGTCGACCTGCACCGGCTTCGCGGAGGACGTCGCGGCGACGATCAGCCCGCCGGCTGTGAGGAGCGCCACGGTGAGCGTCGCAATCCGTAGGCCCATGCGAACGAGATTGTAGCGGCGGTTTCCCTTCAGCCAGGGAGCAGCGCGAGCGCCTCACAGTGGCGCGGGCGGACGACGGAGAAGTGACGTTGGTCGAGCGTCGCCACCTTGAGTTCGCCGAGCGTCTCGCACGTGGCGATCACCGAGGCGTCGACAAACCCGAGCCGCAGGTCGCGATACTCCGCCTCGAGCGCGGCCGCGCGGACGACGTCCCCCTCATCGGGCCAGACGAGCCGATACGCACCCATCGAGATGTCCTCCGTGAACCTCAGCCACCCCGACACGAGATCGCGCTTGCGAAGGAAGTAGTCGATCTCGGCGAGGGTTGCTCCCGGAATGACGAGGTCTTCGAGCGTCGCTCCGGCGAGCGCTACGCACTCCTCGTGATGCGCGTCATCCACATCGAGCAGCGCGATCGTGACGCCGGTGTCGAGAACGAGAGCCACGGCTACGCGGACGGAGATTCGTCTTGATAGGGCCCGTCCTCGTCCTGCCAGCTCAGATCGGCGAGACCTCCGTGCCCGCTCGAGACGATCCCGAAGCGCGGGCGCCTCGATCGTCGCACCTCGTCCGCGCGGGCTGCGACGAGCTCCCGCAGGACGTGAGCAAGCGACACGCCGCGGCGCCGCGCTTCGCCCTCGAGGACGGTGAGATCGTCCGTCTCGGCAGCCAACGTCGTGCGGCGAATCATGCATCAGATGCTAGCATCGTACAGACGTTCGTGCAACTGATACGGTTGCGGACGATGGCCGAGCTGCGCGTCACCGCCGACTACACGCCGACCGGCGATCAGCCGAAGGCGATCGGCGAGCTCTGCAGCTCACTCGAAGCAGGCAACCGCTTCCAGACCCTGCTCGGTGCGACGGGGACCGGGAAGACCGCCACGATGGCGTGGCTGATCGAGAAGCTGCAGCGACCGGCGCTCGTGATTGCGCACAATAAGACGCTCGCCGCGCAGCTGTGCAACGAGTTCCGTGAGTTCTTCCCCGCGAACGCGGTCGAGTACTTCGTCTCCTACTACGACTACTACCAGCCAGAGGCGTACGTTCCACAGGCCGACCTCTACATCGAGAAGGACTCGTCCCGTAACGACGACATCGACCGACTCCGCCACGCCGCCACGGCATCGCTCCTCTCGCGGCGCGACACCGTGATCGTCGCCTCGGTTTCGTGCATCTACGGTCTCGGCTCGCCCGAGGAATACGAGAAGCGGCTCGTCAACCTCGCGGTGGGGGAGGAGCACGACCGCGACGAGCTCCTCCGAAAGCTGATCGACACGCAGTACGTCCGCAACGACACGCTGCTCGGGCGAGGCCGGTTCCGCGTCAAGGGAGACGTGATCGAGGTGCAGCCGGCCTCGGCAGAGACCGCCTATCGGATCTCGCTCTTCGGCGACGAGGTCGAGCAGATCACGCACTTCGATCCCCTGACCGGGGAGGTCTACGCAAAGCTCGACAACCTGACGATCTTTCCTGCGACGCAGTACGTGACGTCGAAGCCGACGATCGAGGCGGCGATGGGTGGGCTACGAGGAGAGCTCGAGGGTCAGATCCAGCGGTTCGAGGCCGAAGGCAAGCTCCTCGAGGCGCATCGGATCCGGCAGCGCACCGAGTACGACATGGAAATGATGCGAGAGCTCGGCTTCTGCAACGGGATCGAGAACTACTCGAGGGTGCTCGAGGGCCGCCCGGCCGGCTCACCGCCGCATACCCTGCTCGATTACTTCCCCTCGGACTTCCTCTGCTTCATCGACGAATCCCACCAGTCGGTACCGCAGATCGGTGGAATGTACGAGGGCGATCGTTCCCGTAAGCAGACGCTCGTCGACTTCGGATTTCGGCTGCCCTCGGCGCTCGACAACCGGCCGCTTCGCTTCGACGAGTTCCTGCAGAGGGTCGGGCAGACGATCTTCGTCTCGGCAACGCCCGGGGCGTACGAGCTGCGCAACTCGGCCGTCATCAGTGAGCAGCTGATCCGGCCGACCGGGATCATCGACCCTGTTGTCGAGCTCCGCGCGACGAAGAACCAGATCGATGACCTTCTCGGAGAGATTCGCAAGCGCTCCGACGTCGGCGAGCGGGTGCTCGTGACGACGCTGACGAAGAAGATGTCGGAGGATCTGACGGACTACCTGCTCGAGGCAGGCGTCAAGACGCGATATCTCCACTCCGAGATCGACACGCTCGAGCGCATCCAGATCATTCGCGAGCTGCGCCTCGGAGAGTACGACGTGCTCGTCGGCGTGAACCTTCTGCGCGAGGGCCTCGACCTGCCCGAGGTCTCGCTCGTCGCCGTGCTCGACGCCGACAAGGAGGGCTTTCTGCGCGGCAAGACGGCCCTCGTGCAGACGATCGGCCGCGCGGCTCGTAACGTCAACGGTCGCGTGCTGCTCTACGGCGACAAGGTGACCGAGGCGATCCAGTTCGCCGTCGACGAGACGGACCGGCGTAGGGCCAAGCAACTCGCCTACAACGAGGAGCACGGGATCACACCGGAGAACATCGTCAAGGGAGTCTCCGATATCGCCGAGTTCCTCACGTTGGACGCACCGACCGTGCCGGGGCGGAGGCGGCGTGGCAAGGAGAGGATCGAGGGCCTCGATCCGGCGGAGCTCGAGAAGCTCGTCATCACACTCGAGGAGGAGATGTTCGTCGCCGCCGAGGAGCTCCGGTTCGAGTACGCGGCGAAGCTCCGCGATGAGATCAAGCAGCTGCGGCGGGAGCTCGTGGCGCTCGCCGGGTCATAAAACGACCAGGGCTTTTCGTCCCATTTCCCATTTCCACCCTCCTGTAAAATGCGTAATTATGTATAATGCAGAGATGGAGTACCGTATCTCCGCGACCGACCTGGCCCGGCGCGCTGGCGAGGTGCTCGGGCGGGTGCGGTATCGGGGTGACTCGTTCGTGGTTGATCGAAACGGCGATCCGGTCGCCCGGATCACTCCGGTGGTGGGAGTCTCGTCGGGCACGGCGCTCGAGTTCGTCGAGACCTGGCGATCCGCGGGTGCACGCGAGCCGGCGTATGCCGACGATCTCGAGGCGGTTGGCGCCCTCGACGTACCGCCAGAGCTCCCGTGGGACTCGTAGCCGATACGAGCGCAGTCGTCGCCATCGAGCGTGGTGGCGATCTCGGAACAACCCTCGCCGATCTCGGGAGTGAGCCACTCGTCCTCCCGGCCATCGTGTACGCGGAGCTCCTTGCCGGCGTCTCGGTGATGCGAGATCCCGTGCGCGCGGCCGAACGGCGCGCGAAGGTCGCGACCGTAGCGGCGGCCTTTCCCGTTATCGAGTTCGGGAGAGTGTTCGCCGAGCGCTGGGCGGAGATCGTCGGTGCGCTTCGGGTCAGTGGAACGCCGATTCCTTCGAACGATGCCCAGGTCGCCGCCACCGCACTCGGCCTCGGGTTTGGCGTGTTGGTCGGCCCGGCGGATGAAGCGCACTTCCGGCGGGTGCCGGGGCTCAGGGTGCACGTCCTTTCCCACTGACGGGGTTGACGCCCGTATGTCATTGCACCATACTTGCTGTATGTCAAAGATGATTACCGTGCGGATGCCCGACGAGCGCGTGGCACGCATCGACGAGCTTGTGGAAGCTGAGTCGTTCGAGAGTCGCACGAGCTTCATCGTCGAGGCAATCAATCGTCTCGTGGAGGATCTCGAGGAACGCGAGATCGACCGCAAGATCGTCGAGGGATACACCCGTTTCCCGCAGACGGAGGAGGAGCAGCGCTGGGCGGAGGAGTCTGCCCGTCGGTCGATCGCAGAGGAACCCTGGTGAGAAGAGGCGAGGTCTGGTGGGTCGAGGATCCGGGCGCCGGCCGGAGGCCGCACCTCGTTGTGACTCGTGACTCGGCGATTCCCGTTCTGCACAATGTGCTCGCCGTTCCCGCGACGACCTCGATCCGGGGAATCCCGACCGAGGTAGCGCTCGGCCTCGAGGATGGGATGCCGAGGGATTGTGTGCTGAGCGTCGACAATGCGACGCTGCTCCCGAAGAGCTTCTTCGTGGAGCCGATCTGTGCGCTCGGGCCGGAGCGGATGGCGAGCGTCTGCCAGGCCCTCGACTATGCGACCGGTTGTCGCTGAGAGGAGACCAGCATGTGCCGCAACATCAAGCAGCTCCACAACTTCGATCCGCCGGCGACCGACGACGAGGTGCACGCCGCGGCGCTCCAGTACGTGCGCAAGATCAGCGGCGCCACGAAGCCGTCGAAGGCGAACGAGGCCGTGTTCGATCGGTCCGTGCGCGAGATCGCCCACCTCTCGCGGCATCTGCTGAACGACCTCGTCGCGGCCGCGCCGCCCCGTGACCGCGAGACGGAGGCGGCCCGAGCGAAGGCCCGGGCCGCAAAGCGCTTCGGCAGCGCCGCTGCCTGACGAGCGATCCGCCGCTCGGACGGCAACACACGCCGGGCGGTCACGCTGGCACCGTGATCCCGGCCGGTGCGGTCGCCGGTGCGCGGTCTCCGAGGACGACGAGCGTGATGCTCGCGGCGACGATCCAGATGGGTCGACGGCTTGGCGGAGGCTGGGAGCTCTGGGCCCGCCTGCCGGTGGGGTCGGCGTGATCCGCGTCGCACTCGCGGATGACCAGGAGCTCGTGCGCATCGGCTTCCGCCTGATTCTCGAGAGCGAGGGTGACCTGACAGTGGTCGGCGAGGCAGCGGATGGCCCGCAGGCGGTCGAGCTCGTGCGGCGCGAGCATCCCGACGTCGTGTTGATGGACGTCCGGATGCCGGTGCTCGACGGCATCTCGAACGCATAGATCGCGACCGAGTTGTTCCGGGTGCAGGCTGTTGTCGCGGCCTATCCAGTAGCTCGGCGAGTGCGAATACATCGCGTCGCAGGCACTCACGTTGTGCCGCAGTTCTCAGGCACGTTCGACGAACGGTCCGTGCGGGTACCGGCGCAGTGGGAGTGCCGCGAGGTCGAGCCGCGCATCGGCCGCGCGGTCCGCTCCGATCGAACCTCTGAGAGCGAGGCGTTGGAGGGCATGCGCGACCTCGACGTCAATCACGTGAGGCGCGTGGAACTCGCCGCTCGTCGCAATGCGTTCGTCGAGTGCTGGATCGACCCGCACGAGGGATAGGAAGTCGACAAGTTCAGACGCGTCGACGATGCATGTAGTGCATGCAAGATGGCCCTTGCGGACGTGCCGGCGTCGGGCGCGTCCTTCTCAGCCTGCGCCACCGGACCCGTGCTTGCCCTGCAGATACCGCAGGTACGGCTCCGGGTCGATCGGCCCGCCCGCGACGCGTGCGAGTGTCTCCTTCGGCGTGAGCTTCCGGCCGAGCGCATAGAGGTTCTCGCGGAGCCACGTTCCAAGCGTCGAGAAGTCACCCTGCGCGAACCGCTCCTCGAGGCCCGGCAGTGCTGCCTGTGCTGCCTCCCAGATCTGCACGCTCATTACGTTGCCTAGCTGGTACGTCGGGAAGTAGCCGAAGTAGCCGCACGACCAGTGGACGTCCTGGAGCACTCCCAGGCGATCCTCCGGCACCTGCAGGCCGAGGTACTCCTCGAATCGCGTGTTCCACGCGTCGGGCAGGTCGGCCGTCGAGAGCGTCCCCGCGATCAGCTCCCGCTCGAGCTCGAAACGCAGGATGACGTGCATCCCGTACGTGACCTCGTCGGCGTCGACGCGGATGAACGACGGCTCGACGCGGTTGACGGCGCGGTGGAACTGCTCGACGGAGAAACGACCGAGCGCCTCCGGGAATGTCGCCACGAGCTGCGGGTGCAGCCAGCGGCAGAACGGGAGCGACCGACCGACGATGTTCTCCCAGAGCCTGCTCTGACTCTCGTGCAGGCCCGAGTAACAGCCTTGGGCGAGCGGGGTGCGCTCGAGCGACGGGCTGACGCCGCGCTCGTAGAGCCCGTGGCCGATCTCGTGCATACAGCTGAAGAGCGACTCGAGATCGTCCTCCTGGTAGCGCGTCGTGACCCGGATGTCGGAGATTCCGAACGACGAGCAGAACGGATGCACGGTCGTGTCGAGGCGAAACGAGTCCGTCTCGAAGCCGAACGCCGTCATCGCCGCGAGTCCGATCGAGCGTTGCCCCGCTTCGGGGAACGGGCCGTGACCAAGGCCGCCTCCGTCTCCGACTGCGCTCACCTCCGCGATCAATGGGACGAGCACCTCCTTGAGACGGGCGAAGACCGCCGCTACCTCCTCAGCGCTCGTCCCCGGTTCGAAGTCGTCCAGCAGGTGGTCGTACGGGTCGGCCGCCGGCTCGAAGCAGGCAATGTACTCCTGCTTCAGCTCGAGCTGCCGATCGAGCCAGGGGCGGAACGCGGAATAGTCGTTGGCGGCACGTGCCGAGACCCATGCTTCCATTGCCTCCGACGCTGTCTGCGTCAGCCGCGCTGCGAGCTCTACGGGGATCCGGCGCGCCTTCTCCCAGTCTCGCCGCGTCACCCTGATCAAGCTGGCATCGTCGGAGTCGTACGGCAGCGACAACTCGACGTCGGCAAGATCGCTCACGAGCTCACCGATGCGATCGTCGGTGAAGCGTTCGTGCGCGACGCGCTCGAGCGTTGCCTGCCTGTGCGCGCGCACCGAGGCGCCGGCGGGCGGCATCATGACCATCTGGTCCCAGTCGAGAACGGCGCTGGTCGATCGTAGGTCGGAGATCTCTCCGAGCCTGATCTTCAGTTCTTCGAGTCCTTCGTGCACGGGCGGCTCCCTCGCGACGGATTTTCGAGATCGTACGTCAGAGCGGTTCCACGGCGACGCGCCGACGGCTAACGCGGACAGGATGGTCTGCGCGGGCAAGGAGCGCGTCATCGCCCGCCGAGTCGCCGTACGCCCACACGACGGCATCGGCCATCCCGGACGCGGCGAGCCACTTCTCGAGTCGGCGCACCTTCTCGGGCCCACGGCAGTTCGGGCCGGCCAGCTGCCCTGTGAGCACCCCCTGCAGGTCGCGTTCGAGCTCCGTGCAGACCACCCCTGTCGCTCCGATGCTCGCTCCGAAGGGCACGAGATACGGGTCGAGGGAGGCCGAGACGAGGACGACCGCGTGGCCGAGCCCCCGGTGTTGTTGAAGTCGCGCAAAGGTGTCGGGTCGGAGCCACCGTCTCTCGATCTCCCTCGCGAACGCGGCTCCCCGTGCGTCGACAGCTTCCGCATCCATGCCGGCGAACGCCATGCATACCGTCGCCTTGATGCTGTCTCGATCGCGGCACACGAGCGCCCTCGACACGCTGAACGGCTGCCGCAGGAGCGCGAGTCCGGCGTGCAGGCCCACCGTTCGGTAGAGGAACGGTGTCACGCAGTCGCGCGTCGTCAGCGTCCCGTCGACGTCGAACGCTGCGACAACGGGTCGCTGAGACAGAGTCATCGCCGAACGAGGCTATACACTCGGAGCATGTCGGAACAGACCCCGGAGATCTTCGACGACCTCTACCTCGGCCTCCAGGCCGGAGGGGCGCTGCGTAAACAGCGGCGCGGCGAGGAGTTGACCGAGCAAGAACAGGCGGCGCTCGGCCACTGGCAGAGGCTGTCCGTGTGGCGCAAGGTCGTCGCAGTCGGCGCCTTCGCACTCGGGACGTTCGGTCTCGGCTTCACCCTCGGCGGCCTGATCTTTGGCCGCCGCAGGCTGATGCGGTAAAACGGCATCTCGCCTCAGCCCAGGTTGATAAGAACACTTGTTCGATCATGCTCGCCGCGGTAAGCTGACTTCCATGCCGATCGAAGAGCTCGTCGTCCACGGCGCCCGGGAGCACAATCTCAAGGACGTCACCGTCCGTCTTCCGCGCAACTCCCTCATCTGCATCACCGGCCTGTCCGGCTCGGGCAAATCCTCCCTTGCCTTCGACACGATCTATGCCGAGGGGCAGCGCCGCTACGTCGAGTCGCTCTCCGCGTATGCGCGCCAGTTCCTGCAGATGATGGAGAAGCCCGACGTCGATTCGATCGACGGCCTCTCGCCCGCGATCTCGATCGACCAGAAGACGACGTCGCGCAACCCACGTTCGACCGTTGGCACCGTGACCGAGATCTACGACTACCTCAGGCTCCTCTATGCCCGGGTGGGGAGACCTCATTGCCCCGTCTGTGGCCGTCCGATCGCCGGCCAGAGCCTCGACCAGATCGTCGAGCAGATTCTCGCGCTCCCCGAGGGCACGCGCTTCACGGTCAACGCGCCGATCGTACGCGACCGCAAGGGCGAGTTCCGCGACGTGCTCGAGGAGCTTCGTCGCGACGGCTTCACCCGCGTCAAGGTCGACGGCGAGCAGCGGTTGCTCGAGGAGGAGATCGTCCTCGACAAGAAGTTCAAGCACACGATCGAGGTCGTCGTCGACCGGCTCGTGCTCAAGCCCGATCTGCGGCAGCGTCTCACGCAGTCCGTCGAGACAGCTACCTCGCTGGCGGAAGGGCTTGTCGGGGTCGACGTCGTGGACGGCGAGAGCTTCCTCTACTCGGAGAACTTCGCCTGCCCCGAGCACGGCGTCTCCCTCCCCGAGCTCGAGCCGCGGATCTTCTCCTTCAACGCTCCACACGGCGCCTGTCCGCGCTGCACAGGGCTCGGCGCCCAGCTCGAGATCGATCCCGACATGCTCGTGCCCGACACGTCCATCTCCGTCGCCGACGGAGCGCTCGTGCCCTGGTCGGTCGGCAGTTCGAGCTTCTACGAGGGCGTCATCCAGGCGATCGCCGATCGCTACGAGATCGACGTCGACTTTCCCTGGCGCGATCTCACGGACGAGCAGCGAAGCTGGTTCCTCTACGGCACGAACGGGGATCGCATCCTCGTTCAGTACAAGAATCGAATGGGCCGAAAGCGCCAATACGCGATGGCGTTCGAGGGCATCCTGCGGAACCTCGAGCGGCGCTACCGCGAGACGGAGTCGACGCAGCAGCGGGAGCGGATCGAGGAGTACATGAGCTTCCGGCCCTGCCCCGACTGCAACGGCGCCCGGCTCAAGCCGGCCGTCCTGGCCGTCACGGTCGGCGGCCGCTCGATCAACGAGTTTGCCTGTCTCTCCGTCACGGGCGCGCTCGGCTTCCTCGACGACCTCGGCCTGAGCTCGACGGAGGAGCTGATCGGCCACCGGATCGTCAAGGAGATCCGCGAGCGGCTCACGTTCCTCTCCGACGTCGGCGTCGGCTACCTCCAGCTCGACCGCGCTGCGAAGACGCTGTCGGGTGGCGAGGCGCAGCGACTGCGGCTGGCGACGCAGATCGGCTCGCAGCTCGTGGGCGTCCTCTACATCCTCGACGAGCCGTCGATCGGTCTGCATCAGCGCGACAACGATCGGCTGATCCAGACGTTGCAGCGCCTGAAGGCGCTCGGTAATACGGTGCTCGTCGTCGAACACGACGAGCAGATGATGCGCGTCGCCGACTGGGTCGTCGACATGGGGCCGGGTGCCGGCGAGCACGGCGGGTACGTCGTCGCCGAGGGCACCGCAAAACAGGTCATGCGCACGAAGGGATCGGTCACGGGCGACTTCCTCTCGGGACGACGCACGATCGCGATCCCGCCAAGGCGCGAGGACGACCGCGGCGTCTTCACTATCCGCGGCGCTACCCAGCACAACCTGAAGGCGATCGATGTCGACTTTCCCGTCGGCAAGTTCATCTGTGTCACCGGCGTGTCCGGCTCCGGTAAGTCGACGCTCGTGAACGAGATCGTCTACAAAGCGCTCGCGAACCAGCTCAATAAGGTTCGCGTCAAGCCCGGAGCGCACGATGATGTCGAGGGGATCGAGGTCTTCGACAAGGTGATCGACATCGACCAGACGCCGATCGGCCGCACCCCGCGCTCGAACCCGGCGACGTACACCGATCTCTTCACCCACGTCCGCGACCTCTACTCGCTGACACCAGAGGCGAAGGTGCGCGGCTACAAGCCGGGCCGCTTCTCGTTCAACGTCCGCGGTGGCCGCTGCGAGACGTGCAAGGGAGACGGCCAGATCAAGATCGAGATGCACTTTTTGCCCGACGTGTACGTGCCCTGCGAGACCTGTCACGGCAAGCGCTACAACAAGGAGACGCTCGAGGTCAGGTTCAAGGGGAAGTCGATCTCGGACGTGCTCGAGATGTCGGTCGAGGAAGCGCTCGAGTTCTTCGCGCGGATCCCGAAGATTCGGCGACGGCTCCAGACGCTGCACGACGTCGGGCTCGACTACATCCGGCTCGGCCAGCCTGCGACGACGCTTTCGGGCGGCGAGGCGCAGCGCGTCAAGCTCGCCTCGGAGCTGTCGAAGGTCGCGACCGGCCGCACGCTCTACATCCTCGACGAGCCCACGACAGGCCTTCACTTCGCCGACATCGAGAAGCTGCTCGAGGTGCTGCAGCGGCTCGTCGACACCGGCAACACCGTGCTCGTGATCGAGCACAACCTCGACGTGATCAAGCAGGCCGACTGGGTCGTCGACCTCGGGCCCGAGGGCGGGGAGGAGGGTGGCGAGTTGATCGCCGCCGGCACGCCGGAGGACGTTGCGGGCGTTGCGGGCTCCTACACGGGGCAGTTCCTGCGGGACGTGCTCGCTGCGCGCGAGACAGCCGTCGCCGCCGCGTAGCACACGCTGTCGCCGCTAGCGCCAGGCGAACACGGGCTGCTCGAACGCGTCGACACGTTCGTCGATCCGACCCTCGATCGCCACCCAGCGGAACTGTACGAGCATCGCGGCGGTGGGTGCATAGATCAGGTCGCCGCCCAGAGGAACCTCCACGACGGGTCGATCGCTCTCCGCGATCGTCGTGTAGCGAGGGGAATCGGCGCGGCACAGCTCGTGCAGCCCGATCCGGTAGGCGTGTGCGACCTCGGCCGGATCGGGGACGAGGTCGACGTCGCCGCCACCCCAGACGACAACGGGCGTGATCACGTATCCGGAACGAGTGACGTAGTCGTCGAGGAGTCCGAGGATCGAGTCTTCACCGAGCAGCAGCCCTAGCTCCTCGTGTAACTCGCGCAGCGCCGCCTGCGGTGCAGTCTCGTTTTGGTCGCAGCGACCGCCCGGCAGCGCCCACTGTCCAGCATGCGCGCTGAGCTTCGGCGCGCGACGACAGAGCAGGAACGACGCTCCGCCGGCGACACCCGACATGCGCCCGTCGAGGCCCGTCACGTCGGAAGGGAGCCCTTCGAAGTAGTCGGGCTCGATCGGGAACGGGTCGTGACCGTCACGTTCGGCGTCGCTGTCGACGACAACGATCGCGACGGCTGCGTGGCGACGTCCGTCGAGTGCGTGCTCGCGGCGCGTATGGCGCGCGAGGTTGGCGACGAGCCGGCCGCGGAGTGCTGGTGTGAACGAGATCATCCAGCGCGCGCCTCGGATTCGGAACGGAACGTCGTGCCGGCTGCGTTCTCGGTCCTACAGGCACCGCAAGTCATAGTAGGACTCTAATCTGCAGCGCGACCGAACGGGCAGCGGTCATCGAGGATCTCGCGGGACTCTGGTACCAGATGAACGGGATCGTTCTCACGGAGGGAGCTCGCAGTGCGTGTAGGCGAGTTGGCGGAGATCTGTGCCCTCCGTGGCTACGACGCGATCCATCTCGCGCGCGGTAGGCTCGCTCTGATGAGTGAGGGGCCGTCCAAGCCGGGAGCGATCGCTGATGCAAAGGCGCTCAATGCCTCTGATGACGCGCAAGCCCGGGTTCGCGCCTGGTGGCGCCTCGTGCCGCGCGTGCTGACGCGGCCGAGGGACGTCTTCGTCGCGCTCCGAGAGGACGACGAGACCGACGTCGACGCGCGCTCCGAGCCGATTCTTGCCATCGTCATCGTCGCCGGGATGGCAGCAATGCTCCTGACGCCGGCGTGGGGGAAACTCCTCGACGAGGAGTCTCTCGACTGGATCGTGCTGGCCGTCGTCACCTTCATCGGCGGGCTGCTCTACGGTGCGTTCGGCTACTTCCTGCTCGGGTTCGTCGTGTGGCTCGGCGCGCGCGGTGTGGGCGTGGACGCCCGCGCCCGCGAGGCGAGACAGGTCGTCGCGTTCGCCGCGCTTCCGTTCGCGCTCTCGGTGTTGATCACCGTGCCGGCGATCGTGCTCGTGTTCGGCACGGACTGGTTCAGGAGCGGCGGCGCCGACAACGGTGGAGGGCGCGTGATCGTCGTTTCCATCGGCCTCGCGTGTGCATTCTGGTCGCTGGGGCTCCTGGCAATCGGCCTGAGGACGACCTTCGAGCTTCCCTGGCGTGGGGTGGTCGGCGCGCTCGCGCTCGCCGCGGTTCTCGTCGGCGCGATTGCCGTCCTCCCGACCGTCCTGTAGTCGCTCTCCACGACCGACGAGGTGCCGGCGCGACCTGCCTCGATGCACCGCGGTGCAGGTTGTCGAAATCCCCGATCCGAGTGATTGATCCCCCCCCAGGCGGGGGAGCGTGTCTCGGCTGGAAATCCTCGAAGGTCTGATCACCTCAGGGGTGATTGATGCGCCCCTTCCTGCGGAAGGCGAACGGCAATGGCGGAGTATCTGCACGGCACGATCGGACGCGCTCTCGGCGCCCTCACCCTCGCCCTCCTCGGCGGCATCGTGGTCGTCACCGTTCTCCCCGAGCTTGCGGTACCGCTCGAGCCGGGAGAAGCTCCGTGGTGGCTCGTCGGCGCCGCGTTCATGTTCGCCGAGGCTTTCGTCCATCTCACGAAGGGACGAGTGAGTGTTGTTGCGCTCTCCCCGCACGCCGCGATCCTCGGAGTCGCCCTGTTCCTGCTCGATCCAGCTGGGCTGTTCGCCGCGCAGCTCGCCGGGGTGGTCATCGTTCTCGTCGCGGCCGGCGTCGGACGCCACGAGGCTGTGGTTCGACTGGCTACGACGATGGGCATCACTGCGCTCGCGCTGGCTACCTTCCTCGCGATCGGAATCGTCGCGGACCTTTCAGGACCCGTCGGGTGGATTGCCGCCGGTGTCGCCGTGACCATCGCGACGGCGGCTCCTCTTGCCGTTCCCCGCCTCCTGCGGCGAGCGGACGAAGAGCATCAGAACGAGGTCTCTCGGCATGTCAGCTGGCTGGTAGTGCTCGGCACAGTGGCTAGCGTCGCCGTCTCGATCGTCGTCCTCGAGCTGATCCGACTTGGCCGCCCCTCGCAGGCTCTCCTCCTGATCTTGCCATTCGTCTCCTGCGCCGCCGCGATCTGGGCGACGACGTCGGAGCACCGCAGGCTCGTCAGCCTTCGGCAGCTCGCGGACGCAATCCGTCGAGCACACGAGGCACCCGGCCGCGACGAGAGCGTGCTCGAGTTGCTCGAGGCCCCACGGGCACTCGTAGGCGCCGACGTTGCGTGGATTGCGCTCTTGCCGCGCGACGGATCGGAATCCGTGCAGGTCGCCTCGACCGGGCCCGAGGGAGTTTCGCCCCTGCGGGCGTGCACTCTTCGCCGCGATCGGGCGGCCGGCGTACGCGCGGAAGTCGATCACGAAGGAGCACGAGAGGTGCTCGGGAGCGAAGTAGCGGACGGTCTGCACGGCCTGATGGGAGACCTCGGGCTCCGGCGCGCAATCTCCGTTCCTCTTCGCGGAGAGGCCGGAGTGAACGGTCTCCTCCTTGTCGGAAGTCGTGAGCTGACCGTCGCCGGATACCGGGCGGAGGACATCAAGCTTCTCGAGACGTTTGCAGGAAACGCTGCCGTGATGCTCGAGAACGATCGTCTCGAGCGCTCCATCAGCGACCTCAGCGCGCTGAAAGAGCAGTTCCATCGTCAGGCCCACCACGACGCGCTCACGTCTCTTCCGAATCGCGTGCTCTTCACGGCGAGTGTCGCCGAGGCCGTCGAGGACCGAAGCGCCGTCCTGTACCCCGCGGTCCTGTTCCTCGATCTGGACGACTTCAAGACGATCAACGACAGCCTTGGCCACCACGCCGGCGACGACCTGCTGATCGCTGTCGCTGGACGTGTCCGCAGGGTCGTACGAGCAGGCGACCTTCCGGCCCGGCTTGGCGGCGACGAGTTCGCGGTTCTCACCTGCGACAGCTCGAACGAGGGAGCAGAACGGCTTGCCGAACGACTGGTGAGCGCGCTCGAGGCTCCGTTCACGATCGCCGGCCGAGAGATGTGGGTCCACGCGAGCATCGGAATCGCCCACGGGGGGCCCAGCGTGTCGAGCGGGGACGAGCTTCTCCGCAATGCCGACGTCGCGATGTACGAGGCAAAGCAGGCCGGCAAGGGCCGCTTCAGCACGTATCGGCCCGAGATGCACACACGCGTGCGCCACCGCCAGGAGACCGTCTCGGCCCTCACTCTGGCCGTGGAACGAGGCGAGATCAGCGTTCACTATCAACCGATCGTCGATCTCCAGACGGGGAAGACCGTCGCGCTCGAGGCGCTTGCCCGGTGGGATCGACCGGCGCACGGGCTGGTCTCTCCCGACAGCTTCATCACGCTCGCCGAGGAGACCGGCCTGATGATCGGAATCGGCCGTGCGGTGCTGGGTGAGGCGTGCGCCCAGGCGCAATCCTGGCTGAACGCCTTCGAGGGCATGCACGATGTGCGTGTGGCCGTGAATCTGGCGCCGTCCGAGCTGATGGCAGACGATCTCGTCGAGGACGTCGCCGGGATCCTGGAGCGGACGGGGCTCGCCGCCGAACGGCTCGTTCTCGAGATCACAGAGAACGGCGTCATGGAGAACCCGGAGGACGCGCTGGCGCGGATGCACGAACTTCGCTCGCTCGGTCTTTCGCTCGCACTCGACGATTTCGGTACCGGCCATTCGTCGCTCGCGCACCTGCGAGGTTTCCCGATCGACACGCTCAAGATCGCACGCGACTTCGTGGTCGGTCTGCCTGAGAGCCCTGTCGACGCGGCATTCTTCGAGACGATCGTGAGCCTCGGGCGATCGCTCGGGCTCGAGGTCATCGCCGAGGGGATCGAGACCGGCGCCCAGGCGAACACGATCAGAGAACTCGGCTGCTCACTGGCGCAAGGGTTCCATTTCGGTCATCCTCTGGCACCGATGGGTCTCACATCGGTGCTCAGCTCCACCCGACCGCTCGATCAGATCCTGCGGGTGGCATAGCACCCAGCGCGACCTCGAACGCAGCGAGCTCCTCGGCCGGCATGCCGTACGTGTGCACCTCCTCCGGGAACCGGCGCTCACGCACGTCGCCGATGTACGCCTCAACAGCGCGTTGGATCTCCGTCGAGAGGTTCGCGTACTGCTTCACGAATCGTGGCGCATGACCGTTGTAAAGGCCGAGCAGGTCGTGCCAGACGAGCACCTGCCCGTCGACGTCGAGTCCTGCGCCGATGCCGATCGTCGGGATCGTGAGGAGCTCCGTGATCTTCGCCGCGACGGGAGAGGGGACGGCCTCCAACACGACCGAGAAGCAACCCGCCGCCTCGAGCGCGAGCGCGTCGCGCACGAGTTGCGCTGCCTTCGCGGCTGTGCGTCCCTGGGCCTTGAAGCCCCCGAGCGCGGTTGCCGACTGCGGTGTCAGACCGATGTGGCCCATCACCGGCACGCCCGCACCGACGATCGCGTGCACGCGGGACAGCATCGTCCCGGCTCCCTCGATCTTCACGGCGTCGGCCCCGGCGTCCTTGACGAAGCGGATCGCATTCGTCACCGCGAGCTCGTCCGAGATCTGGAAGGACCCAAACGGCATATCCGCCACGATCAGTGGCCGTCGAGCGCCGCGCGTGACCGCGCGCGTCAGCACGAGCATCTCCTCCATCGTGGCGGTGACCGTCGAATCGTGACCGAGCACCGTCATCGCCGCCGAATCGCCCACCAGGATCACATCCGCGCCTGCCGCGTCGGCAAGCCGACCCGAAGGGGCGTCGTAGGCGGTGATCATCGCGATCGGCGAGTTGCTTGCCTTCAGGCCAACGAGATCCGTGATCGGGAGCTTGCCGGGGGCGGGCGCTCCGTGCCCGGGTGTGCGGGGGCGGGTACTCATGAGTCCTCCTCGCGTGGGGTGTCCTGCAACATTCGAGACGAAATGCTGGTTGCAGGACACCCCACACCTGGTTGATTGGTCGAGCGGGGTCTCACGACGAGACTTTCTGATCTGGCGTCGTGAGACCCCGCTCGAGAGAGACGTTGTCGATGAGACGCGTGGAGCCGACGCGGACAGCGGCTGCCAGGACGGGTGGGTCGAACGGGGCGATCTCGACGTAGTCGACGTCGATCCCGACCACGTCGAGCAGTGCGCGGGCGCGTTCGGGATCGCGGGTTGCGAGTGAGCGTGGCAGTGCGAGGGCGAGCTCACGCTCGGGCGCCGAAAGGCGCGCATTGCGGGAGGAGAGCGCGAGACCGTCCGGATCCCGCACGGTGGGTAGCGCCCTCAGCTCGAGCTCGAGTGCCAGGTCGGCGATCAGCTGTCGTAGAACCGCGACCTGTTGCGCGTCCTTTTGCCCGAAGTACACGACGTCGGGGTCGACGATGTTGAAGAGCTTGAGACAGACGGTCGCGACGCCGCGAAAATGGTTCGGTCGGTGCTCGCCCTCGAGCATTGCCCCGAGGTCCGTCACCTCGACCCACGTCTGAAACCCCGGCGGATACATCTCGGACGCTTCGGGAGCGAACACGAGGTCGACACCAGCATCGGTGGCAACAGCCAGGTCCCGTCTCTCGTCGCGGGGATAGCCGTTCAGGTCGCCGGGGTTGCGAAACTGCGCGGGGTTGACAAAGAGGCTCATCACGACCGTCGAGCACTCCGAGCGGGCTGCGTCGATCAGTGAAAGGTGTCCGGCGTGAAGCGCCCCCATCGTGGGGACGAGACCGATCGTGCCGTCTCGGTGCCGCTCGAGCGCCGTGCGAGCCTCCGTGATGGTGCGGCAGACTCTCACGCGAACGCCACCGTGGCGTCCGTAAGAACGCGGTAGAGGGCCTCGAGCTCGGGGCACTCGGCCTGGATCGCAGCGATGTGGCGCTCGACGGTCTCCCAGTCGCCGCGCTCGATCGGCCCTGTGAGCTCGAAGTCGTTCTCGATCGTCCTCGCCATCAGCGGATCGAGCGCTTCGGGGGGTGCTCCCGCCGCTTCGAGCAGCGCACCTGCGGCATGCCGGAGCGTCACGAGGTAGTTGGAGGCGATCGCTGCGCCCGCGTGGTAGACGGCGCGGTTCTCGTCGCGCAGGGGAAACGGACGGAGGCCGAGAGTCTCGGCGAGCCATGTAGCGGCGATGCGCGCGTCGTCGTTCTCGGCCGATACTGCCGCCCAGGCGCCGTCGAGTTGCTCCGCCCCACGACGGAGCGTGAACGTCTGTAACGGGTGGACGCCAAAGCGCCTGGAATGGGGATCGAGCGCTGCGAGCGGGGTGGCGCCGCTCACGTGGGCGACCCATGGCCCAGGGGCGATCTCGCCAGCAAGCTCGGCGATCACTCGGTCGGGGACGCAGAGCAGCACGAGGTCGGGCGTGAGAGCGTCGAAAGAGAGTCCTCGCTCGACGAGGCGCGCAGAGATAGCCGAGCCGCTCCGGCCGCTGCCGATGACGTTGACGCTCTCGATCATGTGTTGCGTGCTCCAGTTCCGATGGATACCGGGCCTTCGCAGAGTGTAACGACGTGGGGCGCCGAGATAGTCCGGCCGCTACTCGAAGCGAAGGGCGTCGCTGACCGGCAACGACGCTGCCCTGCGTGCGAGCGGTGCCGCCACCGCGATGACGACCTGCTCGGAAACGAGGCTCGCCGAGACCTGCCGCGGCGTCAGCCCGACGGCCTCGAGCATTCCCAGATCGCGCACGCGTTCGCGGGTTGTCGCGCCAACCGGGAACTCCGCTGAAGAGAGCGACGAGCGCAAGGACTGCGAGTGCAACGGTGAGGGAGGAGCCGGCATTCAGGGACGGAGCCTCAGGTGCGTTGAGGAGTGCAGCGCTCTTGCTGACAAACGCTAGAGGGGCTGTCAACCCCTCCTCTGGTGGGAACGGCAAGCGGGCGTGATTTCTTAACAGTTGCTCAACGGGGTGGCTCTCCGCGCACCAGTCTCGGCAGCGCTGACGCGATCGTGCTTCGATGAACGCGTGAGTACGCTCCGCGAAGCCTGTGCTGCCGATGCGCTCCTCGAGGAGGCGCGTCGAGAGATCGTCCGTCTGACCCCCGTGGAGGCGCACGAGCGTCAGCTCGCAGGGGCGATGATGATCGACATCCGCTCGGAGAGTGCGAGGGAGCGATACGGCGTCGTCCCCGGCTCCGTGCACGTCCCCCGGACCGTGCTCGAATGGCGGCTCGACTCCGCGAGTCCGTGGGCCAACCCGCACATCGACTTCGACCAGGCACCGCCGATCCTGCTCTGCGACCACGGCTGGTCGTCGAGCCTCGCTGCCTCGACGCTCCGGCGCCTCGGCCACGAGGGGATCGGAGACGTGATCGGGGGCTTCGAGGAGTGGAGCGCGGCCGGTCTGCCCGTCGTGCACGTCGAACCGGAGAACCTGGCAGCGAACGAGCTGCCGGGCATGGCTTCGCCTGCCGGCCTCCCCGAGCCTCGGAAGCCCGGCGTCGAGCAGAGAGCCCACTGGGAGGCAGCACTCCGTGGGCGTCCCGATCGCTACGGCGTCGAGGCCAGCGAGCCCGCCCGCGCAACACTGGAAGCTCTTCGTGGCGTCAGCGCTCGGGAGCTGCTCGAGCTTGGCAGTGGCCAGGGACGCGACGCGCTCTTCTTCGCGCAGGCAGGCCTCGCCGTGACGGCCGCCGACTTCGCGTCCGTTGCGCTCGCGACGATCGTGGAGAAAGCCAAGGCGTCGGGCGTGCTGAACCGGATCACCGCCGTCGAGTGCGACGTCAGGCAACCGCTGCCCTTTCCCGATCAGAGCTTCGACGCGTGCTACTCGCACATGCTGTTCTGCATGGCGCTCAGCGAGTCGCACCTTCATGCCCTCGCGGCGGAGGTTTGGCGGGTCTTGCGCCCGGGCGGCCTCTGCATCTACACGGCCCGGACATCGGTCGATCCGGACTACGGCCGGGGGACGCGTCTCGGTGGTGACCTCTACGAGCTCGATGGGTTCGTCGTGCACTTCTTCACGCGAGAGCTCGTCGAGCGCATCGCTGTACGGTCCACGGCCGGATCGTTCGAGCTGCTCGCCGTCGAGGAGTTCGAGGAGGGCGAGCTCCCCCGTCGGCTCATGCGCGTCACGATGCGTCGGCCCCTGTGAGGCGGCAACCCTTACCGAAGTGTTACAGCCGTCGCCCTGTCTCACCGGTTGCTGGTAGAAGAGGCTGAACGTGAGCCGTCTCCGACTTCTGCTGCGCGACGAGGCGCCACTACCGGCCCGCTCGATCTACAGCGCGGACGGCTCCGCCTCTCCCTTGAAGCGGTCGCTCGCCAACGCGCCCGATCTCCTCGAGACGCTCCTACCGTTCCTTGGTCAGATCTATGACGAGGGTGCCGTCGATCTCGCGACGAAGGAGCTCGTTGTCGTCCGCGTCTCCCAGCTGAACGCGTGCCGATACTGCCTCGCCGCGCATCGACCGCTGGCGCTCGAGTTCGGCGTGCCCGAACAACAGCTCGCGGCCGTGTGTGACGAAGTCCCTCTCGATACGCTCGCGGACCGAGAGCGGACGATCATCGAGTGGTCGGATCGGTACGTCCTCGATCCCGGCGCGATCACCGACGAGCTCGTCGCACGGGTGCTCGACTACCTTCGGGACGACCAGATGGTCGAGCTTGCGATCCTGATCGGTGCCACGCAGATGCTCAACCACTTCTGCACCGCCTTCGACGTTCCACCCACCGCATGAGCACGCAGACGACGCTCGAGACCGCCGTCGAGGAAGGGCGCTGCGGCGACCGGCTGTGGCTCTACGCGACGTACCATTGCAACCTCGCTTGCGGGTACTGCCTGACCGAGTCTATGCCGGCGATCGCCAACCGGCGGACGCTGTCGACGGAGACGATGATCCGCGTCGTTCGCGAGGCCGAGGAGCTCGGCTTCGGTGCGATCGGGGTCACCGGCGGGGAGCTGTTCATGCTCCCCGATGCCGCTGAGACGCTGGCCGAGATCGCCTCCATCCTGCCGACGGTTGCCTTGACGAACGCTACGCTCTTCACCGATCGGCTGCTGACCCGGCTCGAGCCTCTCGCGGAGCTCGACATCGCGCTCCAGATCTCCCTCGACTCCGATCAGCCCGATCGAAACGACGCGTTCCGTGGCCCGGAGAACTTCGCGAAGGTCGAGCGCGCGATCCCTGCTCTCCTCGAGCGCGGTATCACAGTCAGGATTGCCACGACCGTCGAAGAGCAGACCGAGGACGAGCTCGCCCGACTCTGCGTCCTGCATCGCAGCTGGGGCATCTCCGACGACGATCACATCGTTCGTGGCGTGGTGCGCAGGGGACGCGCCGACCTCGCGGGGATGGGAACGACGCCGGGTGTCACGGACATTCTCCCGGAGCTCACGATTACGGCGGACGGTGCCTTCCTGCATCCGTTCGGCCCGACGGTGCGGCACGGTGTCACGGATCTCGACCTGCTCGTCTCCCGTCAGGTGGCGCCGCTCGAACGGGCGGTCGAGCGCTTTCTGCGGCTCGTCTCCGACCAGCCGGTCGGAACCGACGTGGCCCGTAACATCAGGTGAGCGTGACAATGGCCCCGCGGTCGCGGGGCGCAGAGATCACGCTCTCGGGGATGAGAATCCTCCTCGGCGTCCTCTTTCTGACCGTGTGGGGCTCGAACCTCCACAAGGGCCTGTACGGGCCTGACTCCTACGCCGGATTGATCAGAGGCTACGCGGACGGCGGCGAGGCGCCGGGGCTGTGGAAAGAGATGATGGGCTTCATCGCCGATCATGCCTCGGTGTTCGCTCGGCTGCAGCTCGTCGGCGAGTTCGCTCTCGGCGTATTGCTCGTGGTCGGGCTCTGGCTCCGGGTCGTCGGCGTGCTCGCGTGGGCCTTTCTCCTCGGTCTCTGGATCAGTGAGATCGGCGCGCCGGGCGAGTGGGCGTGGTCGCTCGTCTTCCCGGCCGTTGTCGCGCTCGCCGTTGCGTTCGTTCCCGAGGCGCGGCGCTTCACGCTCGACGCGAGACGTCACCGATGAAGCGCGCGGCGGTGGCCGCGGCACTCGGGATCTCGATCGCCCTTCTCGAGCTTCGCCTGCGCGGCGAAACGGATGTACGAACACAGGTCGTGGGGCAGATGGTCGCGTTCGCGCTCTTCCTGCCTGCCGCCTGGATTTGCTGGCGCGGACTCGGGATCGGGCGCGGCGGGGTCGTCCTCGTCCTCAGCCTCGCGATCCTGATGCGCGCCTTTGCTCTGGATCCCGGCACGCCCCCGCCCCTGACGACCGATACGTTCCGTTACGCCTGGGACGCGCGACTCCAGGCTGCGGGTGTCAACCCGTATCGCTATCCGCCGAACGATCGCGCGCTCGCGAAGTACCGAGACGCCACAATCTGGCCCAACATCAATCGCCGCGATTGGCGAACCGTCTATCCGCCCGGCGCGCAGGCGTCGTTTCTCGCCGCGCGGACGGTGTTCGGCAACGGCGTGCGTGCGACGACCTGGCTGTTCCTGCTCGCCGAGGTCGCCGCGATCGGGCTTCTCATCCTCGTCCTCTCCCGGATGCGCGTCCCCCTCGAGCGCATCGCGCTCGTCGCCTGGCATCCGATCGCGATCAGCGAGATCGCAGCCAAC
>JBKJVI010000036.1:0-3356 GCA_046590225.1 Gaiella sp. | reverse complement strand
GGGTGCGTCGGTTCGGTGGGCCACGATGGTCGCGCGTGGCATTCGAGTTGGTGGGCGCTCGACACGGGGGCCTGGGCGATCGGCGGTGATGCTCTGCGGGCGGTCTACAACGCGGAGCTGGCTATCGGGCCGGCGACGGTGTTGACCGCAGCTGCGCTAGAGCTCTTCGAGGTGGAGAGTGTTGAAGAAGTGCTTCACGAATTCACCCGGCGAGGTGGGAGGCACTCGTGGGACACGGCGCAGTTTGCCCCGTCGGTGTTGCTTGCAGCGCAGGCTCATGATGAAGTCGCGGCCGCGATCGTTCTCGATCACGGTGCAAGGCTGGGCAATATGGCTCGCGTCGCTGCGCGTAAGGTCGGGCTGGAAGCACCGTTCCCTCTGGTGCTTCTCGGCGGCGTCCTGCGAGGAGCGGGCTCCGAACTGATCGTTGCCGAGGTGCTGTCGCGCGTGCCAGGCGCCGAGCCGATACGACCGAAGCGCGAACCTGTTGCCGGCGCACTCCTCCTCGCCCTCGATCGCGAGGGCTCACCGTATGACGTCAGCCGCGTGGACGCGACGCTGCCGGGGGCGCACCTTTACGGAACCGCGCCATCCGGAGGAGAGACCTGACCGAAAGGTGCGCTAGGCAGCGATCGCCGTCATCGTCCACGTGACCACGCAGAGACCGAGCGCGGGGACATTCGTCGTGGCGCGTGTGTCGCGCTCGTCCTCGGTGCGCTGCTGTTGCCCGCAGTGCGGTGCCTTCGCCCGCTGTAGTCGCCTCCGATGAGATCAGACGCTGGCGGCGAGCGCGCGTCCGCGACGCCGTGACAGCGCCGCAGCAACCAGGCCGACGGTGAGCGCGGCAACGAAGCTCGGCAGCGTCGCCCCGATCCCCCAGGAAGGCGGATCGAGCCGTTGCACGTGCTCGACCCACCAGGTGGGGCCGGTCGGTGACAGCCACTGGTACGTACCAAACCCGACGACCCAGGCGGCGATCAGGCCGGGCCGCCAGGCGGGCGCGTCGAAGACGTCGTCGGCGTCATAGGAGCGTCCGGCGAGGAGCCAGTCGGCGAGCAGCACGGCGAAGAGCGGCACGAAAAACGAGCCGAGGAGGAGCAGGAAGGACTGGAAGCTCGTCAACGAGAGCGCGAGAGCGCCGATCACGCCGACCGTTGTCGTCGCGACGATGAGAAGCTTCTGCGGCGCCACCGGGAAGAGGTTCTGGAGGGAGACCGCGCCCGAGTACGCATTGGCGAATGCCTCGTCCGTCTCGGCCACCGTGAGCACGAAGAGCGCGAGCAGTGCGACGATCCCACCCGCCGCGACGGCCGCCGGCAGTGCGGCCGCATCACCGACGCCGCGTGTCAGCAGGATGACGGCGCCGAGTCCGAGGAGGAGCGCGTCGGGCAGCAGGTAGCCGATCCCCGTTCCCCAGAAGGCGCCACGCTGCGTGCGAGCGAAGCGCGTGTAGTCGGCGGCGAGCGGCACCCACGAGACCGTGACGCCGACGACGATGTCGATGCCCTGCCACGTCGAGAGGCCGCCTTCGCCGGGGGCCGACCACGCCTCGGAGAGTCCGCCGCCGCTGAGCGCCCACCAGATGAGATAGGCGATCGCAACGGGCACGACCCAGATCGCAACCTTGCGAAGCACCGTACGCACGACGCCAATCGGGCCCGCGAGCCCCATTGCGAGAGCCGCGACACCGAAGACGAGCGTCCACGCCCACCGCGCTCCGACCCCGAAGAGCTGGTCGGACAGGGCCGCTGCAGCGGTTGCGATCACGAGCAACTCGAACACGGTCCACCCGAGGCACTGGACGACGTTGATGGCGGTCGGGAGGTAGGAGCCTCGTTCACCGAGCGGTGCCCGCATCAGCGTCATCGCCGGCACCCGTGCCTGTGCCCCGATCAGCCCCGCGACCGCGAGCATCAGGTTGCCGATCAGGCAGCCGATCGCGATCGCGACGAAAGCCGACGGAAGAGACAGCGCCGGCACGAGGATCGCCCCCGCGACCACGACGAGGAGCGAGACACCGAGGTTTCCCCAGAGGAGCGCAAGGTCGAAGCCGCCGAACACGCGGAGCCGCTCGGGGACGGGGTCGATGCCCCAGGAAGTGTCGTTCTCGCTCACGCCGGAGTTGTACCGGCTACCGGTGCGACCCGACGTTAGGGTTCACGTCAGACGACGATGACGCGGCGGGAGAGCTTGATCCACTTCGCGTCTGCCGTGAGAACCACATCGGCGTCGAGGACGTCGCCACTCGCGAGGACAAGCGCGTCGGGGAGGCCGAGGCGGTGCTTAGCGCGGAGGAGGGCGGCTCGTCGACCGATCTCGCGGTCGATGGGCAAGATCCGGATCGGGAAGCTGTCGAGGAATCCGTCGACGGCCGCCATCTGGATCGGCCCCCGCCGTGCCGGATCTACGATCGTCTCGGAGTAGGCGCTCGCCGGGACGACGACGTCGTCCGCAGCGTGCATGCGAAACCCCTCCGTTGCACGGACGTGGAGTGCGTCGGCCGGATCGAGCAGCCCGATCAGGACGCTTGCATCGAGAACCGCTACTCCCACGCGCGCTTTCGCTCGGCCAAGAACCCCTCGACTCCACCTGGCCATGTACCGCTGAGCTTCTGTGCATAGCGCTCGATGAGACTCTCCATACGCTCGACCACGATTCGGCCCTCACCGTCCGCATAGACGGACACGACGTCGTCAGGAGCGATACCCGCCTTCCTGAGTGTGTCGACCGGGATTGTCACCTGGTTCTTGCTCGTCACCCGAGTTCGCCCCTTCGCCATAACCCTTACTATAGACCAGAGGAGTAAGGGTATCCGCGATGGGCGCTGCTGTCGAGATGTCCGAAAGCGCTTGTCCTAAGCGGCCAGCAGACGCCGCAGCACGTACGGGAGGATCCCGCCGTGGCGGACGTACTCGCGCTCGCGGGGCGTGTCGAGGCGGAGCGTAGCGCGGAACTCGACGCCGTCCGCCGTGACGCTCACCTCACGCGCCTCGCCGTTCTCGACCCCGGTGACCGAGAACTCCTCGCGGCCCGTCAGCCCGAGCGAGGCGAGGCTCTCCCCGGGGAGGTACTGCAAGGGCAGGATTCCCATCATCAGCAGGTTCGAGCGGTGGATTCGCTCGTAGCTCTCGGCGATGACTGCCTTGACGCCGAGCAGGTTCGGGCCCTTGGCGGCCCAGTGGCGCGACGAGCCGGAGCCGTACTCCTTGCCGGCGAGCACGATCGTGGGCACGCCGTCGGCGAGATACCGCTGCGCCGCCTCGAAGATCGTCGTCTCGTCGCCGTCAGGGAGATGCGCTGTCCACGTTCCCTCCGACCCCGGGACGAGCTGGTTGCGCAGGCGGACGTTCGCGAAC
>JBKJVI010000044.1:0-7356 GCA_046590225.1 Gaiella sp. | reverse complement strand
GGCAACGGCAAGGCGCTCGTGCGGTTCCCCGACGGCTCGGAGCGAATCGTCGGCGGCTCGCGCGTCAAGCGCGGCTGAGCACTCCGCATGGTGGCCGGTTTCAGCCGGTCGCCCGGGCTGCGCTTCACACCACCTCTGCCCCAACCTCCTCGGACGCTACCGTGCCGCCATGCGCCTGATCGTCGCCCGCTGCGAGGTCACCTACTCCGGCCGTCTCAACGCCGTCCTGCCGGAGGCCGTACGGCTGCTGATGTTGAAGTCGGACGGGTCGTTTCTCGTCCACGCCGACACGGGTGGCTTCAAGCCCCAGAATTGGATGACGCCGCCGACGGTGATCGAACACGGGGGTGAGCCACCGGAGCGAATCGTCGTGCGCAAGCGCGCGGGGAAGACCGAGGATCGCCTCGACATCCGCATCGTCGAGATCCTGAGCGACGTCGAGCACGACATGGGGGAGGCGGCGGCGCTTGCCAAGGACGGCGTCGAGCGCGATCTCCAGCTCGAGCTCGCCGGACGCCCAGACGTCCTCGGTGAGGGGCTTCACCTCGTCGAGCGCGAGTGGCAGACGGACATCGGCCCGGTCGATCTGATGTGTCGCGACCGGGACGGCGCCTGGGTTGCGGTCGAGATCAAGCGGATCGCGGGCATCGATGCGGTCGAGCAGCTCACACGCTACCTCGAGCGAATCCAGACGTTGCCCGGGATGGCGGCGTGCCGTGGCATCCTCGCGGGCCAGAAGGTCGTCAAGCAAGCGCGAACGCTGGCCGAGTCGCGAGGGCTCGCGTGGGTCGAGGTCGACCTCGCATCGTTGCGGGGGGAGAAGGAGCCCGAACTGACGCTGTTCGGCAGCTGAATCGGCAGTGTCCGTTGTGGACACTTGCGGGAGCTGGCGCGTACACTGATCATATGCGTGTGGAAGTAGGCGTTCGAGAGTTGCGTGAGAACCTGGCCGAGTGGCTCGACCGTGCCGCAGCCGGCGAGGAGATCCTCGTCACCGAGCGCGGGCAGCCGAAGGCGCTGCTGACGCACGCCGAGTCGGCGTACGAGCGGATGGTTCGCGAGGGCCGCATCACGCCGCGATCGGGGACAGGCCCGCCCGAGCTACCACGTCCTCTGGAGTTGATCGGTGAAGGACCCACGCTCGGCGAGTACCTGCTGTGGGTGAGAGGTGGGACCTGGCCAGGTCCCGATCCGGAGCCCGGGTCGGAGGACGAAGGGGCGTGATCGCCTACTTCGACTCTTCCGCGCTGCTCAAGCTGTTTCTTCCCGAGTCGGGGTCGGATGAGGCCAAGCTCGTGTGGGGCAGCGGCATTCGACGCACCACGAGTCGTATCGCGCATGCAGAGCTTGCGTGCGCACTCGGGGCTGCGGTGCGGCGAGGACGTCTTGCCCACCCGGACGCAGGCGCGGTCGACGGCACGTTCCTGCGCCGAAACGCGGATCTGATCGAGGCGGACGACGGCATTGTCACCGGCGCTGCCGTCCTCGGAGTCAGGCACGGCCTCAAAGGGCTCGACGCGATCCACGTCTCGAGTGCGCTCAGCCTTCGCGAGCTCGACCCTCTCGTCGTCTCCTGGGACGAGCGCCAGCGCCGCGCTGCCCTCGCTGAGGGCCTGTCCGTCTACCCCGACACCACAACCGCAGCCTTGAGGTAGTCGCGAGGCGGGTCGGCGAGCAGTTCGGCCACTCCCTCGAGTCCGACCTGATGTGTGATCAATCGCTCGAACGGATACGCCCCGCTGCCGAGGAACGCAAGGGCCGTGCGCACGTGCCGGGGCGTGTGGTGGAAGGCGCCCTTTAGCGTCACCTCCTCGTAGTGGATCCGGAACGGGTCGACCTCGACGCGACTCTCCCGCGGGAGGCCGCCGAAGGCGAGGACGGTGCCGCCGGGTCGGACGAGCTCGAGCGCGAGTTGCCACGCCTCGGCGGTGCCGGCCGCCTCGATCACGAAGTCGGCGCCCTCGCCGGTGCCGGTCTCGGCGCCGAAGAGCGGCGCGAGTGCCTGCCGCTCAGGGCGTGAGCCCACGCCGACGGGCCAGCCGCCCGCGTCAGCGACGCAGGCGCAGAGCATGAGCCCGATCGGGCCGAGGCCGATCACGGCAACCGTGTCGCCGGGCGAGACGCCGGCCTGCTCGACGCCGTGGAAGCAGCAGGCGAGCGGCTCGACCATCGCCGCGACCTCCGGCGGCATGCCGGGCGGGACGGGGAGGAGGTTCGTACGCGCGATGCGCTCGGGCACGAGGATGAATTCGGCGTAGGCACCGTTCTGGAGCGGAAAGAGGTTCTCGCAAAGGGTCTCCTGGCCGCGGCTGCAGGGCGCGCAGATGCCGCAGGGAGCGGAGTTCGCGGCGACGACGCGGCGGCCGGTCGCGGTGTCGACGCCGCAGAACTCGTGGCCAAACGGGCTCGGCGGCGGCCCGAGCAGCACGGGGTGCCCACGGCGGAAGGCCTTCAGGTCGGTGCCGTCGGTGAGCGCGACCTCGACCTGGACGAGCACGTCGCCCTCCGACGTGGCCTCGGGCCGCGGCACGTCCTCGAGTCGCAGGTCGCCCGGGCCGTGGAAGACGAGGGCTCTCACGGGCACTCCGTTCCGGCGCCTGGCTGAAGCCAGGCGCCGGTCCGCGCGGGGCGCCTGGCTGCGGCTCTTGCGCGCGCCGAGAACCTGGTTGCCGCTCTCGCGCGCGCCGCGCGCCTGGCTTCAGCCAGGCGCGGGAACGTCTCAACGCTCACGGCACCAGCACCACCTTCAACACTGCTCCCTCGCGCTGCAGCGCAAGCCCCTCCTCGAACCGCGCGAACGGCAGCATCGTCGGCTCCGGCACCTCGAGCGTGGAGAGGAGGGCAACTGCCTCCGCCATGTGTGCAGGCGTCGCCGACCGCGACCCGACCACCGTCAGCTCCCTCCGGTACACGGCATCGGCCGGCAGCGTCCCTGCGTCGGCGAAGAGCAACACCGTGCCACCCGGCTCGACCGCCGCGAGCGCCACGTCCGCACCCCCGGGCGCGCACAGAACGACCGCGTCGACCAACCCGTCCGGCTCGACTCCCGACCGGTGGGGATGTGCGTCGACGGCGAACACCGTGTCTCCACGCGCCTCGAGCACGGCCCCGAACAGCCGCCCGATGAATCCGTTCCCCACGATCAGAACCCGCCCGCGCGGCACCTTCTCTGCACCGCGCAGAACGCACGCGAGCGGCTCCACGTACGTCCCGAGTGCGTTGCCGACCCCGGCAGGAAGCTCCACCCACCCCGCAGCGCGAACCCGTTCCGCAAACCCACCGGGTACGATCGTCGGCTCGGGAAACTGCTCGCAGGTCGACTCGTGTCCCGCGCGGCAGCGGCTGCACGCCCCGCAGCCGGCGTGGTGGATCAGCGCGACTCGCCGCCCATCCGCGGTCTCCGCCACAACCTCGTGCCCGAGCACCGACCCTGGAGGCCACACCCCGATCTTCTCCACATCCGAACCGCACAGACCGCATGCAAGCACCCGAACGAGCTCACCGGATCCGTCAGGCTCAGCGACGTCGGCAAGGCCGGGATTGCCGTCTTCGCCTAGGACAACCGCGCGCACGGGCGTATCGTAGGTGCGGGGTTCCGCGAAGGAGAGAGGAACGAGATGGCCATCAAGCTCCACCGATGCCCGCACCTGTGGATCAAGTTGAATGCGCACCCTTGCTGGAAGGTGCAGAAGGCGCTCGACGATGCGGGCGTCGAGTACGAGATCGTGAAAGAGTCGTGGCCGAGCCGCAAGGGCCGTACCGCGGTGATCGAGGCGACGGGCCAGAACGCCTTGCCGGCGATCGAGCTCGAGGACGGCACCTGGTACCGCGAGGAGTCGGCCGCGATGGCGAAGGCAATCGCGGCAGGCACGTTTGGAGCGGCTGCTGGCAGCTGACTGCGTCGTCCGCAGGCGCTACAATCCGCGCGTACCACGGGGCCATAGCTCAGCTGGGAGAGCGCTACGTTCGCATCGTAGAGGTCGGCGGTTCGAGCCCGCCTGGCTCCATTTTCCGCTTCGCCCGCTTCGCGGCTGCGCCGCTGTGCTCTCCGCTCGCTCGGAAAGATTGGGGTCGGGTCTTCCATTCTCCGCACATTTCGCGCCTGCTCCACGTCGCCGGCGTAGCAGCGGCGCGTAGAGGCCATGGCCGACGCGTTGGAAGTGCGGCCGCGCGCCTCTCGAGTGATCGGAGCGGTACGTCTCTTGACAGTCCACGCCGAAAGCCCCGACGGGGCGGCACCACGATCCGGACCCTACTCCCGCTCGGACATTGAACGCGCACCCGGGTTCAGCCTTCGAGTGTCTCTGCGATCCCTTTGCGGTACTCCGTCGCTTGCATTGGGTGCGCGTTCTCCAGCTTGTTGCTGTCGAAGCGGTAGTCGTGCTCGAATTGATAGAGCATCTCCATGTTCTCTCGGAGCACGGGAGTGAAGAGCCCGAGGAGCGAGAGCATCCAGCGGGGTGCCACCCGGAGCCTGTAGGGCCGGCCCGCCAACTCACACGCGATGCGTACGTACTGCTCGCCGGTCATCGGCTCTTTGCTCGTGAGCGCGTGCCAGACCTGCCCATACGCGGATGGCGTGTTGCCCAGCACTGCCACGCTGCGGCCGGCGTCGGGCGTATAGGTGAAGGTGTGAACGGCCTTCGCGTCGCCCAGCCACTGAGGCGTCTTCTTCGCGGCCAGTCGCTCGCTGACCGTGGCGTGCGTGAGGCTGAGCACCGCGCCTGCGCCGTAGAAATCCGCGGCGCGCACGATCATCGCCTGGAGCTCGCCGCGCGTTGCCTCCTCCATCAGCACGGTGGCGATGCGGGCACGGACCTCGCCCTTCTTGCTGCAGGGGTTGTAGGGCGTGTCCTCGGTCATGGCTCCTTCGACCCGGCCATAGGCATAGACGTTGTCGAAGAACACGAGCTTGCTGCCGTGCTGCTTGCAGGCGTCGATGGTATTGCGCATCACTTTCGGCCACTGCTCTGCCCAGACCCGGTGATCGTATTTCAGGCCGGCTACCAGATAGGCGACCTCGCTACCGGCTACCGCGTCGGCGGTCGCCTTCGCGTCGAGCAGGTCCGCAGCGAACGTCTCGTCGCCGGGGTTCACCGCTTTGGGGTTGCGGCTCACCTGGCGGATCTCGTCGGTGTGCTCGAGCAGAGCCCGAGCGAGTTCGCGACCGATGACGCCGTTGGCGCCGAGGATGGCCTGCATGACGCGCACGATAGCGTCCCGCGGCGGCAGTGATCACGGCGATCGCCAAGATCAGAAGCGTGTCCGCCTCGTGAGTGCGTGACCCGTCACAGTCCTGCCGCCCGCGGTTTGCCTCCCCAGACCGACATCGTTGTACCTCCGAAGACGAGGCTTGAGTGAGGAGAGATCAGCAGGGGTGGCGTGCCCGAAGCATCGCCGCCCCTGCTTTCGTCGTCGGCCCGGGTTCACGAGACACCGTCCTGCTGCCGATGCATAGTGGGTCAGCGGTTCGGATGAACTGGTGCCGGCGTCTTTCGGGAGGTCGAACATGAGATCGGGCAAGATCCTTCGCCATTCTGTGAGCATCGACGAGCAGGAAGTCTTCGCGCTCATCCACAGGCCCGTCGCGTTGCACGAGGTGCAGCCGAGTCGGTTCACCGGGCGTGTCGCTACCTGGGCCGAGCATGCCGAGCGTCGCTATGGCGACGCGATCAACCCTGTCATCACCTACGTCGAGAACGGGCCTCATCGCGTTTCGTGGATCTACCACGAGGGAGTCGACTGGCGGTCGGGGGATCGGTTCGCCGTCTACCACATCGTCTGCGACTGCATCGCCGGTGTAGAGGGCAACTCTCCGCGGGAATGCGTCGATTCGATCCTCGGTTGTGGGGCCGTTCTCCGGGCGCTCCAGAAGAGGGCGGCCTTCGTCGATCACACGTATCGGACGTGCGAGATCCTCGCCGCGCTCCGAGACCCGGAGACGGGCGACTTCGAGCAACCGAATACCTTCCACAAGTTCGCCGTCCAGACGATCGCCAGCGTCCTCGAGCTCGACGCACGGCATCCCGACGAGTGGCCGGCCAACGTGATCAGCGGCGAGCACCGGGTCAGCGTGCTCTCGACCCTCTTCCAGCTGCACCCCGAGGTCGTGAAGTGGTACGGCCGGATGCTGGAGGAGAGCGGGGTGATCGAGGATTTCGACGGGGAGATCCTGAAGCTCCGGCCCGAGGCGCTCGCTGCGTAGCGACCGCCGAGGGCGTGCGAGCGCCATGCGATTCGGATCTGGCACCGATCAGGCACCCAGCCGGCGCAGACTCGTCACCGATCGAGGAGTAGAATGTATGTATGACGAAACGTGATACGCTGATCGACGTGCCCGATCGTGCCATCTCCGTTCGTCTCGACCTCGATGCGGACGCGGCGCTCGAACAGCTCGTCGCGTCGGGGCTGACGCAGTCGCAGGCGATACGCCTCGCGCTCGTCGAAGCAGCACGACCTCGTGCAGGCGATAGCTCTCTCGCTGCCGAGGCGGCGCGCCTCGCAGCCAGCGAGGCTGACCGCCGCGAGATCGCCGACGTGCGCGCGTTCATGGACGAGCCTCGTGCAGCGTGGTGATGTCGTGCGCCTGCGCGCACCTCGCGGCGTGCGCGGGCACGAGCAACGGGGTCCGCGCTACGGAGTCGTCCTCCAGGCCGGCGATCTGCTCGCGCTCTCGACGGTGATCGTCGCGCCGACGTCGACGAGGACTCAGCCCGCGTCGTTCCGGCCAGAGATCACCGTCGCCGGCTCGCGCACGCGGGTGCTTGCCGATCAGCTGACAGCGGTCGATCGCTCGCGCCTCGGAGCTACGGCTCGCTCGCTCACGTGGGAGGAGCTCGGCGATGTCGACCGGGCTGTTCAGGTTGTCCTTGGCCTCGGCCGGTAAGGGCTTCCGTGCACATCCGGCGCGACCCGTTCACGCGCGCGGGGTCGATCGTGCTCGGAACCCACAGCCGGCCGGGTTCAGCGCACTCGGGGAGGCGCGCGTTGCGAGATCGACCCGCACGACTACCACGCGCTCGCTGCGAACGTGCCCGAAATCGCATCGCGCGGCGGTGCTCTCGCCGCCGACCGGATCGGCGGGCCGAGCGGGCGTCAAGCCCTCGCGTCGTCACCCGGACCCCGCCGTCCCAGCTCGCGCTCTCCGCGCCAGACGACATTCGCGGGTCGTTTCCCCGGTTCAGGATGATCCATTGCGCGGGTTGGCACCGCGTGCCGCCCGCCTTTGACACCGACGACGACACGTTCTAGGATTGTCGACAATCTTCCCAGCGCGACGAAAGGTGGCCCGATGAGCGTCAGAGCCGGCGTCGACACCGGTGGAACGTTCACCGACCTCGTCCTCTACGACCCCGA
>JBKJVI010000006.1:0-17123 GCA_046590225.1 Gaiella sp. | reverse complement strand
GACTGCGTTCTGGCCGCGAACGACCGACAGGGTCACGATCTCCCCCTCGACCCAACCCGCCGCGTATGCCGTCTCTCCTGTCTCGCTCGCGATCCGGCGGACGAAGGCGGCGAGTCGCTCGGGTGGTGCGAGATGACGTCGGAAACCCTCGGCGAGGGTTCCGACGCGCAACCCGAGCACGTACAGGCCGCGTTCGTTGCGCGTGAGCAGGCCGGCGCCCGTGAGGGTGTGGATCAAGTGGTACGCCGTTTGACGATTGATCTCGACGCGTTCGCTGATCTCCTTCGTCGTGAGGCCCGACTCGCTCTCGCCGACAGCGACGAGAATTGCGGCTGCCCGGGCGACGGACTGGACGCGAGGTTTTGCCTGCGTTCTGTCGACCAACGGTTCGTTCATCTCGGCGGAATCCTCCTCTAGCCCACGAACAAACCGAGCGAGGGCCGGGTCGCGCGTGCGCTTCGGTCACAATTTGCACACGTTATCGATTCGTGGTAGATACTGCAATCGTGAACGACTGGACACCGACCGCGGAGCCTGATATGACTGCGCCAGTGGTTGGCGACTGTTCTGATAGGTGGATCGGTCCCGCGCGCCGTGGAATGGTCGGTGGCTTCGGGTTTCGATCGCTTGCGAGTTCGGAGTGGCCCAACTTTGCAGGGTGACCGTTCGTCTGAGTGGTGGCAGTGTCCATATCGTTGGCTGGCATCAGTGTGACCGGACTCTCGAAAGGTTTTTCGCCCCGTTGTGGCGGAAGACACGGGAGAGTCGGTAGCTCGATGTCGGCCAGTCCTTCGGTGTAGAAGGAGGGGTTATGCAGGAAGAACAGAGCATCAAGGATCCAGAGGCGGTCGAGGCGACCGACACTCCGGACTCCGGTTCCTCGCTTTCTCGAGGCAAGTTCCTCGCGGGGGCCGCGGTTGCGGGCCTCGCAGTAGGTGCCCCTGGGGTCGCGAAGGCTGCAAGTGGACGGCGCAATGCCGCTCTCGCGAACGGCCTTATGCCGGGCATGATCGGAGGCCCGACCGGGTTCCCCGGGGCTGGGCGGTATCAGTATCCGGCCAACTCCGAGGAAGGGCGTGCGATCCAGGGGCTGAAGGCGCTCCGCAAGGCGGGCAAGGCGCCGGGCACGCTTGTCGTGCAGGCGCTCGACTTCGCGCGGCCGCAGTTCCTGAACACGTTCCCGAAGGGTGCAACTGCGTCGATCGCGGGTATCTTCGAGCGGGAGACGGGCATCAAGCTCAAGTTCATCGAGGTCTCCCCGGCAACGGAGTACTCGACGAATATCCGCAACGCCTCGACGAAGAACGGCAGCTTCGACATCGTCACGGGCGCGATCGAGGATACCGGTGACTACGCGCAGTCCGGGTTGCTCCGGCCCATCGACGACTACGTCGCGAAGTACAGGCCGAGCTGGAACGACCCCAAGTACGGGTACGCGGGTGGGCGCTCTACCGTGAACCTGTTCACGAAGTACGAAGGGACAACCTACTGGGTCGCGTTCGACAACGACACCCAGGTGTACGCCTACCGGTCCGACCTCTTCAAGGACCCGAAGGAGAAGGCAAACTTCGAGGATAAGTACGGGCGCCCGCTCCGGGTTCCGACGACGTGGGATGAGCAGGCGCAGGTCGCCGCGTTCTTCCATCGCCCAGACGCGCCATCACCGCTGTACGGTTCGGTCGAGCGCAAGTCACCGTTCTGGGGCAAGGTCAACTGGCAGCACCGGTTCCTCTGCTCTGCCGACCCCAACCAGTACTACTTCAAGCCGGACGGCTCGGCGAACGTCAACAACACGGCCGGCATCCGTGCCGCAACCGAGCACCTGCGGTCGCTGCAGTGGTCGGAGCCGGGAGCCCTGTCGAAGGACTACATCGGGCAGTACCAGCTCTACGGGGATGGCAGTGGCGTTCAGGGCGGCACCTTCCCGAACGTGACGAAGCTCGTCCCCGGCGACCCGGCCCTCGACAAGGGAGGCTTCGGCAAGTTCCTCCGCTCCGACGTCCAGCCGGGCCGGATCGTCAACGGCAAGCTCATCCGCCGAACAGCGATTCACTACAACATCTCGTACGGTGTGAACCGGTTCTCACCGAAGAAGAACCACGAGGCCGCCTACCTGTTCCTCCAGTGGGTTGGTGGGGCGCGGATGTTCACCTACCTGACGGCGAATCCGGCCGGGTTCCAGGACCCGCACCACACCCGGTCGCTGTCCGACCCGCTCGTGATCGCGGGGTACAAGCCGACCACGATCAACGCGCTGAAGCAGATCATCCCGCGGACTGCTCCGCCGATCACGATCCGTGGCGCAGGTGAGTACAACGCTGCGCTCGACGAGGAGCTGCAGAAGATGCTGACGAAGCAGCAGTCGCCCGAGCAGGCAATGAAGAAGGTCGAGGAGCGGTGGAACACGATCACCGATCGCCTCGGCAAGAAGAAGCAGGCGAAGGCTGTCGTTGCGAGCTACGCGGGCTTCCCGAAAAAGGGTACCTACGGGCCGGCGAAGCCGATCAACCCGTAAGCAGCGGAGCAGCAAAGAAACGTGACAAACACCGTCGATGAGAAGAACGTTCGGCAGGCGCCCAAGGGGCGCCTGCCGAACGCTGGCGGCCGCTCCGAGAAGACGGTAGCCACGCTGCTGACCGCTCCCGGGCAGCTCGTGATGCTGTTCATCGTGCTCTTCCCGGCGGCGCTCGCGATCTATCTCGGCTTCACCGCCTGGTCACCGACGAGCGGCTCGGACGTCTGGCACGCATACGAGTACTGGCACTGGTTCGACGGGTACTGGGAGGCGCTGAACGACGGAAGCTTCTGGGCCGCATTGTGGCGGACGGTCATCTTCACGGCCGTCGCAGTCGGGATCGAATTCCTGATCGGATTCGTCCTCGCGATGCTCTTCCTCAAGCAGTTCCCGGGGCGCGGAGTCCTGACGCTGTTCTTCCTGTTGCCGATGATGGTTGTTCCTGCCGTCTCCGGCTTCGTGTTCTACATGATTTTTCAGGTCGACGGACCGCTGAACCAGGGCCTTTCGCTCCTGCTCGGGCGGGACGTTGCGATCCTCTGGCTCGAGAACCCGAGCCTTGCGCTCTGGTCGGCGATGGTCGTCGATATCTGGCAGTGGACGCCTCTGATGTTCCTGATCCTGCTCTCGGGGCTCGTCGCCTTGCCCGAGGATCAGATGAACCAGGCCCGGATCCTCGGCGCTAACTCCTGGCACCAGTTTCGGTACCTGATCCTGCCGATGATGAAGCCGATCATCCTGATCGCGCTCATCATTCGCGCGATCGAGGTCTTCAAGGTCTTCGACGCGCCGTATCTCCTCACACAGGGTGGGCCGGGCGATGCCTCTACGACGATCTCGATCTGGATGTACCGCGAGGTGATTGTCAACTCTCGCTGGGGCTTCGGCTGCGCAGCGGCACTCATCGTCCTGATTCTGGTCACGATCGCAGGCGCGTTCGCTGTGCGTCCGATCGAAGCGGGGCAGGACAGCACGGTCGACGAGCTCGAGCGCGGCGACACGCCGAGCGCGGGCGGCGTCGGGCCGTTCGCGAAGACGGGAGCGGAGGCCTGATGTCCACCGTTCAACCGGAACTCGTCGCGAGCCACGCCCCGGAGGTCAAGCTCGTCGCGCCGCGACGATCTGTGTTCAGCGTCATCCGCCCTGTGGCACGGTGGCTGACGATCCTTCTTCTCGCGCTGATCTACGGCTTTCCCCTGTACTGGACCATCACGATGGCGTTCAAGCCGCTGGAAGAATGGAACCCGCCCGGCACGATCTACTGGTGGCCGGAAAACTGGACACTCGACAACTTCAAGGCCATCCTCGGCCAGGAGACCACGGGCGGAGGTGTCTTCTCCCAGGGGAAGCTGGATTCGGCCGTCCCGTACATCCAGAACAGCCTCATCGCCGCCACGGGGGGAACACTGTTTGCACTCGTGGTAGGCGTCCTTGCGGCCTACGGGATCGCACGCTTTCGGGCGGGTGGCAGCATGTTGCCGTTCCAGATCCTGCAGCTGCGGATGTTCCCGCCGATCGCGATCATCATCCCGCTGCTCTTCATGTTCGTCTACCTGCAGCTGTGGGATACGCTCTGGGGCCTCATCATCCTCTACGGCGCTGTCACGTTCCCGTTTGTCGTCTGGCTGATGCGGAGCTTTTTCCAGGAAGTGCCGCGAGAGATCTCGGATGCGGCGATCGTGGACGGCTGCACCCACTGGGGGGCGTTTTTCAAGGTCGTTCTGCCGCAGGTCAAGGGAGGACTGGCCGCGACCGCCCTCTTCGTCTTCATCCTCAACTGGAGCGACTTCCTGATCGCGCTCGTGATGACGCAGGACAACGCTCGAACCGCACCGGTCTTTCTCTCGGCGCTCCAGGGCGGTGCCGCCGGCCAGGAGTACGGCAAGCAAGCCGCCCTTGCCGTCATTCTGATCCTGCCGCCCGCGATCTTCGGGCTCGCAATCCAGAAGTACCTCGTCCGTGGCCTTACCTTCGGCGCGATCAAGCGCTGATGGCGGAAATCTATCTCCAGGGCCTGACGAAGCAATTCCCGGGCGGGCTCGTTGCGGTGAACGACCTCGATCTCGTGATCCGCGACGGTTCGTTCGTGGCGTTGCTCGGGCCTTCGGGCTGTGGGAAGACGACGACGATGAACATGATCTCCGGCCTCGAGAAGCCGACGAGTGGCGAGATCTACTTCGACAAGCAGCCGATCACGCGGCTGCCTCCCGGCGCGCGGACCGTCGGTTTCGTCTTTCAGAACTACGCGATCTTCACGCATATGTCGGTGGCCGAGAACATTTCTTTCGGCCTGCGCGTGTCCAAGCCGCGGCCGTCTGCAGCGGAGATCGATCAGCGGGTCGGTGACATCGCAGACGTGCTCGGTCTCAGGGGCATGCTCGATCGGAATGCGTCGCGGCTGTCGGTGAACGACATGCAGAAGGTGGCGCTCGGACGAAGCATGGTCGTGAACCCTGCGATCTTCCTGCTCGACGAGCCGTTCTCGAACCTCGATGCAGCCTTCCGGGCCTACATGCGGGCCGAGCTGAAGCGCATCCAGCACGAGGTCGGGCAAACGATGGTGTACGTCACACACGACCAGGTGGAAGCGATGAGCATGGCCGACCACATCGCCGTCATGGATGCCGGACGGCTGCAACAGTACGGAACGCCCGACGAGCTCTACAACGCCCCCGCCAACCGGTTCGTGGCGGGCTTCGTCGGATCGACGCAGATGAACTTCCTGCCGGCGACGCTGGCACTCGGTGAGCAAGGCGCGGGCAATGGCCGTTCGCTGACGCTCGGCATCCGGCCGGAGAACGTGCAGCTCGTTGCGCCCGATGCCGCGGACGCAACACTGACGGGGAAGGTGAACCTGATCGAGCCACTCGGGGCCAAGGACGTCATCCACCTCGACGTCGCGGGCCACGGCTTCCGGGTGATCGGTGTGCCGGGCCAGCGCCCACGCGTGGGCGACAACGTCGGCCTCGTTCTCGACTCCGGCCGACAGCTCCTGTTCGATGACGAGACCAGCCTGGCGGTGGACGCCTGATGGCATCGGTCCGGCTCGAGAACGTCACGGTCCAATTCGGCGCAGTCACCGCACTCGACGACGTCTCGCTTGCGATCGACGACGGCGAGTTCGTGGCCGTCCTCGGGCCCCCGGGCGCCGGGAAGACGACGCTCCTGCGCACGATCGTCGGGCTCGAGAAGCCCGAGTCGGGCGAGGTGTTTGCCGACGACGAGAACATCACGGAGGTCTATCCGGGCGATCGCGATATCGCGATCATGTTTCAGAACCTCGCTCTTTATCCGGATCGGAACGTGTACGACAATCTTGCCTTCCCACTCAAGCAGGCGAAGACACCGAAGGCGGAGATCAGGCAGCGTGTCACCGACACCGCGACCGTTCTCCGCATCGATCACCTCCTCAAGCGAAAGCCGGGCAAGCTCTCGGGTGGCGAGCGACAGCGCGTCGCGCTCGGGCGCGCCATGGTGCGCGACCCCCGGGTCCTCTTGCTCGACGAGCCACTCTCGGCGCTCGACGCTCTGCTTCGCCTCGAGATGCGCGTCGAGTTGAAGCGGTTGCAGCGCGATCTTCACCGCACGCTCGTCTACGTCACGCACGACCAGATAGAGGCCATGAGCATGCCGGACCGCGTCGCGGTGCTCGGACGCGGCGTCGTCCAGCAGTTCGACACGCCGGAGAACGTCTACCACCGGCCCGCGAATCAGTTCACGGCGACGGTTGTCGGCAGTCCGCCGATGAACTTCATCCCGTGTACGTTCGATACCTCGAACGGCGCGGTTCGGGTCGTGCACCCCGAGTTCTCGGTGCGTGTGCACGCGACGACGGCCGCGTCCGGAACCATCGTGGACGGGGCGTCGTGTGTGCTCGGCGTCAGGCCTGAAGACGTTCAGCTTGCGACCGGCAACGTCGGTGCCGATGCGAACGTCTTCGTGACAGAACCGCTCGGTGGCGAGACGGTTGTCGATCTCCATCTCGGTGGGCAGGTCGTCAAGGCGCTGACGCCTCCGGCGCTAGCGCCGCCACCCGGATCCGACGTGCGTGTGAGCTTCGATGCCCGTCGGCTCCACATTTTTGACGGTGCGAGCGGCACCGCGATCATCTCGGCTGCGGGCCTTGACGGCGTCTTCGACGTCGAGGGACGGGCAAACAGCTGATCGGGAAGCGTGCCGTGCCGATGCGCTAGGCCCGTTTGCCGCGAGCCGCGACATCCCAGACAACCTCGACGAGCCCGTCTCGGACGCCGAAGATCTCATCGGCGAGGTTGACGCACGGGCAGACGTGTGACGGGACCCAGGCGATCTTCTCGCCGAGCACCACCGAGCCTGCTCCCGTCGTGATCATCCCGTGCTCCTCGGAGACCCGATCGACGAAGACCGGCCGATCGACGGCACGGGCAAACCCCGACTCCCCCACAGCCGACCCGCCGGCTCGATAGTCGCCGGCGAAGGTCTTCGAGCCGCCGTCGATCGTCGCGCGGTCGCCGTGATGACTCACCACAGTGCAGACGATGGTCAGTGCGAGGTCGGCGGGGGTGGCCGATCCATACCCGAGCTGCATCAGGTCGTTGAACGCATAGGTTCCTGCCCGCACCTCGGTGATACCCGGTACCGCCGCGACGGCCTTGCCGGTGATCGTGCCGCCGGCAGTGACCTCTCTGATCGGGATTCCACGGGCGCGGAGGTACTCGGCCACCTCCACGAGAAGCGTTCCTTCGGCGATCCCGGCCTCCGCTCGAGTCATCGTCGCGGCACCCTCGAATCCCATCCCGCGGTGGGTCGTCACCCCCTCCAGGTCGAGGCCCGGGAGGGCCATCACAAAGCGCGCCAGCGATTCCAGTCGATCGGTCTCGTCGGGCCGGAAGCCTACCCGGTTGAGGCCCGTGTCGACCTCGAGCTGTACCCCGATCCGCGTCCCGTGCCCCGCCGCTGCGACGCTCAGGCCCTCGGCGCCGAGCTCACTGTCGACATTCACCGCGACGGCCGTGCCCCGCGCAGCCATCTGGGCTACTCGTTCGGCCTTGTCTGCGCCGACCACCGGGTAGGCAAGCACGACGTCGCGGATACCCGCCGCGACGAACACTTCGGCCTCTGACACCTTGGCTGACGCAATGCCGCACGCCCCGAGTTCGATCTGTCTCGCCCCGATCTCGACGATCTTGTGGGTCTTGATGTGGGGTCTGAACCGCGCGCCTGCCGACGTGACATCCGCCTGCCAGGAAAGGAGGTTCGCCTCGAGCCTGTCGAGCTCGACGGCGACTGTCGGCGTAGGCAAGTCCGAGATAGCCATCCCGATTTCGGGGCGAGGTGAGACCGGATGTGTCGTCATGTTAGTGGGTCGCCGTCCGTCATCGGGTTCTGCGTTTCAGAAGTTTGCAGCCGAGTAGTATCACGGCACCTGCGCTCTCGACTCGGGAGCCGACTCAAACGGGGAGGCAGCTGTTGTTCACCGCAACGAAAGACCTCATGCTTCCGGCGACGGTAACGGGCTCGTGGCCCCGCCCTCGCTGGTATACGGCGAACATGTGGGGTCGCCCGCTGGATACCGCGATGATGGATCCCTGGTTCCGTGAGCAGTTCACCGACGCGCATGCAATGGTCATCTCCGATCAGGAGCGGGCCGGGCTCGACATCCTGACGACGGGTGACTACCACCTCGACGAGGACGTCGCCGGTCGCTCGTGGCACCACTATCCGTTGCAGCGCTGGAAGGGTCTCGAGCACGAGGAGCTGCAGACGCGGAATACGCGGTCGCCGTTGCTTGCCTATCCGGTGGGCACGATGCTCGACTCGATCTACAAGACCTGGCGCTGGCCGAGGGTCACGGGCAAGGTCGAGCACGACCCGAAGAATCCGCTCGAGTACGCGAAGATCTGGCGGATCGGTCAGCAGAGCGCCGCATCGGGAAAGCAGATCAAGTTTGGCTCGTGCTCGGCGCAGGTGCTCGCGTTCTTCCTCGACAGTCACACCGATCACTACGACCTCGACGACAAGATGCAGGTGACCTGGGACATGGCCGAGGCGATGAACCTCGAGCTCCGGCAGCTTGCGGCCTCAGGCTGCAAGGTGATCCAGATCGAGGAGCCGACGCTCCACTTCATGGCCTGCTACTACCCGAAGGAGACGAAGCTGCTCGACTTCCTCGTCGACTGCTTCAACCGGGAGATCGAGGGGCTCGACGACGTCGAGGTCTGGATCCACACGTGCTGGGGCAACCCGAACATGCAGAAGGTGTTCACCGACGAGTCGTACGCGAACTCGGTCGAGATCTACCTCGAGCGGCTCAAGGGCGACGTGTGGACCGTCGAGGCGACCGAGAACGACCTCAAGGAGATCTCGCTCTTCAAGCCGTACAAGGATTCGTTGAAGAAGAAGGTCGCGGTCGGCGTCGTCAGCCACCGCACGCTCCAGGCCGACTTCCCCGACGTCGTCGCCGATCGAGTGCGCCGAGCGCTCGAGGTCATCCCGGCCGACAAGCTGATCCTCTCGACCGACTGCGGCTTCGGCCGGCAGGGCTTCAACCGCCATCTCGCGTTCTACAAGGCGAGCGCTATCCCGCAGGCTCGCAACATCGTGCTGCAAGAGCTCGGGATCGAGCCGCGCTACATCGCAGCGCAGGACGAGGGCCTCGCCTGGGATCAGCTTCCGGACGACGAGCCGTTCACCCACCTCATGCCGCTCCGCTGAGCTCGTTGCGCGTCTTCTCCGTCGAGTCTCCGGTCGCATCCGCGGCCGGAGACTCGAGCAGGATCGCGGTTCGCGGGGCCTCGCACGATGGGTGATCCGCCAAACCTGGATGACGGCGACGTTCAGGTGCTGACGATGGGGCGGGTCGGCGTCGACCTCTACCCCGAGCAGTTGCGCGTTCCGCTTGCGGAGGTGCGGACGTTCCGCAAGATGCTCGGTGGGACGGCTACGAACGTCGCCGTCGCGGCTGCAAGGTATGGCCGTTCGAGTGGAGTGATTACGAAGGTCGGAGCTGACGCGTTCGGCACCTACGTCCGTCAGGCGTTGCAGGAATTCGGCGTCGACGCCTCTCGGGTCGGGACCCATCCGACGTTGCGAACGCCCATCGTCTTCTGCGAGATCTTTCCGCCTGATCACTTCCCGCTCCTGTTCTATCGCGAGCCGGCCGCCCCCGACATGACGATCGACCGCGACGAGCTCGACCTCGAGGAGATCGCGCGCGTGCCGCTCTTCTGGACGACCGGGACGGGCCTCTCGGAGGAGCCGAGCCGCACGGCGACCCTCTCGGCGCTCGACGCGCGCAACGGGAGATCGATCACGGTGCACGACCTTGACTACCGGCCGATGTTTTGGTCGAGCGAGACCGAGCCGGGACGACTCGGCCGGATGGCCGTCGAGCGCGCGACGGTCGTCGTCGGCGGCCGTACCGAGGCGATTCCGCTTGTCGGGGACCGATCGGCATCCGACACCGCTCGGGCGCTCCTCGACCTCGGCGTCGAGCTCGCGATCGTGAAGCTCGGCCCGGACGGCGTGCTGGCAGCAACGCAGGACGAGGAGATCGTGTTGCCACCGATCCCCGTCGAGGTCGTCAACGGTCTTGGTGCGGGAGATGCCTTCGGCGGCGCCCTCTGTCATGGTCTGCTCGCCGGGTGGCCGCTCGAACGGACCCTGCGGTTCGCAAACGCTGCGGGCGCGCTCGTCGCATCTCGCCTCGGGTGCGCCGACGACATGCCGACGACAGCGGAGGTCGAGAGGCTACTCGGCTAGCGCGGATTCAGGTAGGGTCAGGGCAGCCGACCGGCGGGCGGGGCCGGTATCGCGCCAACGCGCGTGCGCCACGGTGTTCCATGCTCGCGGGCGACCGCGCCGAGGCGCTGAAACAGCGGCAGGGACACCGTCGCCAGGAGCTCCGCCTCCTCATCCTGATCGAGGACGAGTGCACCATCCCACAATGTCCTGCCGACGATGAACCCGCTCGCACCTGCAGCGCATGCCTCTGCGACTTGACGCTCGAGATCCTCGCCGGAGGCGCCGCCGCCGAGGAGCACCCAGGGGACGTCGGGGCCACACGCGGCGTCGAGCGCGCGGCAACCGTCCGCCGAGCCCGGGTGTTGCACCTTGAGGATGTCGGGGCCGACCTGCGACAGGCGGGCGGCACCATCGACGACGAGCTCGCCGAAGCGATCCGCGTCGGCCTCGCCGTAGACGATCGGCTCGAGGATGAGAGCGACTCCTGCGGAGCGGCATCCCTCGACCGCCGCCCGGACGACCTCGTCCTGGCGGTCGGCCTGATCCGGGTTGTCGGTTCTGTAGGGAAGGAGAAGCTTGCAGCCTGCAGCGCCGAGGAGAGCGCTCTTGCCCGGCGACCACCCGTCGAGGAACGTCGTCTGCGGACTTGCTGCGACATCGCCGTAGCCCTGCGCCTCGAGCGGCACGACGAGCGCGACGTCCCCCGGGACCGCGCCGGCCGCAAGGGCCTGGGCGGCCCCGTACTCGGCGTCGAGGAGGAAGACGGTGGAGGCGGGGGAGAGAGCTCGGGCGATCCTGACCTTCAGCTGCGACAGGGCGTCGTCGGTCGGCGTGGGCAGCCCCTTGCGCTCCAGCGCCGTGCGGAGAGAGTCACGATGATCGACGGCGGCCCCGACGATGATCCCTTCCGGGCCTGCGATCTCGTCGAGCCTCCGCGCGCGGGCGGGTGTCCAGCCGCTCACTGGGTGGCGGTGAGCCCGCCGTCGAGGGTGAGGTTCTGACCGGTGACAAACGACGAGGCGTCCGAGCAGAAGAAGAGCAGGGCGCCGATGAGATCGTCGGGCTCGGCGATCCGGCCGAGCGGGATCCGGGCGATGAGCTTCTCGTAGAACTCCCTGTCGGCGAGCATGCTCTCGACCTGCGGGGTGCGGACGAAGGTGGGGGAGATGGCGTTCACGGTTATCCCGTGCTTCGCCCACTCGGTTGCGTGCTGACGGGTGAGAGCGTTGATCGCGCCCTTGACCGCGACGTACGCCGAGTAGCCGGCGTTGAGGCCGAGCTGACCACGCACCGAGGAGAGGTTGAGAATCCGGCCGCCGGTTCCGGCGGCGATCATCGCGCGAGCGACGGCCTGCGAGGGAAGGAGCGTCGACCGGAGGTTCAGATCGAAGATCCAGTCCCAGTCCTTCTCGGGATAGTCCTCGGCGTTGTGCAGAACCGCGCCCGCGCCGCCACCGATTGCGTTGATGAGGATGTCGACGCGACCGAAGCGCTCGAGCGTCTCGGACACTGCCCGGTCTGCATCTGCCTTGACCGTCATATCTCCAACGATGGGGAGCGCTTCGGAGCCTGCCGCCGTCACGGCGTCGGTCGCTGCAGTGAGCCGCTCGGGCGAGCGACCGATCACGGCCACCCGGGCGCCGACACCGGCGAGGGCAGCGCACGTCCGTACTCCGATCCCTCCCGACCCGCCGGCCACGATGGCGACGCGTCCTTCCAGGCCGAACCTACCGAGTTCATTCATGCTTGTCCTCCCGATTAGAAGTAGCGAAACTACCTGTCGCGCCGACCATCAGCGCAATCACCAACTCATCGCCTACTGTCCCGGCGATTCGCCGGCAGAGGCGTGAGCAGGCAGCCCAAGGGTATGACGGATGCCGTCGTAGCACCCCTGGTAGATCGACCGGGCGATCGCCGAAGCGTCTTCATCCGTCGCCCCCACTGTTCGGAAGGTGCTCCCCCAGTGAACCCTGCAGTTTCCGGCTGGTGTCTCCTCGACGAGCACGCTGGCCCGATAGTCCGCAAACGGAAGCGGGCAATCAATTTGCTCGAGGATCCGGTAGCTGAAGGACCGCTTCTGATCATCGAAGGACAGCAATCGCTCAACGACCGTTCCTCCTCCGGCCTCGTCCGTCATCGTCAGTCGCCGCTCGGCGCCCCCTTTGGAAAGGACGCTGGCCTCGATCGCGGCGTGATAGTCCGGAAGGGTGTTGAACCCAGCGATGAGGTCCCAGACCCGATCAGCGGGCGCTTCGAACTCTTCGGATGTGACGACGTCAGGCATAGGTGTACCTCCTGTGTTGTGGTTTCCATCCTTCAGTCACCCTGACGTTCGGGGCATCGTGACCGTGGACTCTGGCCGTCGGTCACTTGCCCGCCGTGTCCATCTCTCCTAGTCCGTCCAGTTCTCCGGCCGGCGGTCGTTCTGATGCCGAGATCGTGGCGTACACCCAATTGGCGGCGCGAGTCGCTGTCGTAACGATTCCTCCTGGCGCAACCATTACGACGACGAGGATGATGCAGCCCCAAATCAGCGCGCTGTACTGCGCCGTGGAAGCGAGTCGATCGTCGAGGTAGACGCCGATGATCGCCCCGATGACAGGCCCGAGGCGCGTTCCCAAGCCGCCGAGGATGAGCCACGCGAACAGGTTGATGAGGAGGCCGATATCGAGAACGCTAGGGGTAATCAGCTGAAACGAGTGGGCATAGATTCCGCCAGCCAACCCGGTCAAGAACGCTGAGAGGGTGAACAGGATAACCCGGTGCTGGAAGAGGCCGATCCCACGGGCCTCCGCGAGGACGCGGCCCTCTCTAAGGGCATCGAGAGCCGCCCCTATCGGTGAGCGCAGCAGGAGCGCGATCACGATGAACGTGAGGACGGCGAGCGTCGCGGCGAGATACCAGGTGACGTTGAGATAGTTCCAGGAGCCGAATCCAAGGGCGTCGATTCCGAACAGTCCGGCTGTGCCTCCGGTGGTGCCTACCCAGACTGCCGGGAGGAGCGCCGCGAGCGCGAGTTGGAACGCGAGGGTGAAGATGACCATGTAAGGACCGAAGAGTCGTAGCGAGGGGGCGCCGATGAGCAGGCCAGCGAGTCCTGCGACGATGGCTCCGAACCAGATATCGACCCAGGGAGAGAGGCCCAAGTGGATGTTCGAGAGGGCGGCAGCGTAGGCGCCGATCGCGAAAAACGCCATCTGCCCAAACGTGATGACGCCCGCGTACCCGAACACGAGGTTCCAGGCCATCAGGACGATGGCGTACATCGCCATGAGGGTGACAAGGCCGAGGACGTAGTCGCCGGTCAGCTTCGGCATGACCAGGAGGACACCGATCGTCACGATTGCTGCAAGTGCCTTGATCAGCTTGCCGGCTGGATTGAACCAGGCAGGGGGTTGCCGTTTCCTCATCTCCGACACTGCCTCATTGTCTGCTCGGATCGAAGGTCAGCTTGCCGGCGATTCCTTCGGGGCGTATGAGCAGGAACAGCATCAGCCCGCCGAAGAGGATGGGGAAGACCCACTGTCCTCCGAGCCAGAAGCTGATCGCGGATTGGCTCATCCCGACGATGTAGGCAGCGATGATCGTGCCTCCGAAGCTGCCGAGGCCGCCGATGACCGTGCAGATGAGCGCGAACAGAAGCGCGGTGAACCCGCTGCTCGGTGAGACGAAGTAGATCGACCCGAGGATCGAGCCCGAGAGACCAGCAAGTCCGCTACTGATGGCAACGACGAACGCGAAGACGAATCCGGTGTTGATGCCGGTGATCTCGGCGCCTTCGCGGTTGTTCGCAACTGCCCGAACCTGCATGCCGAGCGGCGACTTCGCGAGAAAGACAGCGAGAACGAGAAGCACACCAAGAGCGAATCCGATGCTGAGAATGCCTTCTCTCGTCGCCACGAGGCCGCCGGGGAGCTTGACGGTACCGCCGATGATCGAAGGAAGCTGGATGTCACGGGGCGACCTGAGGGTGAACCACGCCTGGAGCGCGATGGCGATGCCGACACCAGCCTGGAGCGTCGAGTTCTCCCAACCGCTTTTGCGCAGGAGCGGGCGGTAGAACACGAAGTAGAGCGCGGTTCCAACGGCTGCAACGGATGTGAACGATACGAGAAGACCGAGGAAGGCCGGGAGATCGTGCGCCGTTACGACCCAGTAGGTCATGAAGCCACCGAGTGTGAAGAGAGCTCCGTAGGCAAGGTTGAGGAAGCCGAGGCCACCCCAGGTGAGGGTCAGGCCGGCGCTCATCAACGAGTAGGCAGATCCGAGGATGGCCGCGGTGTAGATCACCTGGACGAGGTTCGCGCTCACGCTGATCCAGCCGCTTCGAACGTCGCGCCGAGGTAGGTAGTCAGAAGGCTCGAGTCGTCGAGCAATGCGTTGGTTGGCAGATGCGCTGCGATTGCGCCACGATCGAGGAGGTAGACGTCGCTTGCCAGTCCGCGGAGGCGAGCAGGGTTCTCCTCGACAATGAGAATGGTGATTCCGGAAGCGGACAGATCCTTGATCTGGCGATAGACGTTTTCGACCATCAGCGGTGAAAGGCCAAGCGATGGTTCGTCGATGAGTAGCGTGTGTGCACCGAGCAGCAAGCTTCGCGCGATCGCGAGCATCCGCTTTTCGCCGCCACTGAGCGAGCGGGCGTACTGGCTACGCCGCTCTTCGAGCCGAGGGAAGATCTCGTACAGCTCCTCGATCCGTGTCATCCGTGCACGGCGGCGTTGCCGGCCGAGCGGGATGATGAGGTGTTCCTCGACGGTGAGGTCGCCGAACAACAGGTCGCCCTGCGGCACGTGAACGAGGCCGCGCTGCACGAGGCGGCGCGCCGACCACCCTGAGATGTCTTCTCCGCGCAGCCTGACAGAGCCGCTCCAGGGACGATGAAGCCCTCCCGCAGTGCGCAGAAGAGTCGTCTTGCCGTGCCCGTTCGGTCCTATGAGACCGACGCACTGCCCTCGACGGACGCTCAGGCTTACGGATCGGAGGATCTCGGTCTTCCCGTACCCGGTCGTAAGGGCATCGATTTCGAGCTCGGCGGGTGACGCCGGGGCCTTGACGGTCACGTTGCAGACTCTGCGGTGTGGGGGTCGCCGAGCCACGTGTCTCTGACTCGCTTGTCGTGAATGATCTCACTCGCCGTTCCCTCGGCAAGAACCTGCCCTTCGTGCAGGACGACCATGCGGTCTGCGAGTGAGGTGATGAAGCTCATGACGTGATCGACGAGAACGATCGTGATGCCGCGGCCCTTCAGGCCCCGGACGATTCCTGCCATGTCCTCGACCTCCGCTGGAGAAAGGCCGCCCGCCGGCTCGTCGAGGAGCAGGAGCTCCGGCTCTGGCACGAGCGCCATCGCCAACATCAACTTCTTCTCGGCGTACACCCCGAGTTCGTCCGCCTTGACGTCGTCCATTCCGGTCAGACCGACGATCGCAAGAGCCTCGGTCGCCTGGGATCTCGCCGAGGCCGTGATTCGAAGGGGAGGGAGCCTCCGCGTGCCCACGCCGTACTCGGCTGCCAGTGCGACGTTCTCGAGAACCTTGCGACTCGAGATCACCCGCGTCGTCTGAAAGGTGCGGCCCAGCCCGAGGCGACGGATCGCCATCGGTGACATCCGATCGATCTGGCGCCCTTTGAAGGACACATCGCCCCGATCCAACCTGGTCTGTCCACCGACCGCGTTCAGCAGAGTGGTCTTGCCGGCGCCATTGGCGCCGGCAAGACCGAGGATCTCTGCTCTGCCGACGGAGAGAGTGATGCCAGCAAGCGCATGGATACCTCCCCAGGATTTCCTGAGGTCATGACACTCCAACACCGCCCCTCCGCCGCCGCCCATACGTCGTGACCTAGTTGAACCAGGGAGGGGTCTGGAACTTCGAGGTCTGCACGACGCTGGGTGACACGATCTGTTGCTGCAGTTTCTGGATCTGAAAGTAGAGGTGAGGGATGCCCTTTTTCACGTCCGACACCTGCTCGGGGTAGATGAACGTCGTGTGATCGCTCTTGTTCCAGTTGTAGGTCCCGTTCGCACCGACATAGAACGGCCGCCTGTTCACCATCGCGTTGATGACCTTCCGATGGTCGGTTGCGGTCTTCGCCTCTTTGACGGCCGTCAGATAGAGATTCGTGGCGTCGTAGAGGATCCCGCCGATGCTCTTACCGGCCGGCTTCTTCCAGCGCTTCTTGTATGCCTGCTGATAGGCGAGGCCCGTTGGCGTGTTGAGCACACCCGATGCGGATGACCAGATGACCCCGTTCGAAGCCTTCCCCGCCTGCTGCCGATACTCGGGGAGCGACGGGATGTACTGCCCGTACAAGAGCGACTGGGTGGGGTTCAGCGCGAACTGCTGCGTAAAGGAGACCGCGTCGCCAAGCGTCGCATCAGAGAGGAAAACGATGTCCGGGTTGAGGTCGCGGACCTTCGCGAGAACCGGGCCCCATTCGGTCACGGGCGAGGTCACCTGCTCGAACAGTGGAACAGTCCAGCCGGCGGCGATCATGGCCGGCCTGCACAGCTTTGCGATCGTGCTCGCGTAGTCGTCCGACGAGTAGACGATCGCGATCGTCTTCTTCCTCGGCTTGAAGCCCTGCTTCTGGATGTCCTTCACGAATGCCGGGAAACCGAGTCCGTACCACTTCTGGGTCGGATCGTTCTGCCAGACGTTCCAGTACTTCGACGGGTTCTTTCGAACCTGTGTTGCGTCCTGCTCGTTCGTGTTGCAGTTGATGTACGGGATACCTGTTGCGGCCATCAGGTCGTACTCGACGCCTCCGTAGTACGTGTACCCGGTCACAACGGCGTCAACCTTGTCCTTGCCCGTGAGTTGGCGGAGCAGGGTGATCATCTTGGCGGGCTCCATCGAACCGAGGTCGAGGAACTTGAGCTTGA
>JBKJVI010000169.1:0-7229 GCA_046590225.1 Gaiella sp. | reverse complement strand
TGCAGCGATGCGCGCCGGGCTGATCGGCACGGACGCGTACCTGGAGGAGTGGCGGCGCGAGTCGCGGCCCTGTGGAGACGATGTCGAATCCGAGGTGGCGGTCGTGGCCGCTCAGCTTGAGTCCGAATACACCGACGAACGACTCGAGCGACTCGCTCGCGCGAGCGGAGAAGAGGAGCGCGCGTGACTGAGACAGTTCTTTCGTCGGCGACGAAGGAGGTCGTGATCGGGTTCGACCGCCCCTTCGTGATCATCGGCGAGCGCATCAACCCCACTGGGCGCAAGAAGCTCGCAGAGGAGATGAAGGCGGGCAACTTCGAGACCGTGATCGCGGATGCGATCGCCCAGGTCGAGGCAGGCGCCCAGATGCTCGACGTCAATGCAGGTATTCCGCTGGCCGACGAGCCGGCGATCCTGCGCCACACGATCGAGCTCGTGCAGTCGATCACGGACGTGCCGCTGTCGATCGACTCGTCGATCGTCGAGGCGCTCGAGGCAGGGCTCTCGGTCTACCGGGGCAAGGCGCTCGTCAACTCTGTCACCGGTGAGGATGAGCAGATGGAGCGCGTTCTGCCGCTCGTCGCGAAGTACGGCGCTGCAGTTGTTGCGATCTCGAACGACGAGACCGGCATCTCGGAGGATCCCGACGTGCGGTTCGAGGTGGCACGGAAGATCGTCTCGCGCGCGGCCGACTACGGGATCCCGAAGGAAGACATCGTCGTCGACCCGCTGGTGATGCCGATCGGCGCAATGGGGACTGCCGGGCGTCAGGTCTTCCAGCTCGTGCGGCGACTGAAGGAGGAGCTCGGCGTCAACTCGACGTGCGGGGCGTCGAACGTGTCGTTCGGGCTGCCGAATCGGCCTGCATTGAACGCCGCATTCTTGCCGATGGCGATCGCGTCCGGTCTGACGTCAGCGATCACGAGCCCGCTGCACGACGAGGTGCGCTTCGCGATCTGGGCGGCCGACGTGATGAACGGCAACGACGGCAATTGCGCGGACTGGATCGCCCGCAACAGCGAGTCGGGCGAAGCGGCTCAGGCGGGTCGCCGCGGCGGCCGCGAGGGCAGGCGGAGGACAGCGTCGGCGTGAGCCACAGCGGAAACCCCGACGCGAACCCTGGCATCCGGCTGAAGCCGGACACCACCACCGACCATCTCGTCGTGTTCACGCCCTCCGGACGGCGTGGCCGGTTCGAGGACGGCACGACCGTGCTCGAAGCGGCCCGGCGACTCGGGGTCGACATCGACTCGGTCTGCGGTGGGCGCGGCATCTGCGGGCGCTGCCAGGTCGAGGTGAGCGAGGGCGAGCACGCGAAGCACGCGATCGTCTCGGCAGCCTCGCACCTGACGCCGATCAACGACGTCGAGCAGGCGTACGCCGCCGACCGTGGTCTCGCGTCTGGCCGGCGCCTCGGGTGCACCGCCCGCGTCGTCGGCGAGCTCGTGATCGACGTGCCCCCGGAAAGCCAGGTACACCGCCAGGTCGTGCGCAAGGAGGCAGACGCGCACCCGATCGAGGTGAATCCGGTCGTTCGGCTCCACTACGTCGAGGTCGAGGAGCCGGATCTCGCTTCCCCGACGAGCGACCTCGGGCGCCTGCGCGTGGCACTCGAACGCGAGTGGGAGCTGACCGCGCTCACGTGCGACGCACACGTCCTATCCGGCCTGCAGAAGACGCTACGCCGCGGCAACTGGGGCGTCACGGTCGCCGTACACGACGGCGCTGCGATCACCGGCGTCTGGCCGGGCCTCCACGAGACGATGCTCGGGATCGCGTTCGACATCGGTTCGACGACGGTCGCGGGCCATCTCTGCGACCTCACGAGTGGCGACGTGCTCGCGTCCGCGGGGGAGATGAACCCGCAGATTCGCTTCGGCGAGGACCTGATGAGCCGCGTCTCCTACGTGATGATGAACCCAGGCTCCGAGAAGGAGCTCACCCGTGCGGTGCGCGGCTGCCTCGCGAAGCTCACCGCCGAGCTTGCGAACGATGCCGGCGTCTCGCGCGACGACATCCTCGAGATCACCCTCGTCGGCAACCCGATCATGCACCATCTGCTCCTCGGTCTCGACCCGACCGAGCTCGGAGGAGCACCCTTCGCCCTTGCGATCGACGAGGCTGTGCGGTGCCCCGCGGTCGACCTCGGCCTGCCGGTGCATCCGGGGGCGCGCGCGTACGTGCTGCCCTGCATCGCCGGTCATGTCGGCGCGGACACTGCCGGAGTGATTCTCTCCGAAGGCCCCTATCTCGGGCAGGAGGTCAACCTGATCGTCGACGTCGGCACAAATGCCGAGATCGTGCTCGGCAACCGCGATCAGCTCCTCGCGGCCTCGAGTCCCACCGGCCCTGCCTTCGAGGGTGCTCAGATCAGCTGCGGCCAGCGCGCCGCGCCGGGCGCGATCGAGCGGGTGCGGATCGACCCCGAGACGCTCGAGCCTCGCTACCGCGTGATCGGGAGCGACATCTGGTCGGACGATCCAGCCTTCACCGGGACGCACGTCACCGGCGTCTGCGGCTCGGGCATCATCGAGGCGGTCGCCGAGCTCCACCTGGCCGGGATCCTCACCACCGACGGCACGATCGACGGTGCCCTCGCCTCCCGCTCGCCGAGGATCGTCCCCGATGGTCGGACGTTCTCCTACGTGATCTCCGACGGCGAGCCCGAGCTCACGATCACCCAGAACGACATCCGCCAGATCCAGCTGGCCAAGGCGGCGCTCCACGCTGGTTGCATGCTGCTGCTCGAGCGCTACGGGATCGAGCGCGTCGATCGCATCCGCCTCGCCGGAGCCTTCGGCAGCCACATCGACCCCGTCTACGCGCTCGTTCTCGGTCTGATCCCCGATTGCGATCCGGCGGGTGTGACGTCGGCCGGCAACGCGGCGGGTACGGGGGCGCGCATCGCGCTTCTCGACTCCACCGCACGCGCCGAGATCGAGGAGGTCGTTCGGCGGGTCGAGAAGATCGAGACCGCCGTCGAGCCACGCTTCCAGGAGCTCTTCGTCGGCGCCATGGCTATTCCCCACGACACAGACCCCTACGAGCGACTTCGCACCGCCGTCACTCTCCCACCGCGACGCGTGGCCGATGCGACCGAGGGTCGCACCCGCCGCCGCTCGCGTCCCGATTCGATGAGGAGGCTTGTATGACCGAGACAGCCGGAGGTCGCCGAAGCGGCGGCCGCGCCGCGAGACAGGCCGCGCGTGCGGTCACGAACGCCGTCAGCGTCCCCTACATCACGCGAACGATGAAGCCCTTCGAGGTGCTCTCGGAGGAGCATCTGGCGCTGATCGAGGAGAACGCGGACACGGTCCTCGAGGAGGTGGGAATCGAGTTCCGCGATACACCCGAAGCGCTTGCGCTGTTCAAGGACGCCGGTGCCGAGATCGACGGCGAGCGCGTCCGCTTCCCCCGGGGCCTCGCCCGACACCTCGTCTCTACTGCGCCCGCGCAATTCACGCAGGTCGCGCGCAACCCGGCAAACAACGTCGAGATCGGCGGCATGAACACGGTGTTCGCGCCCGCGTATGGCTCCCCGTTCGTGCGGGATCTCGACAACGGTCGCCGCTACGGGACGATCGAAGACTTCCGTAACTTCGTCAAGCTCACGTACATGACGCCGTTCCTTCATCACTCGGGAGGCACCGTTTGCGAGCCCGTCGACATCGCCGTCAACAAGCGGCACTACGACATGGTCTACGCGCACATGCGCTATTCCGACAAGGCGTTCATGGGCTCCGTTACCCATCCGACCAGGGCCGAGGACACGGTCGTCATGGCCCGGATCCTCTTCGGCGCCGACTTCCTCGAGGAGAACACGGTGATCGTGTCGCTCGCGAACGCCAACTCGCCGATGGTCTGGGACTCGACGATGCTCGGTGCCGCGAAGGCGTACGCCGAGGCCAACCAGGGCGTCCTGATCACGCCGTTCATCCTCGCGGGCGCGATGAGCCCCGCCACGGTGGTCGGCGCCGCAACCCAGACGCTCGCGGAGGCGCTCGCCGGGATGGCCTTCTGTCAGCTCGTTCGACCCGGTGCTCCGGTGATCCTCGGCTCGTTCGCTTCCTCGATGTCGATGCAGTCTGGCGCCCCGACATTCGGCACGCCCGAGCCGGCGCTGATCCTCTACGTGATGGCGGCGCTCGCGCGGCGCCTCGGTGTGCCGTTCCGCTCGGGCGGAGGCCTGACCGCGTCGAAGATCGCCGACGCGCAGGCGGCGTACGAGTCGGCGAATACGATGCAGCCGACGATGCTCGCCGGCGTGAACTTCGTCCTCCACACAGCGGGCTGGCTCGAGGGCGGGCTTTCGATGGGCTACGAGAAGTTCATCCTCGACGTCGACCAGGCGGCGGCGTGGCACTCCTTCGCGAAAGGCGTCGACATGACACGCAACGGTCAGGCGATCGACGCACTGCTCACGAACGAGCCGGGGACGCACTTCCTCGGTCACCCGCACACGCTCGAGAACTTCGAGAACGCGTTCTGGCGCTCGTCGAACGCGGACAACGGCAGCTTCGAGCAGTGGGACCTCGAGGGCGCAAAGGACGCAAACGTCCGTGCCAACGCAACGTGGAAGAAGATGCTCGCCGAGTACGAGGCGCCGCCGATCGACGACGCGATCGACGCGGAGCTGATCGAATTCATCGAGCGCAAGAAGGCCTCATTCCTGGACTCGTTCTCATGACCGAACCCGCGACAACGAGCGTGGCGGAGCTGATCCGGCGCTCACGCTACGAGGTGATCCCGCTCAAGGAGGCCGCGGAAAAGGTGCTCGCGTTCGTCCCCAAGGACGTCGAGCTTACGGTCACGGTCTCGCCCCTGAAGGGCCTCGAGCCCTCGTTCGAGCTCGCCGAAACGTTCGCGCACGAGGGTTACTCGGTCGTGCCGCACCTCTCGGCGCGGCTCGTGCGCGACCGCGGCCACCTGTCCGAGATCGTAGCGCGGTTTGCGGAGATGGGGACGCGCGACGTCTTCGTCGTCGCAGGCGATGCCGACGAAGCGGCGGGGTCGTACGAGGGGGCGGCGCCGCTCCTCCGCGACCTCCAGGAGCTCGGGCATCCGTTCGAGCGGATCGGAATCACCGGCTACCCCGAAACGCATCCGCTGATCGATGACGCGACAGTGCGCGCCGCGCTGGCAGAGAAGGCGCCGTTCGCCGACTACATCGCGACGCAGATCTGCTTCGACCCGAACGTCACGGTGCGCTGGATCAACGAGGTGTGGGCGGGCGGAGTTCATCTTCCTGTCTACATCGGCCTCCCGGGCGCAGTGCAACGCGCAAAGCTCCTCCGCGTGTCGACCCGCATCGGGATAGGCGAGTCGGTCCGGTTCCTGCGCAAGCACGGCAACTTCGTGACGCGATTCTTCCAGCCGGGCGGGTTCAGTCCCGACAAGCTGATCAAGGGCCTCGGGCCGGTCATCGCCGATCCGGCTGGGAAGGTCGCTGGCTTCCACATCTTCACGTTCAACGATCTCGACGACACAGAGGCATGGCGGCAAATAAAACTCGTGGGTCGCTGATCCTCTCGTGAACCGGAATACACTCATCCTGTGAGCGACCACACCTACGACTTCGTCATCGTCGGCGGCGGTTCGGCGGGCTGCGCGCTTGCGAACCGGCTCAGCGCCGACCCGGCGACGCGCGTCCTCGTGCTCGAAGCCGGGCGATCGGACTACAAGTGGGACGTCTTCATCCACATGCCTGCCGGGCTCGCGACGCCGATCGGCAACAGGCTCTACGACTGGAAGTACGAGTCGGAGCCGGAGCCGCACATGAACGGGCGCAAGGTGTATCACGCTCGCGGCAAGGTGCTCGGAGGCTCATCAAGCATCAACGGGATGATCTTCCAGCGCGGCAACCCGCTCGACTACGAGCGCTGGGCAGGCGATGCGGGCATGGCGACGTGGGATTACGCGCACTGTCTCCCCTATTTCAAGCGGATGGAGAACTGCCTGGCGGGCGCCGACGAGTTCCGGGGTGGGGAGGGGCCGCTCGTACTCGAGCGAGGCCCGGCAACGAGCCCGCTCTTCAAGGCGTTCTTCGAGGCCGTGCAGGAGGCGGGCTACCCGCTCACGGACGACGTGAACGGCTACAAGCAGGAGGGTTTCGCTGCGTTCGATCGCAACATTCACCGCGGCAGGCGGCTGAGTGCGGCCCGCGCGTATCTCCATCCCGTGATGCATCGCCCGAATCTCGAGGTGCGGTGCAACACCTTCGTCAACCGGGTGCTCTTCGAGGGTACGCGGGCGGTCGGGGTCGAGGTGGCTGGGAGGTCGGGCGCGAAGCGGATCGACGCGCACGAGGTGATCCTCTGCGGCGGCGCGATCAACTCACCCCAGCTGCTCCAGCTCTCGGGGGTGGGCAATGCTGCGGAGCTCTCGAAACTCGGAATCGACGTCGTGCAGGACACACCGGGCGTCGGCGAGCATCTCCAGGACCATCTCGAGGTCTACATCCAGTACGCGTCGAAGCAGCCGGTCTCGGTGGCTCCCGCGATGAAGTGGCGCAACCGGCCGTGGGTGGGGTTCAAGTGGCTGTTTCTCCGCACAGGCCCCGGGGCGACGAACCACTTCGAGGCTGGTGGCTTCATCCGCGGCGACGATGAGGTTGCGTACCCGAATCTGATGTACCATTTCCTGCCCGTTGCGATCCGCTACGACGGCTCCTCGCCGGCGGCCGATCACGGCTACCAGGTGCACGTCGGCCCGATGTACTCGGACGCGCGAGGCTCGGTGAAGATCACCTCGAAGGATCCGCGCGTCCATCCTGCGCTGCGCTTCAACTACCTCTCCACCGAGCAGGACAGGCGCGAGTGGCTTCAGGCGATCCGCACCGCGCGAGAGATCCTTACGCAGCCTGCCTTCGAGCCGTTCAACGCGGGTGAGATCTCACCAGGCCCGTCGGTCACGACCGACGAGGAGATCATCGATTGGGTTGCACGCGATGCGGAAACGGCGCTGCACCCCTCGTGCACCTGCCGCATGGGCGTGGACGAGCTGTCAGTGCTCGATCCGGAGACGATGCGCCTGCGAGGCCTCGACGGCCTGCGTGTCGTCGACGCGTCCGTCTTCCCCTACGTCACGAACGGCAACATCTACGCGCCGACGATGATGGTGGCCGAGAAGGCGGCCGACATGATCCTCGGCTCGACGCCGCTCGAGCCCGAGCGGACACCGTTCTACCGGCACGGCGCTGCGGCTGGGGGATAGCGCGCTGGCGCAGGCCA
>JBKJVI010000037.1:0-11854 GCA_046590225.1 Gaiella sp. | reverse complement strand
CGCCTGAACGCCCGGACTGCAGCAGGCGATGAGGCGTCGTACGAGCTGCGCCGGCTCCGCGCTCAGGTCATCGCGCTCTTCTATGGCCTCACCGAGCGGGGGCGCAACCGTGTTTGGGCAAGCCTCGGGTACCCGGGGCCTACCACGCCGCCGCCCACGCCGGAGCAGCAACCGAAACGAATCGCCGTGCTCGACCCGGCCGAGGAGGGAGAGGTGGTAGTGGCCGACGCCTGCGTGATCGGCTCGGGCGCCGGCGGAGCGGTGATCGCCGCCCGTCTTCAGCAGGCCGGCATGTCGGTCGTCGTCCTCGAGCAGGGCGGCTACACGAGCGAGTCGGATCTGCTGCAAGAGGAGCTACACGACGGGGCGAGGACGTACCTGAACGGCGGGCTCATCTGGTCTGAGACCGGCCGGATGGGCGTCCTTGCGGGCGGCACGCTCGGCGGGGGGACGTTCGTGAACTCGCTCGTCTGCCTCCGGCTGCCGGACGACGTCCGGGAGTCCTGGGCCGCGCACGGCCTGCAGGGGGTCGGTGAAGCGGAGTTCGACGTGGCGCAGGACGGCGTCTGGCAGCGCCTCGGAGTGAACACCGCGGCCACGGTGCCGAACCCGAGCAACCAGCTGATGGTGGCGGCTCTCGAGAGGACCGGGCGCAGCTGGCACCTCCTGCCGCGCAATGCCCCGCCTCACGATCCGCGGTTCTGCGGGTACTGCAACGGGGGTTGCCAGCAAGGCCAGAAGCAGTCGACTCTGCTCACATATCTGCAGGACGCGGCCGACGCGGGCGCGCGACTGATGGTCGAGTGCCGTGCGGAGCGGGTCCTCGTACAGGACGGCCGCGCCGTGGGGGTCGCCGCAGTCTGGACGGGAGCAGAGGGCGTCGCACGCGAGGTCACGGTTCGCGCCGCGACCGTCGTCGTCGCGGGGGGCAGCATCGAGTCGCCCGCGCTCCTCTTGAGGTCGGGCGTCGGAGGGCCGGCAGTCGGGGCGAATCTGAAGCTGCATCCCGCATGGTTCTTGGGGGGTGTGCACGATCACCCGGTGAACGCCTGGACGGGACAGATCCAGTCGGTCACCTCGCAGGACTTCCGCCGGTTGCCGCATGGGGGTGGGTTCCTCCCGGAATGCGTGATCCTCAATCTCGCCTTCTGGGCGTCGTCGATGCCGTGGGGTGATGGCGTCGCGCACAAGCGCCAGGCCCTCGCCCTCGCGAGGACGTCGACCTGGCACGCGGTCACGCGCGATCACGGCAGTGGGCGCGTCGTCCTCGGCACCGATCGTCGTGCCGTCGTGCAGTGGGAGCTTCGGGACGCCCGTGATCTCGAGACCGCGCGGATCGCGAACGTCGAGCTCGCCCGCCTTCATGAGGCGGCAGGTGCGCAGTCGATCTTCACATTCGACCCGCCGGGGCTGCGCTGGACTCGTGGCGAGGAGTCGTTCGAGATCTTCCTCGAGCGGTTGCGCGGTGTCGACTGGCGGCAGGCCGTCGCGTACTCGGCGCACCAGATGTGCAGCGCGCGGATGGGGCGCGACCCGGAAACGTCGGTCGCCGACGGCCGCGGCCAGCTCCACGACGTCGAGGGCGTCTGGATCGGTGACGCTTCCGCGCTGCCGGATGCGCCGGGTGTCAACCCGATGATCGCGATCATGGCTCTCGCCGATCTGACCGCTTCGCGCATTCTCGAAGACGCGGGCTAGCAGCTAGCCCGGCGTAGTCATTCACCCTCGGCGGTCGGTTCGGCCGAGGCCGTCGGCCCATGGCCTGTGCCGTCTTTGACCCTCCGGAACCGGCCGCTCGGGTTCTGCTGCAGGCGATCGATTGCGACGGCGAGGATCAGGATCACGCCGGTCACGACCTGTTGCCAGAAGCTGGACACCCCGGCGATCGAAAGCCCGTTCTGCATCGTGCCGATGAAGAGCACACCGACGGCGGTCCCGGTCACCCCGCCGACGCCACCGAGGAAGCTCGTGCCGCCGAGCAGCACCGCGGCGGCGGCGTCGAGCGGTATCGATTGCCCGACGATTGGGCTCGCTGCGCCGAGCCGCCCGTCCTGGATCACGCTGCCGAGGGCGGCCGCCAGGCCGGCGATGCCATACACGAAGATCAGCGTCCGCGAGACGTTGATGCCCGAGAGCCTTGCGGCCTCGATGTTGCCGCCGACCGCGTACACATCGCGCCCGAAGTAGGTCCACCGCAGGACGACGAAAGCGATGAGATACGTCGCGGACATGATCCAGATCGGGGATGGAACGCCGAAGATCGACCCGAACCCGAACCAGTCGATCAGCGGCGAGGTGATGTAGGTCGTCTTCGTGCCCGACCAGATGTTGACGATGCCTTGGTAGAGGGACAACGTGCCGAGGGTCACCACGAAGAATGAGAGCCCGACTTTCCCGATCAGCACGCCGTTCACGAGCGCACCGAGAAGCGCACCCGCGGCGAGGGTTCCGATGATCGCGAGCCATGCCGGCAGCCCGACGTTGTTGAATAGCTGCGAGAGGAGGATTCCCATCAGGGCGAGCATCGAGCCGACCGAGAGGTCGATGCCGGCAGTGAGCACGACGAACGTCATCCCGATCGACACGACGAAGAGGATCGAGACGCTCGTGAGGAGGTTCTCGAGGTTCGGCCGGGTGAAGAAGTTCGGCTGGGTCAGCGAGAGGAAAACGAAGATCGATACGAGGAGAACGAGAACGGCCGCGTAGCGGCTGGAGGCCGAGAACACGCCTGCGGCGTGATCGAGAATGCGCTGTCTGGTTCTGTCGACGTTCGTTTGCGCTGTCATTGATGCCCTCCTGCGAAGTGTGCGATGCGAGCTTCCGTCGCTTCGTCGCGCGAAAGCCAGGTGACGATCCTTCCTCCGAACATGACGCCGATCCGGTCGCAGAGCAGCCGCAGTTCCGGGGTCTCGGAGGAGGAGATGAGAATTGCGCTGCCTCGGCCCGCCGCCGCGACGAGCAGGCGGTAGATCTCGGCCTTCGCCCCGACGTCTACTCCGCGGGTCGGCTCGTCGAGCATCAGCGCGCTTGGTCCGGCCGCGAGCCACTTGCCGAGCACGACCTTCTGCTGGTTCCCGCCCGAGAGTGTCGAAACCGGCACGGAGGGTGAGTGGGCCTTGATCTTGAACGAGGCCATCGCGTCCTCGACAATCGCCGCCTCGCGTGCCGGCCGCGGGTACGCGAGGCGTGGCACCCGCGAGGTGGTCGCCATGACGAGGTTCTGATGGACGCTCATCCCGAGGACGAGACCCTGTTTCTTGCGGTCGGCCGGCACGAAGCCGATTCGGCTCCTGATGGCATGCCTTGGTGAGCGGAGCACCCGGTCGTCGCCATCGATCTCGACCGTTCCCTCGCTCGGGGCGCGGAGGCCAAAGATCGTCTCCAGCAGCTCGCTGCGGCCCGCCCCCACGAGCCCGGCAAGTCCGACGATTTCGCCGGCGGCGACATCGAGGTCGATCGCCGAGAAGGCTCCCGGCGCCGTGAGCCCGCGAACGCGAAGCGCCGGACGTCCCTGCGTCGTCGTCGCAGCACGGCCCATCTCGGCGTGGGTCTCCTCCTCGAACTCGCGTCCCACCATCATGTGGATCAGACCCGGCCGGCCGAGCTCCTCCGTCGGGCTCTCGCCGACGCTGTGGCCGTCGCGAAGCACGGAGATGCGGTCTGCGATCTCGAACACCTCGTCGAGCCGGTGCGTTACGAAGATGATCGAAACGCCGTCGTCGCGAAGGGCCCGCACCACGGTGAAGAGCGACTCGACCTCGTCGTCTGTCAGTGAGCTCGTGGGCTCGTCGAGGATCAGTACGCGCGCGTCGATCGAGAGAGCTCGGGCGATCTCGACCATCTGCTGGCGGTTCGGCCGCAGGCGGCGCACGGGCAGCGACGGGTCGAGGTCGAGCCCAAGCCGTTCGATGACGGCGCGCGCCCGCTGCCGTGAGGTCTTCCAGTCGACGAAGCCACCGCGCCGTGCTAGCCGGCGCCCGAGGAAGATGTTCTCGGCGATCGACAGGTCCGGTACCAGCGTGGTCTCCTGCGTCACGGTCGCGATGCCCTGGCGCAGGGCATCTGTGGGATTGCGGAACGACGTGGGCTGGCCGGCGAAGTGGATCGAGCCGGCATCCGGCTGGAGCTGTCCCGAGAGGATCCGCAGCAGGGTCGACTTGCCCGAGCCGTTCTCGCCCATCAGGGCGTGGATCTCGGCCGGGCGGACGTTGAGCGTGGCGCCACGAAGGGCGTGGACACCGCCGTAGCGCTTGTGCATTCCCTCGGCAAGGAGAATCGGCGCGGTGTCGGTCATGGTCGTCACGAGGGCGCCGAGCGGTTCGGCGCAGCCTGAACGCCGGTTATCGCGGGAGCCCGACGCGCGGCCTCGAGGAGCGAGGCGACCGAGAGGGCGACGCGGTCGTGGAACGGATTGGCGACGATCTGCACGCCGATCGGCAGCGCTCCGTCGGCAGCGACCGGCACGACCGCGACGGGGAGGCCGGCGACGCTGTAGGTGTGCGTGAGGTTGAAGACGTCGTAGGTGTCGAGAGGAATAGCGGTTCCAGGAGTGCAGCCGTGTGGCGGGGCGGCGCCCACGGCGACGGGTGCGACGACGACGTCGTACGCCGCCACGAACGAGCGGACAGAGGCGCGCAACGCCGCCCAGCGCCGGAAGAGCGCGAAGTAGCCGGCCGTGTCAAGCCCCTGCTCGGCGAGGGTGTCGAGCAGCGACCGCATCTGGTCGACGTGGCGGCCCCCCGCCCCGGCGAGGTCGTCGCGTGCCCGGGCGCCACCGTCCGCGGCCATCATTCCGAAGAAGATCGCTGTCGCCTCGGAGACGTCGGGCGGCGCGACCTCCTCCACGAAGCATCCCGCCGCGTCGAGCATCCGGGCGGCTGCCGCGACCGCCTCGCGGGTCGCACCATCGGGCGACGCAACTCCGTCGCTGACGTAGAAGCCGACCCGAAGCGGGCTCGCGGTTACGGTGTGATCCCACAGGGCTGTGGCCCCGACGAAGGGGTCGACCCCGTCCTCTCCCGCGAGGACGGGGAGCAGCAACTCGGCGTCCTCGACGTATCGCGCCATCGGGCCGATCGCGCTCATGTCGATCATCCCCGTGTCGCGCGTGGAGGGCCAGCAGCCCGTCTCGGGAACCAGCCCGGCCGACGGGCGTAGGCCGACGATTCCGCAGTAGTGAGAGGGCACGCGGATCGAGCCGCCGCCGTCCGACCCGATCCCGACAACAGAGGCGTCGGCTCCCAGGACCGCCGCCTCCCCACCGCTCGAGCCCCCAGGTGTCCGCGCGGGATCGAGTGGATGCAGCGTGCGCCCGCTCACGACGTTGTCGGTCTCGTACGACCAGGTGTACTCGGGCACGTTGGTCTTGGCCACAACGATCGCGCCCGCGGCGCGGAGGCGCCGCACCACTGTCGAGTCCTGCAGGACGACATGCCCGACGCGGGCGAGCGATCCGCTGAGCGCCGGTAACCCTTCTGCCTCGAGCGAGTCCTTGACGGTGACGGGGAGCCCGAGGAGAGCGCCGTGGACTCCGGATGCTCGCTGCGCATCGGCGTCCGCGGCCCGGGCCATCGCCGCGTCTGGATCCGAGCTGACGACGGCGTTGAGGTGGCTAACGCCGTCGAGTCGGTCGAGTACGTGCCGGGTGAGCTCGACCGACGAGACGTCTTTGTGCGTCATGCGCTCCAGCCACTCGCAGGCCGATGGCTCGCGTCGAAAGTGGGAGTCGGGCATCAGCACGGCAGACAGGGAAGGAGGGATCGTGTCGGCGCCATTACCTGGAGGGCTCCCTGCTTCGCTGCCAGGGAGCCCTCCAGGTACGAGGCCGACCTACTTGATCGCCTTCAGCTGGGCGTCCCAGCTCGGCAGCTTGTTCACGTTCGCCTTGGTGACGATGACGGGTCGTACGACGACCACCTTCGCCCGAAGCTTCTGCTTCGTCACGAGGAGGTACGCGCCACGAACCAACTCCTGCCCGATCGAGACAGACTCACTGCGCACAGTCGCAACGAGCCTACCGTCCTTGACCGCGGCGAGGCCGTCGCTTGTGCCGTTCAGCCCGACGACCGCCAGCTTCTTGCCGACCGAGCGCGCCGCGATCACGGCGCCGATGGCGCTCGGGTCGTTGTAGCCGATGACGGCGTTCATGTCGGGGTAGCGCTGCACCAGAGCGTTGCCGGCCTTTTGGCCACCGGTGACATCATCCGTGGCGTTGTCCTGCACGCCGACGACGGTGAGACCCGCCTTCTTGGCGTAGAACGCCTGGCGTGCTGCGAGGTACTTGAGGGCGGGTACCGGCGCGCCGATTCCGATGAGCCCGACCTTGGCACCCGGCTTGGCCTTCCTGAGCGCCTGAACCTGCAGGTATGCCTGGATGTCGCGAGCCTGCCAGACCCCGGCCGAGACGCCCGGGATGCCCTTGGCTTTCGGGTCGCCGAAACCAGCGTCCTCGGCAACGACCGGGACACCCTGCTTCTTCGCCTGAGCGAGGACGGGGTTCACGGCCTTGGGATCAAGTGGGTAGAAGATGATCGCGTTTACCTTCTGGGCGAGCAATTGCTGCATGTTGCTCACCTGCTTGTCGACGCTCAGAGCATCATCGAGGGTGATGATCTTGCAGCCGAGTGCCTTCGCCTGTGCAACGGCGCCTTTCTGCAGGTACTGCAGGCTCTCGTTCGCGGCGAGAGGGTTCTGGAATCCGATCTTGCAGGTCACTCCGGCCTTGGCCTTCACATTGCCGAACGTTGACGGGGCAGAGCCTTCTTTTCCGGTGTAGCCGGGGATGCCGGCCGCCAGGGCGACTCCGACCGAAACTAAGGCTGCGGCTGCCACGCAGATGGCAGTCGCGGCCCATGTGGATCTCCGCATGACTCTCCTTGTATCTGGCGTAGACCCTGCCCGCGTGTACGGGCAGCGACTGTCGCCTTCGGGTGGGGTGATCCGATCACACCTCTCGTGTCATGTCAAGGGTTTGATCAAATGTCAGAGAAGTGGTAGGTTGCTCCCGTGTCGGATTGGGGTCAGCGAGCGCTCCTGGCGCCACCTGCGGGACGCACGGTCGCCGCGCTGCTCCGTGACCGGGCCAATGGCCTCGCGGACGCACCCTTTCTCAGGACGGGCGGTAAGGCGTGGACCTTCTCCGAGGCAGCAGAACGGGCGGCGCTTCGTGCCGGCACCTTGCGCGAGGTCGGGGTCGGCCCCGGCGATCGCGTAGTTGCGCTCCTGCCGAACTGCTCTCTGCTCGTCGAGCTGTTCTTCGCGTGCGCCTGGGCGGGCGCGGTGCTCGTTCCCGTCAACACGGCGAGCCGTGGCCCGCAGCTCGCGCACGTGATCGGCGACTCCGACCCGAGCCTGGTGGTCACGGATGAAACCCTCGTCGGAGAGCTAGCCTCCGTGGACTCGATCGCCGACGGTTCGATCGCGCTCTGGGTCGCCAGCGGCGACGCCTCCACGACGACCGCGGTGCCGCCGATCGACTCCTGCGCGCCGCTCGAGCTCCGCGACTCACATCCGAGCGACCCCCTCGCGATCCTCTACACCTCCGGGACGACCGGGCCGCCGAAGGGAGTGATCTGCCCCCACGGCCAGTTCTGGTGGTGGGGCTGCAATACCGGCGACGCCCTGGGGATCACCGAAGGCGACGTCCTGTTCACCTGCCTCCCTCTCTTCCACACGAATGCGCTGAACACCGTCGTGCAGGCGCTCTTCCACGGCGTCCAGATCGTGATCACCGAGCGGTTTTCCGCTTCACGGTTCTGGCAGACGGTCGTCGACACGAACGCATCCGTCACCTACATTCTCGGTGCGATGGCGGCGATCCTCGCCGCTCGGGATCCCAGCCCACTCGACCGAGCGCACCGCCTCCGGATCGCTCTCTCGCCTGCAACCTCGCCACCGCTGTGGGATGTCTTCCGCGACCGCTTCGGAGTCAAGATCGTCGAGGGCCACGGCATGACGGAGACGAACCTCGTGGTCGGGCCGCGCGACGCCGAGCAGCGCGCCGGCTGGATGGGCCGCGCGATGCCCGGGTTCCAGGCGAAGATCGTCGACCAAGAAGACGTCGAGGTCGAGCCCGGCACCCCGGGCGAGCTCGTCGTCCGGGCCGACGAGCCCTTTGCCTTCGCCACCGGCTACTGGCGCCTCCCCGAGGCGACCGTTGACAGCTGGCGCAACCTGTGGTTCCACACGGGGGACCGCGTCGTCGCGGACGGCGACGGCTGGTTCCGGTTCCTCGATCGGATCAAGGATGCCATTCGCCGTCGGGGCGAGAATGTCTCGGCGTGGGAGGTCGAGCAGGTGCTTGCCGCCCATCCCCGGGTCGTACCCGCCGCAGCCGTCCCGGTGCCGTCGCCGCTGGGAGAGGACGACGTAATGGCGTTCGTCGTCTGTAGCGAACCTGCACCGACGCCCGACGAGCTGACGGCCTGGGCGGACGAGCGACTGCCGTACTTCGCTGTCCCGCGCTACCTCGAGTACCTCCCGGAGCTCCCGCTCACCGAGAACGGGAAGGTTCGCAAGTACGTGCTCCGAGAACGAGGAGTGTCCGAGACGACCTGGGATCGGGATGTTTCCGGAGTCCCGGTCGGCTCTAGGAAGCCGGGTCCGCGATGACGTCGCGCGCGAAGATGTCGGCGAATCCCGTGAGGTGTTCGCGCAGCTCCCGCTCGGCTTCGTCGGGCTCGCCGGCGCGGCAGGCAGAGACGATCGCGCAGTGACCCCGCTCCTCGACCTCGTAGACGCCCGCCTGGTCATCCGAGATGACGAACGCGCTGAAACGCTCCGAGGTCTCGAGCATCGGCCGCAGCAAGCGGGGGATCCAGCGCGACCCGGACGCGTGGGCGAGCCCAAGGTGGAACGCCGTGTTCCCGCGGATGATCTCGCCTCGCTCGCCCTGATCGTACGCTGTGGCGAGACCCTCGAGCACGGAGCCGAGCAGGAGCTCGGCTCCCTCGTCCCACCCGCTCGCCGCGCGACGAACGGCGATCGACTCGAGGGCGAGACGAGCCTCATAGACGTCGCGCATCTCGCCCGGGTCGATCTCGGTCACCGTTGCGCCCTTATACGGCACGTGCTCGGCGAGCCCGAGCGACTCGAGCTGTCGGACGGCTTCCCGAATCGGGGAGATGCTCATCCCCAGTCTCTCCGCGATCTCCTCGAGGCGCAGCGGCGTTCCCGGCGCGATGTAGCCCATCACAATCAGCTCCCGAAGCGCCGCGGTCGCGCTCGAGGCCATCGTGCCTCGGTGCGAGCCATCGAGTGCCAGGTGGGCAGGAAGGGAAGTCGCCTTGTGCGTAACCACGGTTGGATATTTGATCAAAACTCCCGGAGAAGCGCAAGGATCAGCCATGAGTGATGCATCAGAAACGATGTTTCGTGCCGCTGCCGTGCAGGAGGCGTCCGTCTGGCTCGATCGCGCCGCATCGACTGAGAAGGCATGCGCTCTGATCGAGCGGGCCGGCGCCGGCGGCGCCGACATCGTCGCGCTCCCGGAGAGCTTCGTCCCCGGATTCCCCTACTGGGTATTCGTCAAGCCGCTCGGCGAAACGGCTGGATGGCACATGCGCCTCCACAAGCAGGCGGTCGAGGTGCCAGGCCCGGAGATCGACCTGCTCGTCGCAGCAGCGAAGCGCGCAGGCGTGATCGCAGTCGTCGGCGTCACGGAGCGCGAGCCGGGGTCAATGGGGACGCTCTACAATACGAACGTCGTCGTCGGTCCCGATGGGCTGCTCGGGAAGCATCGCAAGCTGGTAGCGACGTGGGGGGAGCGCATCGTCTGGGCGGGTGGCGACGGATCGACGCTCAGCGTGTTCCCGACGCCCTTCGGCCCGCTCGGGACGCTCAACTGCGGTGAGAATCTGAACTCGCTCGCTCGCTTCGCGCTGCTCGCGCAGGGCGAGAGGATCCACGTCGCGAACTTCCCGTCAGCCGCGGTCGCGGGAGCCCGGCACTCACGAGAGGAGTTGTTTCTTCACGTCGCCCCACACGCCTACGAAGGCAAGGTCTTCTCGATCTGCTCCTCCGAGTACGGAACCCCTGAGGTCGCAGCGGAGCTGGGACTCGGCTTCGAGGTCTCCGAGGGCACGTACAACTGCATCTCCGGCGTGATCGGCCCCGACGGCACGTGGGTGACGCCGCCACTCGTGGACGAGCCAGGCATCGTCTATGCCGACTGCGATCTGAACGCGATCCTGCAGGGTCGGCTCTTCCACGACATCGTCGGCCACTACAACCGCTTCGACGTCCTCAGGCTCGAGATCGACCGCGGCGTACGTGCGCCGCTCCACCCGACCGGCGGCGCGGGCTGAGCTCAACCGGCTCGGCGCTCAGCCGATCCGGTCGTAGAAACAGCGGATACCGAAGTCGATCCACTCCGGGTTGTCCCAGTCGTGGTGCCGCTCGCGTATCTTCGGCGCGAGAGCTCCGACAGCCTCGTCGGCGGAGAGACCTTCGCGCTTCAGTACAGCCGTCTCTTTCTTAAGCGCGACGAGATAGTCGCGCACGTCCTCGGCGAGCCCCACGTCGGTGACCTCTCCGTGGCCGGGAACCACCGTCACCGGCGCGAGATCGACGATCTTCCCGAGCACGTCGACCCAGAGGTCACCGTCCACGTCCACGTCGTCCGGCGGGAAGAACGGGACGATCGGGAACATCCGTGTCTCGAACAGATCTCCTCCGAAGAGGATCGAATCGTCGGGGAGGAGCACTACCTGATCTCCTCTCGTGTGGGCGAGCCCCCAGGTGAGTAGCCGTGCGGCCCGTCCGCCGAGATCGATCTCGGCGGAGTGGCCGTCATAGGTGACATGCGGGTCGACAAGCCGCGTGTCGACGAGCTGCTCGGCGACCGATTCCCCGAAGCTGCGAAACATCCCGATGTACGCCTCACCCTTCTCTCGGAGCTCATCGCGCTGTGCGGCGTTGTAGACGATCAGCGCCTCGTCCTCGAACACCTGCGCGCCGAAGCCGTGTTCCGGGTGGAAGTGAGTCAGAGTCAGGATCAGCGGCCGGTCGCCGGCGAGCGCTCGAGCGTGCTCGAGCACGCGTTCGCCGTTTCCCGGCCCCATGCCGGTATCGACGACGAGCGCCGCCCTGCTACCGAGGACGATCCCGATGTTCGGAACGAGCGGGACACGGCCGTCCGGGATGACATACACGCCGTCGGCGATCTCCTCCGGATCGCCGGAGACGACAGGGGGGGTGGGGCTTTGGGATTCGCTCTCGGACACGGTTTCTCCTCGGTCAGTCGTTGGCAGCGTTCAGTCTCGCGAGCTCGTCACGGATCACCTCGGCCCCGACGGATGCCCGCGGAAAACCGGTGTACACGGCGAGCAGCGCAGTGAGCGCCTCGAACTCCTCGGCTGTGGCGCCGTGCTCGAGAGCCCAGCGAACGTGGGGGCGCATCCGCGCCTCCACGCCTCCTTGCGCGATGAGCGCTGCGAGCACAAGCAGGCTGCGGTCACGGAGGCTGAGGCAGTCGTCGACCCAGGCGGCGCCGGCCGTCATGATCGCCTCCTCGGCCATACGCTCGCCAACGAGACCGCGCATGTGATCCACCACTTCCTCCTCCGGGATGGCGAACTGGCTCGCGTAGGCGGCGATGCCCAGCGCCCACCTGTCAGTCATGCCGACACCGTGACGCTGGCCGATGGGTCTGCCCGGCCGGTGCTCACAGCCCGACAATACAGCCGTGGCGCGCACAGCCGGCGCATGCATGTGGCCGGGGCCGTGTCGCGCACGTAGCCGCCTAGATGATTGATGCCACGGGTTTGGTGGCTGCGAGGGACCAGGAGTAGCGGGTCGAAGTCGGCGTTGCCAAGGCAACGTCGACCATTGGAGGATCGCGATGCGCGCCGACCTC
>JBKJVI010000010.1:0-6068 GCA_046590225.1 Gaiella sp. | reverse complement strand
TGACGACTGTCTCCCGCTACTGCAACGAGCTCGGCTGGGGCAACTACGCGAACGATCACGAGGACGCGAATGGACAGTTCGAGCAGAACTTCGAGTACGACGAGGCACTCGTCTCCTGCGATCGCGCGATCTTCTTCCGCTACATGGTGCACACGCTCGCGGAGCAGTACGGCCGGATCGCGACGTTCATGCCCAAGCCGTTCACGTCACTGACGGGCAACGGGTGTCACTTCCACATGTCGCTCTGGAAGGACGGCGTCAATGTCTTCCTCGACGAGGCAGACCCGCGTGGTCTCGGCCTCTCGGAGGCTGCATACGGATTCATCGGCGGCCTGAAGACTCACGCACGTGCCTACAGCGCGCTGACGGCGCCGACGGTAAACTCGTACAAGCGCCTGAAGATGGGCTCGACATCGAGTGGTGCGACGTGGTCGCCGGTGTGGATCTCGTACGGCTACAACAACCGCACGCAGATGCTGCGTATCCCCGCCCCGGGGCGGATCGAGGATCGGACGGTCGACGGTTCGTGCAACCCGTACCTCGCGGCGGCCGCGGTGCTGGCATCCGGGCTCGACGGCATGGCGAACAAGCTGGACGCAGGCGAACCCAACTCCGAGAACCTGTACAGCCACTCCTACGCCGAGCTGACCGCGCGCGGTCTCCGCTCGCTCCCCGCCAACCTGCTGGAAGCGACCGTCGAGCTCGAGCAGGACGACGTCCTCCGCGCGGCGCTCGGCAGGACGCGGGAGAACGAGGAGTACATCGACTACTACGTGAAGGTGAAGCGCGACGAGTGGTTCCGCTACCACGAGCAGGTCAGTGCGTGGGAAGTCCGCGAATACCTCACCCGCTTCTGATGTGCGGGATCGTTGGACTGTTCGCGAAGTCGCCGGGCATCGAGGAGCACCTCGGCGCCCATCTCGTTGCGATGCTCGCGCAGATGAGCGACCGTGGCCCGGACAGCGCCGGGGTGGCGGTCTACCGTGACCCGGTCGCGGACGGTCTCACGAAGCTGACGCTCTACTCGCCTGTCGCGAACGAGGATTGGCGGGCCGTGGCAGCAGGCATCGGCGGTGAGATCGACTCGGTGCGTGCGAGCCATGCGGTTGTCGTCGTACCCACGGACGCCGCCGAGGCCGAGTCTCGCGTGCGCGCTTCGCGTGGCGACCTGCGGGTGATGAGCGCGGGAAGGGTGATCGAGCTCTACAAGGACATCGGTCTGCCCGAAGTGTTCGCAGAGACGTTCGAGCTCGCGAACCTGCAAGGAAGCCACGCGCTCGGCCACACGCGCATGGCGACCGAGAGTCGGGTCACGACCGAGGGATCCCACCCGTTCTCGACGGGTCTCGATCTCTGCCTCGTCCACAACGGCTCGCTCTCGAACCACAACACCCTGCGGAGGATGCTGCGACGCGAGGGAATCGAGTTCCAGACCGAGAACGACACCGAGGTTGCAGCGGGGTATCTCGAGTGGCGCCTGCGCGAGGGCGCGACCCTCGAGCAGGCGCTCGAGGGATGTCTCGACGATCTCGACGGCTTCTACACGTTCGCGGTCGGCACGGCAGATGGGTTCGCAGTGCTGCGAGACCCGATCGCGTGCAAGCCCGCTGTCCTCGCCGAGACCGACGACTGGGTCGCCATGGCCTCCGAGTACCACGCGATCGCGGTACTGCCCGGTGCCGACGATGCGCGCATGTGGGAGCCGGAGCCAGGGGTCGTGTACGTCTGGGACAGGGCGGCCATCGCGTGACGGCCACCGTCGAAGCGGAGGTCGTCGATCTCGCCGTCACGCCGCTCCGCGATCTCAACCAGCGGCTCCATGACGTGGCGCTCACGGGCGAGGGGCCGTCGAGCTGGCGGATCGTCAACCCGAAGGGAGCGCACGCCGTTGCCTGCGGCCTCGACGCGGAGCTCGACGTCGAGATCGACGGGCACGTGGGCTACTACTGCGCCGGCATGAACAAGCACGCGACGGTTCGCGTGCGCGGGAACGCGAGCACCGGAATCGCGGAGAACATGATGTCCGGCCTCGTCGTCGTCGAGGGGAGCGTCAGCCAGTCGGCCGGGGCGACCGCGCACGGTGGCCTCCTCGTCGTCCAAGGTGACGCCGCCGCGCGGTGCGGGATCTCGATGAAGGGTGTCGACATCGTCGTGCGTGGCTCGGTCGGCCACCTCAGTGCGTTCATGGCGCAGACGGGAAATCTCGTTGTCTGTGGCGACGCAGGCGAGGCGCTCGGCGACTCGATCTACGAGGCGCGGCTCTACGTGCGTGGTTCGGTCGCCGGCCTCGGCACGGACTGTATCGAGAAGGAGATGCGAGCCGAGCACGTCGAGCAGGTGCGCGAGCTCCTCGAGCGCGCGGGCATCGATGACGTCGACGCTGCCGACTTCCGCCGCTATGGCTCTGCTCGCCAGCTCTACAACTTCACGATCGACAACGCAGGGGCGTACTGATGAGCGCCGGCTGGCAGCCCGGGTTGCGTGAGTCGGCCCTCTTCGATCGCAACGTGATCGCGGAGATCCAGCGGGCCGCGAAGGAGGGCATCTACGACATCCGCGGCTTCGGTGCCAAGCGGAAGCTGCCGCACTTCGACGATCTGCTCTTCCTCGGCGCAAGCGTCTCCCGCTATCCGCTCGAGGGCTATCGCGAGCGATGTGACACGAATGTCACACTCGGGACGCGATTTGCGAAGAAGCCGCTCGAGCTGAAGATTCCCGTCACGATCGCCGGGATGAGCTTCGGTGCCCTCTCTGCGCCGGCGAAGGAGGCGCTCGGCCGCGGTGCGACCGAGATGGGAACCTCGACGACGACGGGCGACGGCGGGATGACCCCGGAGGAGCGCGGTCACTCCGAGATACTCGTGTACCAGCTGCTGCCGTCTCGCTACGGCATGAACCCTGACGATCTTCGCAGGGCCGACGCGATCGAGGTCGTCGTCGGCCAGGGCGCGAAGCCGGGTGGCGGCGGCATGCTGCTCGGGCACAAGATCTCCGACAGGGTGGCAACGATGCGCGACCTCCCGAAGGGGATCGATCAGCGCAGCGCCTGTCGGCACCCCGACTGGACCGGGCCGGACGATCTCGAGATCAAGATCGGCGAGCTGCGTGAGATCACCGACTGGCAGAAGCCGATCTTCGTCAAGGTCGGCGCCACACGCACCTACTACGACGTGCAGCTGGCCGTGAAGGCCGGAGCGGACGTCATCGTCGTCGACGGCATGCAGGGCGGCACGGCCGCCACGCAGGACGTCTTCATAGAGCACGTCGGCATTCCGACGCTCTGTGCGATCCCGCTCGCCGTGCAGGCACTGCAGGAGCTCGGTCTCCATCGCGAGGTGCAGCTGATCGTTTCGGGCGGGATCCGCAGCGGCGCCGACGTTGCGAAGGCACTTGCTCTCGGCGCCGACGCTGTCTCCATCGGCACGGCTGCCCTGATCGCGATGGGCGACAACAGCCCCGACTACGAGGCCGAGTACCAGAAGATCGGCAGCTCGGCCGGCTACTACGACGACTGGCAGGCCGGCCGCGACCCGACCGGGATCTCCACCCAGGACGACGAGCTCGCAGCACGGTTCGACCCCGAGCTCGGTGGTCGCAGGGTGGCGAACTACCTGCGCGTGCTCACGCTCGAGACCCAGACGCTCGCGCGCGCCTGCGGCAAGTCACACGTCCACAACCTCGAGCCGGAGGACCTCGTCGCGCTGACGATCGAGGCGGCCGCGATGGCACGCGTACCGCTTGCAGGGACGGACTGGATCCCGGGCCGCAGCCCGTTCTGAGCTCGGATGCCTTGACTCTGACAGCTCCATACGTTTCGATTGCCACGTTCCATCCACCTCGGAGGAGGACAAGTGAGTGACTTCGACAGCAGGCTGGTAGATGTACCGAACGCGTCGGGCGGTCTCGCCCGCGAGACGAACTGGTGGGGCGCCTTTGTCATCGGCCTCGCCGGCACCGTGCTCATCATCGGGCTCATCGGCTACGCGCTCTACGCGCTTGGCGGCTTCGCGATCGTGCTCTTCGCAATCATCACAGCGATCGGCGTCTTTCTCTGCTTCTGCCTTGCGGAGATGGCCGCGACCTGGCCCGAACGCTCCGGCGGGTTGCCCTCGTATGCGTTCGAGACGTTCAAGCCGATGGGCAACAGCTTCTCGCGCCACATCGGTGGCCTCTCGTCCTGGGCGTATTGGCTCGGCTGGTTCACCGTTGCCCCGATCAATGCGTTCCTTGCATCTCTCTACATCGTCGACCTGTTCAACATCGACTTCGGCGGCGAGTTCGGGCCAATCAGCACCAAGTTCGGCTCGGTGGTCCCCGTCGACGTGTTCGTCGTTGGCGTGATCCTGCTGCTCGTGATGTTCATCCCGTGCTGGCTCGGAATCCGACTCGGCGCATCGTTTGCCACCGTGCTCGGCATCTGCACGATCGTCCCGCTCGTCCTGCTCGTGATCCTCCCGTTCTTCAAGCCTGGCTCTCTGGACGGCTTCGACAACCTCAGCCTCTCGCTCTCCTCGTCGCCGATCGGCACGAAGGGGAGCTGGCAGCTGATCCTCGGCTGGTCGTTCATCTACACGTGGACCGTGCTCGCGATGGAGGCCGCGGCGTGTTACATCGGCGAATGTCGCGAACCCGTGCGTGACGCAAAGATCGCGATCACCGCGGAGGGCCTGTTCGGCTTCTTCATCTACGTGACGCTGCCGATCATGGTCTTTACCGTGCTCGGCACGGTGGGGCTGCAGCAGCTCGCGAAGGACAACGAGGGCTGGATCGGGGACGCGAACATCCTGTTCCAGGGGTACGTCGATCAGATCTTCGGCGTCAACCAGTTCTGGACGTGGTTCATAGGGCTCTCCCTCATCGTCGCTCTCAGCCTCTCGGTTCTGAACGCGATCATGGGTGCGTCTCGTGGGCTGTACCAGAACGCCCACGACGGGATCCTCCCGAAGGCGTTCGGCTGGGCGAACAAGCACAAGGCGCCATCGTTCGCGATGCTCGTTAGCCTCGGCTGCTCGATCGCGGTGCTGACGGTCGGTTCCCCGCTGCAGATCTATGTCTTTTCCAACATGGGGTACCTCTTCGCACTCGCCGTCTCGATGGTCGGCTACGGCGTCTTCCGCGCCACGCGGGAGGACACTGTTCGCGATCTGAAGATGCCTCGAGCGTTCGGTCCACTCGCCCTGATCGTCGGAGTCGCCGGACTTCTTCTCTGGGCGATAGGCGGCTATTATGCGGCGGATTATGTGGTCGGAGAGGGCTACCGCTGGCTGTACTGGATCGGCCTGATTCTTCTGGCGCTCTACTTCCCGCTCTACTGGTGGCGGACGATCGAGGACAAGTCGGCCGGAGGGAGCACGGAGGCCGCGCCGACGAGGCCCGGGGGCTAGTGCCCTTCCACCGTCGACGTTTCGACGTCCAGCCGCTCGATCCATGCGAGGTGCTGCTCGCGTCGGACGGGCGCCAGGACTTCTCCCCGAGGGCGGTCGCGCACGCGGCCGCCCTCGCGGGCTCAGGATCGGTCGCAGTCGTGACCATCGCGAAAATCTACGGCTCGTCGTTTGGGCTCCCGCATCCGGGACTGCTCCCCACCAAGGATGAGATCGCCGAGCGACAACGATGGGTGGAGGCAGCGATCCATAATCTGCGTGCCAGCGGTGTCTCTGCGGATGGTCAGGTGGCGGCGACGCGGCGTGCTGCAAAGAAGCTCACGGCCGTCGCCAGGGGGCGTGGTGTGAGTGCGATAGTGATCGACGAGACTGTCGTCCCAAGGGGTTTGCGCCGGATGATCGAGGGTGACGTGGGGGCCGAGTTACGCCGCAAGCTGCGCAAGGACGGCGTACAGGTCGAGGTGATCTCTCGAGCGGCCACGGGCACTGTGCCGGTGCCCGGATGAACGCAGGCGCCCTACCGCTCGTGGGGGAACCCTGGGTTCCCCCACGAGCCGCTGGCTAGCTCCAGGGATAGGGCGAGTTGGAGACCGGGTGCAGGTCGCCGGTCGCGAAGCGCTCGAAGCGGAACGGTGTCAGGAGCGGCGCCGAGTCGCCGCAGATGACGCGAGCAACCTCTCGGCC
>JBKJVI010000179.1:0-4250 GCA_046590225.1 Gaiella sp. | reverse complement strand
CTCGCGAGAGCGGCTCCATCGCGGAGACGGCGATCGCCACCCTTCCTGCGAGGAGGCTGTGCTCGTGCGCGGCAACCGGGAAGACGTGCAGGTCGTACGGCGCGGTCGCGCGGCTCGAGCGGAGCTTGCCGAGGGTCTGTTCCTCGGGCGTGAAGCGCACGGCAGCGGACTCCGCGAGCAGGCGCTTCAGCTGCTCGGAGCCCGCGAACTCGACTTCGGCGAGCGGATGATCGTGCAGGTTGCGACCCACGCCGGGCAGGTCGACGAGCGGCTCGATCGCAGCGCCACGCAGGAGCGCCGGGTCGCCGACCCCCGACCGCTGGAGGATCGCCGGTGTGCCGTAGGCACCGGCCGCGAGCACGACCGTCCCTGCCGCGATTCGGATCTCTTCGCCGCCGCGCCGCACCGTCACCTCCACCCCCCTTCCCTTGACGATGACCCGATCACAGATCGCCGCGTCGAGAATCGTCAGGTTGTCGCGCCCGCGGGCCGGGTCGACGTAGGCGAACGAGGCGTTGAACCTAACGCCCTCCTCGATGTTCACCGGCTCGATCCCGAAGCCGATGCCGCCGTCGAGATCGTCGAGGTCGTCCGCTCGTGCGACCCCGAGCGAAGCCGCCGCGTCGAGGCAGGCACGGTGGAACGGCCCGACCTCGCTTTCCGCGTATGTCCGCACGCGCATCCGCTCGAGCGCCCGTGCGAGGGCGGGCCGCACCGAGACGGCGCTCCAGCGCGCGTCGCCTGTGAGCGCGGCCCAACGGTCGTAGTCCTCTGGGCAGCCGACGGCGACGACGCAGCCGTTGTGAGATGAGCAGCCGCCGATCACCCGGGCGCGCTGAAACGCGATCGGCTCGCGCCCCGCGATCGGCCCGCTGTCGTAGCCCCATTCGTGCGAGGTGACGAGCGCGCCGCCGTCGAGCAGATCGGAGGGCCAGAGCCCCGACGTCCGAGCCCCGTAATCCGGCCCGGCCTCGACGAGAGTCACCCGCGCGTCGCTCTCGGCGGCGAGTCGACCGGCGACGACAGAGCCGCCGCTCCCGCCGCCGACGACGAGGACGTCACATGCGAGGCGCGTGGTCACACCCCCGAGACTAGCCCGAGAGCCGATCCGGTTGGCGGTCAGTGGCAGGCCGCCCCGTGCTTCGGCTGGTTCGGCGGTACGTCGAGCGACGGGTTTCGGTCGAAGAAGCCGAACGGCTTGAGCCAGAACGAGACGACATCCGCGGGCATCACCGGCCACTCCTCGGGCCGCGTCACGTGGTGGAGGCCGAAGACGTACCAGAGCACGACGTCGGTGTTCTCGATCGAGCGGTTTGCGGCCGTCCAGGCCGGAAGGCCGGTGTCCTCCGCCGCCTGCACGGGGAACTCACCGCACGGCCAGCGTTCGTCCTGCGCGAACGGCGTCACCCAGAGCGTGTGCCCGATCACCTGGGCGCGCTTGAGGACGGGGCTCGACGGATCAAACATCGGTGGGAAGGCGCCGCTCGGAACGAGCTTGTACCCGACCGGCATCCCGAAGCCGTTCGTCACGTCCTCGTTGACGACCTTCCAGGCCCGCTGCGTGTTCCAGTCATAGTCCTGCTTGCCCTCCTCCTCGGTACGGAGCGATGTGGCGCGCTGGACGATGGCGAGACCGTGCGGGTTGTCCGGCCCGATCGGCGGCACCTCCGACTGCGTCGCGACGACCGTGTTCTGCTCGCCGTCGACGTCGAGGTCGAGGCGCGCCACGATGAAGTGCTGGTGCGTCGGCGCGTAGGTCTGCTCTGCGACCTGGGTGCCGTAGGGCGGCTGCTCGCCGACCGGATACTTCGCCGTCACCATGATCCCGGTGGCGCGCACCTCGCACTCGATGTTGCCGTCCTGGTAGAAGCGCCAGTAGACGATGTAGTCGTAGTTCGCGACGACCGCGTGGAAGGAGACGACGAAGCGCCGCATCCTTCGCACCTCGGATCCTGCGACCGGGTCGACGTGTTTCCAGAGGACGGCGTTGTCCTCCTCGTGGATGCAGATCGCGTTCTTGATCGTCCGCGCGACGCCCTGCGAATCGTGTGTCACAGCGTGGAGGTACGTGATCTCACCAAGGCAGTCGCAACCGAGCTCGAGCGGCACCGTCATGAAGCCGAGGCCCCACTCGCCGACGTCGAAGGCAGTGCGGCGGTAGTGATCCGTCGAGGGATCGCGGTACGGCACGACCATCTCGGCCAGGGAGAGCCTGTGTGCGACCGCGCGGACGCGTCCATCGTCCTCGTAGCCGACCGTGTGGAGGACGAGTCCTTCGCGGTAATTGAAGCCGACGCGGAGCGACCAGTTCTGCCAGCGGAGCAAGTTCCCCTCCAGGGTGAACGAGACCCCTTCGGGCTGGACGATCTCGAGCGGGCGGATGTCGCGCTGGGTCTGCCCGGGAACGAGCGTCGGCACGTACTCGCCCATCGTCTCGGGCGCGTCTACGACAAACGTGTCCTCGAGCTCGAGCAACTCCATCGAGTTCAGATCGACGATTCCGTGGAGCCCGTTGACCGGGTTCGCGTATGGGTTCGCCTCGGGGGAGCCGCGGTGCCAGAGATCGACCCAGCCGAGCCTCCGGCCGCGATACGCCTCGGGGATCAGGTGATGTCCGTAGTTCCAGACGTCGACGATGACGAGATCCATGTCCGTGACCCCGCGGGCGCGCAGCGCCTCGACGAGTCGCGGGTCGTTGCGGAGCGCCCGGTCGCAGTCGTGGAACTCGTCGACCGTCATGTTCGGCTGCGTCCCTTCCGGCAGCTCTTCCCACGTCACGCCCGCGTCGGCAAGCGCCACGTGTGCGCGGTACGCCTTGCCGTCCACGCAGTTCCAGCAGATCACGTGGGCGACGCGGTCGATCGAGTCGCCCGGGCGGAAGCCCGTGACGACATCCTTCGCGGGCTCCCTGAGCTCGATCGAGGCGAAGCGCCAGCGGGCGCCCTCACCGACGTGCGCGCGCACTGCCTGGGCCGCAAGGCCGGTCTCCTCGAAGGAGAGTGGGTCAAGGGGGTGCGCCGTTGCGTTCATTCCCTGCCCCACTCCCGGCCTCCCATTCGTCGCTTGCTCATCGCGCACGGCGAGTGCCGCTCGCAGATGATCCGTGAACGGCCGGGTACACGCAAGCGTGTACCCTCACCCGCTATGGCTCATCGCTCCGGAGCACCGTCGGCCCGTACCCGTGTGAAGCGCGTGCACGAGAACGCGGCCTACGACCGCGAGGCGATCGACGCGATCCTCGATGCCGCGCTCGTCTGCCATCTCGGGTTCGAACGCGACGGGCAGCCGTACGTGATTCCGACCCTGCATGCACGCCTCGGTGACCGGCTCTACGTGCACGGCTCCTCGGCCAGTCGGACGGTACGGGCGGTCAGTGAGGGCATCCCCGCCTGTGTCACGGTGACGCTTCTCGACGGCATCGTTCTCGCCCGCTCCGTCTTCGAGCACTCGATCAACTACCGGTCAGTCGTGGTGCTCGGCAGAGCGACGACCGTGACCGACTCCGACGAGAAGAACGCCGTGCTCGAGGCGTTCACCGAGAAGCTCCTCCCCGGTCGCTTCGCAGACTCGCGCCCGCCGACGCGCAAGGAGCTGAAAGCGACCGGCGTACTCTGGCTCCCGCTCGACGAGGCCTCGGCCAAGATCCGCGTGGGTGGGCCGGATGACGGAGGCACGCCGGATGCCGAGCTCGACGTCTGGGCGGGGCACATCCCGCTGACCGTCCGCGCGCTTCCGCCCGTTGCGGCCGCCGACCTCAAGGACGGCCTCACGGTGCCGGCATACGCGAAGCGGTACAAGCGACCCGGGCTCACGGACGTTCCGCTGCCTGGCTGAAGGCAGCCCGCGCGGATTGATGGCGGCCCCTAGCGGCCGAGCCAGCCGCGGCGGTAGAAGTAGCCGAGCACGATCGTCAGCGTCACCAGCTCGAGCCCGATCCCGAAGACGAGGAAGTGGCCGAGGCCACCACTGTGGGCGACCATCCAGCCGAGGTTCTGCCCGAAGAACCCGGTCAGAAACGTCAGCGGCATGAACACTGTCGCGATGATCGCGAGCTGCTTCATGACCCCGTTGAGCCTGTTCGACACCGTCGAGAGATAGACGTCCATCGCGCCGGTGAGCAGGTCGCGGTAGGTGTCGACCATGTCACTGATCCGGATCAGGTGGTCGTAGACGTCCCGGAAGTACCGCTGGTCGTCGTCGGTCATGCCAGGGAAGGCGCCGATCCCGACGACAATCGACGAGAAGAGATC
>JBKJVI010000111.1:0-4246 GCA_046590225.1 Gaiella sp. | reverse complement strand
CTTCACGATCAGCACGATCAGCACGGGCGCGACTGCGGCGAACGCAAGCGTGATCTTGGCGCGCTTCTGCTTCCACAGCTTGCTCAGCTCCCAGCCGAAAGCGCTGCCAAGACCCGGTCTCCGGGCACGCGACCCGGCAGCCACAAGAGCCGGTGCGATCTCGCTCGCGCTCATCTCAGCCGCCCACCGCAGCTGCGAGCTCGGAATCGTGGCGGTCACGTTCGGTCAACATGAAGAAGAGGGTCTGCAGCGGGGTTTCCGTGTTTTCGAGCGCGCGAAGGGCGAGACCCTGATCGACGAATGTCTTCACCAGCCGATCGACCTCGTCCTGCGCACCGACAACCGAGAGGCCACCCTCGTCGACGCGGCCGACCACGAGATGCTCGAAGTCGCGCCCGATCGCAATCGCCCGCTCGTCGTCGTCAGTCGAGACCCGATGCCCCTGCTCGGGCGCCTGCTCCCGCAACTCCGCGATGCTGCCATGGAAGACGACGTCTCCCTTGCGCATGATCGTGACGTTGTCACAGATCTCTTCGACCTCGATCATGTCATGCGAGGAGAGCAGCACGGTCAGCCCCGAGTCGGCGAGCCGCTTGATCAACGCGCGCATATCCCTGATCCCAGCCGGGTCGAGGCCGTTCGCGGGCTCGTCCACGACGAGCAGGCGCGGATGTCGGATCAGGCTCGCAGCGACGCCGAGCCGCTGCCTCATGCCGTAGGAATACTCCCGGGTCTTGTCATCTGCCCGCGCCGCGAGATCGACGATGTCGAGCACTTCGTCGATCCGGTTCACCGAACCGCCACCGTCGAGACGCGCAAGGCCCACGAGGTTCTCACGGCCGGTCAGATAGGGATAGAAGCGCGGCGTCTCCACGAACCCGGCGACATCATCCAGCACCCGCGTCCCGTCCTTCGCCCAGGTGCGGCCGAACAACCGGATCTCGCCCGCGTCGGGGCAAATCAGCCCGAACAACATCCGCATGAACGTCGTCTTACCGGCGCCATTCGGTCCGAGCACGCCATACACCTCACCCTGCTCGACCTGGATGGAGATGCCTTTCACCGCGACGAGATCGCCGTAGCGCTTCGTCACACCAACAGCATCGACTGCAAGAACCTCGGTCACAGGCAAGCAGCGTAGGGATTCTCGCCCGGGATGACATGAACCAAACCTGAACGGAATGCCGAGATCAGCCGATGCCGAAGGGGGAATCGAACCCCCACGCCCTTTCAGGCGCCGGATTTTGAGTTCTGCCGAGCGATCTCGGTGGAGCTCGATGGATCTGGGGATCTGGCTTGAAACAGGGGTTGAAGGGAAGTTCAGGCGAGGATTGATCTCGGCTGGTCTCGGTGGGTCTGGTTGCCCTCCTGTTGCCCTCGCCGTCCCGGTGTTGGAGCGAGGGTCTGGAAGGCCGTAGACTCGCGCCAATGATGACCTGCCCCTCGTGTGGCACGGAACTTCCTGGCGAGTTCCCGTTTTGCCCGTTCTGTGGCGCCCCGCTGACCAGTCCCTCTCCCGTCGTCGCGCAGGAGCGGAAGGTTGTGTCGGTGTTGTTTTGTGATCTGGTGGGGTTCACGGCGGCGTCCGAGAGCGCGGATCCGGAGGAGGTTGCTGCGCGGATTGCGCCGTATCACTTGCGGACGCGGGAGCGGATCGAGGCTTTCGGGGGGACGGTGGAGAAATTCATCGGGGACGCGGTGATGGCGGTGTTCGGCGCACCGGTGTCGCATGAGGACGATCCGGAGCGAGCTGTGCGGGCTGGGCTTGCAGTGTTGGAGGCGATCGAGGAGTTGAACGACGCCAACGGAGCACTCGCGTTGTCTGTGCGTATCGGGGTGAATACGGGTGAGGCGGTGGTGTCGATTGCTGCGCGGCCGGAGCTTGGCGAGGGAATGGTGACCGGCGATGTGGTGAACACGGCAGCCCGGATCCAGGCGCAGGCGCCAGTAGACGGGGTTGCGGTGGGTGAGAGCACGTTCCAGGCGACAGAGCGGGTGTTCGAGTACGGGCCGCTCGACGCGATCAGCGCGAAAGGGAAGGCCGAGCCGGTGCAGGTGTGGCAGGCGCTTCGTTCGACGGCCCGGTTCGGCTCCGATGTGATCCGCTCGATGTCGACGCCGCTGGTCGGTCGCGAGCTTGACCTGAACTTGTTGCGGGGAACGTTCGACAAGGTCGTGGCGGAACGCTCCACCCAGCTGGTGACGGTGGTGGGCGAGCCGGGTGTGGGGAAGTCGCGACTGGTAGCGGAGTTGTTTGTCTACATCGACGGGCTACAGCGGATCGTGCGTTGGCGGCAGGGCCGGTGTTTGCCGTATGGGGAGGGGATCACGTTCTGGGCGTTGGGGGAGATCGTGAAGGCGCACGCTGGGATTTTCGAGTCCGACCCACCCGACATCGTCACGAGCAAGCTGGAGGCGGTGTTGCCCGACTCCGAGGAGAGGCCGTGGCTGCGGGCGAGGTTGCTGCCGCTGCTCGGGATCGATGCGGGAGAGGTGGCAGCGCACGAGGAGTTGTTCACGGCCTGGCGCAAGTTCCTCGAATCCGTCGCTGAGCGTGACCCACTGGTGTTGGTGGTCGAAGACATTCACTGGGCCGACAGTGCGCTGCTCGCATTCCTCGAACACCTGGCCGACTGGGCCCAAGGAGTGCCGCTTCTCGTCGTTTGTACGGCGCGGCCGGAGTTGTACGAGACCCACCCGAGCTGGGGTGCGGCGTTGCGGAACACGACCGCGATCAACCTCTCACCGCTGTCGGACACCGACACTGCGAAACTCGTCTCCGCGCTGTTGGAGCAGGCGGTGCTGCCCGCCGAAACCCAGCAGCTGTTGTTGGAACGCGCTGGTGGGAACCCTCTGTATGCGGAGGAGTTCGTGCGGATGCTGCGCGACCGAGACCTCCTCGATGCACACGGCACGTTGCGGTCGGACGCTGAGGTGCCGTTCCCGGACTCGATCCAGGCGTTGATCGCAGCCCGGCTCGACACTCTGCCCCAGGAGCGCAAGCAGCTGTTGCAGGACGCGGCGGTAATGGGCAAGGTCTTCTGGGCCGGATCGGTGGTTGCGATGGGCGACCGCGACCCACTTGAGGTCGAACAGGCGCTGCACGAACTGTCACGCAAGGAGCTTGTCCGTGGTGCGCGGCAGTCGTCGATGGAGGGGGAGGCCGAGTACGGCTTCTGGCACCTGCTGGTGCGTGATGTCGCCTACGCCCAGATCCCGCGTGCGCAAAGGGCGGCACGCCACCTGAAGGCGGCCGACTGGCTGGAAGCGAAGGCCGGGGAGCGCGTCGAGGACATGGCCGAAGTACTCGCCTACCACACCGGCGAAGCACTGACGTTGGCCGAGGCGACCGGCGACACCGTCCTCCAAGCCGAGGTTACTCCCAACGCGGCACGGTTCGCGCTCCTGGCGGGGGAACGCGCCCTCGGCCTCGACACCAACAAGGCACTCAGCCTGCTCGACCGCGCCAGAATACTCACATCCGAACAGGATCCCGGCTACGCGCTCGTGCTGCTGCGCTGGGCGGACGCAGCCCTCCAGGCAGGCCGCCTGCCCGAGGCAGCGGAGGCGCTCGACCAGGCAAACAACCTGTTCCAGGCGCAGGCCGACCTGCTACACGCGGGGGAGGCGCTCAGCATTCTCTCCGACGTGCGCCGGATTCTCGGTGAGCCGGGCGCCCTGGCGGTCGCGGAACAGGCGGTCGCGCTGCTCGAACCCGCCCCCGGCCCCGAACTCGTCGGCGCCATCACCCAGCTCGTGAGCGCCCGGTACGTGAGCGGCGCCACCAAGGAGGCGATCGTGGCAGCTGACGGGGCGCTCGCCCTGGCCGACGAGCTAAGCCTGCCCGTCCCTGGACGGGCGCTCGGCTACCGCGGCCTTGCCCGCTGCAGTCTCGGCGACCTCGAAGGGCTCGCCGACACAGAACAGGCGCTCGGGCTGCTCGTCGCCGCGGGCAAAGGCCGCGACGCTGGCACCCTGATGAACAACCTCGCGATCGTCCGGGGCACGCTGGAAGGGCCCGCCGCGGCAGCAGCCCAATTCGAGCAGACAGAAGCGTTCGACCAGCAGCGCGGCCTCGCCTTGTTGGCGCAGTTCGCTGCCTCAAACCGCGTCGGCATGCTCGTCGAGGGCGGCCAGCTCGACCATGCGCTCGCACAGATAGCGCGACTGCTGCCCCTGCTACGCGCCAGCGGCAACAGGCTCGTCGAGGGCGTCCTGCTCAACGCCAAGGCGGTCGCGCTGACAG
>JBKJVI010000099.1:0-7183 GCA_046590225.1 Gaiella sp. | reverse complement strand
GCCTTCGAGCTCGAGCACGGCCGTCGTCACGGACTCGAGGAACCAACGGTCGTGGGCTACGAGGATCACGGCCGCGTCGATCGTCGTCAGCTCGCGCTCGAGCCATTCGAGGCTCTCCACGTCGAGGTGGTTCGTCGGCTCGTCGAGGAGCAGGAGGTCGGGATCCCCCGCGAGCGCACGGGCAAGCGAGGCGCGTGTGAGCTCCCCGCCGGAGAAGGTGGAGAGCTGGCGGTCGAGATCTGCATCGCGGAACCCGAGACCACGGAGCATCGAGGCGGCACGGTCGCGCCAGCCCCAGCCTCCGGCGTGCTCGAGCCGCGCCTGCGCCTCGCTGTAGCGCCTGAGTGTTGCCTCGTCATGCGTGCCACTCGCCATCGCCTGCTCGAGCTCGCGCAGCTCCTCCTCGATCCGGACGAGCGCGGAGGCGCCGGAGATCGAGTATTCGCGCAACGTCAGACCACGATTGCGCGGTGGACGCTGATCGTGGAGCGCGACGCGCGCACCCTTCTGCAGCGCGATCTCTCCAGCCTGGATCGTCGTCTCGCCGATGATTGCCCGCAGCAGCGTCGTCTTGCCGGCACCGTTCTGGCCGGCGAGTGCCAGCCGCTGCCCTCGGTCGACCGAGAACGAGATCCCGTCGAAGAGGGGATCCCCAGAAAGCTCCTTGCGGAGATTCGATGCAATCAGGACGGACACGGGACTAGTGCGGCGTCTCACAACGTTCGACGGGCAAAAACAGAGTTGTGAGACGCCGCACTACTGAGACCAACATGGAGTGGGGTGTCCCGCAACGATCATTTTTTCGTCGGACGTTGCGGGACACCCCACTAGGGTAGATGCGGCCGACGCACTCCTCGCGATATGCTCGGTCAGCTCGTGGCTCCGGATCCCCGCACCCAGACCGTCGACACGATTCGCGCGCTCGCGATGGACGCGGTGCAGCAGGCGAACGCCGGCCACCCCGGAACGGCCATGGCGCTCGCGCCGGTCGCATACCTCCTCTACCGCAACGTGATGCGCCACAACCCGGCCGATCCACACTGGGCCGGTCGCGACCGCTTCATCCTCTCCGCCGGCCACGCCTGTGTCCTTCAGTACGCGTCTCTTCATCTCGCGGGCTACGACCTCTCACTCGACGACCTGAAGCAGTTCCGCCAATGGGGCTCGCGCACTCCTGGCCATCCTGAAAGGGGGCACACGGCCGGAATCGAGACGACGACGGGACCGCTCGGCCAGGGCTTTGCGAACGGGGTCGGGATGGCGATCGCGCAGCGCTTCCTCGCCGATCGCTACAACCGCCCCCACCACGAGATCGTCGACTCGTGGATCTACGCGATCTGCTCCGACGGCGACATGATGGAAGGCGTCACGCAGGAGGCTGCGTCGATCGCAGGGCACCTGGGGCTCGGCCGACTCATCTACGTCTACGACGACAACCACATCACGATCGACGGCACGACGGCTCTCACGTTCACGACGGAGGACAAGGGCAAGCGCTTCGAGGCCTACGGCTGGCATGTCCAGCACGTCGACGACTCCGAGGATCTGGATGGGATCCTCGGCGCGCTCGCAGCAGCGAAGGCGGAGGAGGCACGTCCCTCGTTGATCGTGCTGCGCACGCATATCGCCTACCCCGCACCGAACGCGATCGACACAGCGAAGGCGCACGGTGCGCCACTCGGCGGCGCCGAGATCCGCGCGACGAAGGAGCTGATGGGCTTCGACCCGGACGCGACCTTCGCGGTCTCCGATCTCGTGCGCGAGGACATGGCCCCGGTCTTGACGCGCGGCGCCGAGCTGCAGCGGGAGTGGGACGAGCGCGTGACCGCCTGGGCCGGCGCGTTCCCTGCACTTGCGACCGAGCGCGAACTCGACTTGCGTGGCGAGCCGCGTGACGGCTGGCGCGAGGCACTGCCCGTGTTTTCCGCCGGTGAGCAGGTCGCGACGCGCGATGCCGGCAAGACCGTGATGCAGGCGCTGAAGCCGTTCACGCCCACGATGGTCGGAGGGTCTGCCGATCTCGTCGAGTCCAACAAGACCGAGTTCACGGGCGCGGGGATCTTCTCCGCCACGCATGTCGGGCGCAACATCGCGTTCGGGATCCGCGAGCACGCGATGGGATCGATCGTCAATGGAATCGCGCTCGACCCGGCGATGCTGCGGCCCTACGGCTCGACGTTTCTCATCTTTTCCGACTACATGCGTGGCGCCGTTCGTCTCTCGGCGCTGATGGGGCTTCGCACGGCCTGGGTCTGGACGCACGACTCGATCGCCGTCGGCGAAGACGGGCCGACCCACCAGCCCGTCGAGCACCACATGACCCTGAGGGCAATCCCGAACCTCTGGTACGTGCGACCCGCCGATGCGAACGAGACATCGATGGCCTGGCGGATCGCCGTCGAGCGTCCCGATGGGCCGGTCGCCCTCGCGCTCACGCGTCAGAAGCTGCCGACGCTCGACCGCTCGGTCGTCGCTCCCGCGGAGGGCGCGCTCCGCGGCGCCTACACGCTCTGGCAGCGTGGAGAGGGCGAGCCCGAGGCGATCGTGATCGCGACCGGCAGCGAGGTGCATCTCGCCCTCGAGGCGGCCCAGTCGCTCGAGGCGAACGTTCGCGTCGTCTCGATGCCCTGCTGGGAGCTCTTCGACGAGCAGGACGACGACTACCAGGACTCGGTCCTGCCGCCTGCGGTAGAGGTGCGCGTTGCCGTGGAGGCGGGCGTCACCCTCGGCTGGGAGCGGTACGCCAGCGCTATCATTGGCATAGACCATTTTGGAGCATCTGCGCCGTTCGAGCGGATCTTCGCCGAGTTCGGCATCACCGCGGAGGCAATCGCCGCGACGCTCCAGGCTGAGCTCGCGTGAGGATCGCGGTCTCCTTCGACCATCGCGGCGTCAAGCTCCGTGAGGCGGTGCTCGCCGTAGTCGCTGCGGAGGAGCACCAGGCAGTCGATCTGGGTGTCGACACCGATGTCGTGCGCGTCGACTACCCGGACAAGGCGCTCGAGCTCGGGATGGCGATCCGCCGGGGGGAAGTCGACCGGGGCGTCCTCGTGTGTGGCTCGGGTGTCGGCGCGTCGATCGCCGCGTCGAAGATCCCGGGCATCCGCGCCGCTGTCTGCCACGATTCGTATTCCGCGCACCAGGGCGTCGAGCACGACGACATGAACGTGCTCTGCCTCGGCTCCGAGATCGTCGGCAGAGAGCTGGCACAGGAGCTCGTCCGGACATTTCTGCGGGCCCGCTTCATCGGCGGTGGCCGCTACGCAGACCGCCTCGAGAAGGTGGCCGAGTTGGAAAGGATGGCCGATGGCTGAATCGACACGCATGCAGGAGCTCGCCGAGGCGGGCGTCAGCGCGTGGATCGACTCCCTCTCACGGGAGATGCTCCACTCCGGTGCGCTCGCCCGGCTGATCGAGGAAGACTCGATCGTCGGCGTCACGTCCAACCCGACGATCTTCCAGAAGGCGCTCGCTGAGGGTGACCTCTACGACGAGCAACTGCGCGAGGTCGCCGCCGAGACCGACGATCCGGTCGAGATCTTCTTCGCGCTCGGTATGGCCGACATCCGCGAGGCCTGCGACCTGATGCTTCCCGTCTGGGAGCGCACGTCCCGGGTCGACGGGTGGGTGTCACTCGAGGTCGACCCGACGCTCGCCTACGAGCGCGAGAAGACGTTCGACCAGGCAATCCGCTTCAACAGGGAGGTCGGACGCCCGAACCTCTACGTCAAGATCCCGGCGACCGAGCCCGGACTCGGAGCAATCGAGGACTGCATCGCGAAGGGTGTGTCGATCAACGTCACGCTGATCTTCTCGCTCGAGCGCTACGTCGCGGTTGCGGAGGCATACCTCCGCGGTCTCGAGCGCCTCGCTGCAGGTGGCGGCGATCCTTCAAGCGTCCTCTCGGTCGCGAGCTTCTTCGTCTCGCGGGTCGACAGCGAGGCCGACAAGCGCCTCGAGGCCATCGGACGCACCGACCTTCAGGGACAGCTCGCCGTCGCAAACGCGCGACTCGCCTATCAGCACTACCTCGATGTCTTCGGCGACGACCGCTGGGCGTATCTCGCCGGCAAGGGCGCGCGTCCGCAGCGGTGCCTGTGGGCCTCGACGTCGGCGAAGAACCCTGCCTATCGCGACGTCATCTACGTCGAGGAGCTCATCGGGCCGGACTCGGTGAACACGATGCCGCTCGAGACGGTGCGCGCCTTTGCGGATCACGGTGAGGTGAAGACCGGAAGCATCACGAGCGGCATCGGCGAGGCGATGGAGCTCCTCGCCGAACTTGCAGCCGCGGGCATCGACTATGACGATGTCGTCGACACTCTCGAGGCAGAGGGCGTGCAGAAGTTCGCCGACTCCTTCGCGGAGCTCCTCGACGGGATCCGGGCCAAGGTGGGCTCGCTGGCGTCCTCGTGAGTGACGAGGCGAACCCGCTCCTCGAAGGGCTGCAGCTCCGGCGGCGACCCGAATCGTGCGCCGTCGTTATCTTCGGCGCGTCGGGTGATCTGACGAAGCGCAAGCTGTTTCCCGCGCTCTACGCTCTCGCGTACCGCAAGCTTCTGCCCGAGAAATTCGCAATCGTCGGCGTAGCTCGCTCGCCGCAGACCTCGGCGAAGTTCGCGGCCGCGATGAAGAAGGCGGTCAAGGAGCACGCGCGCGATCCCTTTCGGCAGGACGTGTGGGACGCGCTCTCGCGGGGCATGCGCTACGTGGGCACCGACTTCGCCGATGCCGAGGGAGAGGACCGTGTCGGTCAGGTCCTCGAGGAGATCGACGCCGAGTACGGTACCGCGGGCAACCGGCTCTACTACCTTGCCGTTCCGCCTCAGGCCTTTGCGATCACCGTCTCCGAGATCGGCAAGCGCCGCCACAAGGAAGGGTGGGTGCGGCTGATCGTCGAGAAGCCGTTCGGCCGCGACTTGTCCTCGGCGCTCGAGCTCAACGAGCTGTTGCACACGTGGTTCCGGGAGGACGAGATCTTCCGGATCGATCATTACCTCGGCAAGGAGACGGTGCAGAACATGCTGGCGCTGCGGTTCGCGAACGGCATCTTCGAGCCGATCTGGAACCGTCAGTTCATCGATCACGTGCAGATCACGGTCGCCGAGTCGATGGGCATCGAGGGCCGCGCCGGGTTTTACGAGTCGGCTGGTGTGATCCGCGACATCTTCCAGAACCACCTCCTCCAGCTCCTCGCGCTCACGGCGATGGAACCGCCAATCGACTTCACTGCCGACTCGGTGCGGAACGAGAAGGTGAAGGTGCTGAAGTCGATGCATACGCCCGGGCCGAAGTCCGTCGTCCGGGGCCAGTACGGCACAGGGTTCGTCGAGGGCATCGAGGTACCCGGCTACCGGGAGGAGGACGGTGTGGCGCCGGGCTCGCTGACCGAGACGTTCATCGCAGCGAAGCTCTACGTGGACAACTGGCGGTGGGCCGACACGCCGTTCTACGTTCGCGCGGGCAAGCGGCTCGGACGCCGCGAGACAACGATCGCGATCCAGTTCCAGCGGGCACCGCACCCGCCGTTCGAGGCGATCGCCGGTGACGGGCTGAGGCCGAACGTGCTCCTCATCCATGTCCAGCCAGACGAGGGCGTCTCGCTCGCGATCGGTGCCAAGGTGCCCGGCGCGGGGATGACGATCCGCACCGTGCACATGGACTTCCTCTACGGCGGCGCCTTCCGCACCGGCCTTCCCGAGGCGTATGAGCGGCTGATCCTCGACGCAATGCTCGGCGACGCGACGCTGTTCACCCGCGAGGACGAGGTCGAGGAGCAGTGGAAGCTCGTCGACGCGATCCTCGGTGGCTGGTCGCGTGACCGGCCGAACTTCCCGAACTACGCGAGTGGCACGTGGGGCCCGCGGTCCGCCGACGACCTGATTCACCGCGACGCACGCTCCTGGCGCCGGCACTAGTGGGCGTCGTCTCCGACATCGAACGGCAACTGGGAAAACTCCGCGTGCTCGAGGAGGCCGACGGGATGCCGGAGCTCCGCACGAGCACGATGACCCACATCGTCTGGTGCCCGCCTGAATGGCTCGCGAAGGCGAAGGGCACCCTCGCGGGTCTGGCCGAGCGCCATCCGGCGCGCACGATCTTCCTGATCCCCGAAGCGGGGCGCACGAGCGAGGTCGTGGCGAAGGCCGAGCTGAAGGGGTTTCAGCTTCCCGGGATGGCGCACGAGGTGCTTTCCGAGGTGATCCAGATCAGGCTGCGCGGCGACGCAGTCCATCACCCCGGCTCGATTATCACCCCCTTGCTCGTTTCCGACCTGCCCGTCTTCTGTCGCTGGCGCGGCGAGCCTTCGTGGGAGACCGGAGAGCTCGAAGAGATCCTCGAGGTGACGGATCGGCTCGTTGTCGACTCGACGGAATGGCGCCGCACCCCGGCCGCCTACGGCGATCTGTCTGCGCTGTACGAGCGCACCGCGGTCTCCGACATCGCGTTCTCGCGAACCCTGCCGTGGCGGCGGAAGCTGGCGGATCTCTGGCCCGGGATCGCGACCATCGAGAAACTGCGCGTCGAGGGGCCGCGCGCCGATGCCGAGCTGATCGCGGGGTGGCTGCGGTCGAGGATGAAGCGGGAGATCTCGCTGACCCGCCGCAACGCCGAAGTCGTCGAGGCGATCTGGGTCGACGGAGAGGCAGTGGGACACGGGGGCGATCCGCTCAGCTCGAGCGAGCTGCTGTCGGGCGAGCTCGACCAGTTCGGCCGCGACCCGGTGTACGAGGCTGCCGCGCGGGCAGCCTTGCCCACGCCCCGCTAACGAACCGCTTCGAGCAGTGTCTCGTGCAGGTGCCCGTTCGAGGAGATCGCGGTGCCACCGTCGATTCGGCTCGCGCCCGACGCGTCACTGAAGCGCCCGCCGGCCTCCTCGACGATCGGCTGGATCGCCGCGAGATCCCAGACGTTCACACCGACAGCATCGACGGCGCCGTCGACCGCCCCCTCGGCGACGAGCATGTGGGCCCAGAAGTCGCCGTAGCCGCGCGCATGCCAGGCGTACCCGGCGAGTGACGGTATCGGCTGCTCGAGCGCGAACGAGAGCACCGCGTCCTCGATCTGGCGGATTGCCGAAACGCGAATGCGGTCGTCGTTGACCCAGGCACCTCCGCCCCGCTCGGCGTGCCAGCGCCGATGAAGCGCAGGCGCCGATACGACGCCGAGGACGATCTCCCCG
>JBKJVI010000039.1:0-2692 GCA_046590225.1 Gaiella sp. | reverse complement strand
GCGGTCGCCGAGATCGCTGGACGCAACCTGAAGAAGGTCGTGCTCGAGCTCGGTGGCTCGGACCCGTTCGTCCTGCTGAGCACCGATGACCTCGACGGTGTAGTGGAGTCCGCGGTCGCTTCCCGGCTCGACAACGCGGGCCAGTCCTGCAACGCTGCCAAGCGCTTCGTTGTCGCAGCCGATCTCTACGAGCCGTTCGTGAGCAAGTTGACCGAGGCGCTGACGGCGGTCCAGCCCGGCGACCCATTCGCGCCCGACGCCGAGATGGGCCCCCTCTCCTCACCGACCGCCGCCGACCGACTCGAAGACCAGTTGCGCCGTGCGGTGGCAGGAGGTGCCACGCTCGTCGGCGGGACGCGAGACGGCAACTTCGTCTCGCCCGGCGTCCTCACGGGAGTCACTGCAGGCAACAGCGCGCACCTCGAGGAGTTCTTCGGGCCGATCGCGATCGTGTATCGCGTCGATTCCGAGGACGAGGCGGTCGCAGTCGCGAACGACACGCCGTACGGGCTCGGCTCGTACGTCTTCACGACCGACCCGGATCAGGCATTGCGCGTCGCCGATCGCATCGAGGCCGGGATGGTCTTCGTGAACGTCGTTGGTGCAGACGCAGCCGAGCTCCCGTTCGGCGGCGTCAAGCGCTCTGGCTTCGGCCGCGAGCTCGGCCGCTACGCGACCGAGGAGTTCGTGAATCGGAAGATGATCCGGATCGGCGTGTGAACCGGATCGAATCGAGGTGCATGCCCCCGGCAAGAATCGAACTTGCGCGCGCGGTTTGGGCAACCACTGACTCTCTGTTGGTGCGAACCGCTCGGTAGGGAGCACTTCGTGAGGTGAGAGCTGCGTTCGGTCGAGAGAAGAAACCGGCGCCCTGGTTCGTCGGAATCAGGCTTCGGTACCCGTAGAGATCGCGCATCGCGGTCTCGAGCCGGTAGTAGCTCCGCGACCCGCATGCGATTCTTCGCCGAACTCCATCGTGGCACGCTGCTCCTGAGAGAGCGCCGAGGTGCCGCTGTCGGTGCGCAGGTCGATGAAGACGTCCTCGGCCCGAAGCAGGAACATGTTGCGGCCCGCTTCGGCGATCGTCTGCGCGCGCCGGTCGGGCGGGGGAAAGTGATCGGCTCCACGGCCTGTACCTTCCAGGGTGGCAGCAGCACACACCGATTCTCACCCCGGACATGCGGGCGGACATCGGGGAAAGCCACAGCCCCGGTCAGAAGCGAAGAGCGATCGGGGATCGGCCCGGCGACCGCTACGGATCGTTCGCGCCGGGTTCGACAAGAAAGGCCGGCCACACCTCGCCCGTGTGCCCCCCTGTCTGTTCGATGACCGTCGCCGTGACGGCCGTCTCGATCGCCGCTCCTGCTTCGAGCCACGCGGCAGTTCCGCCGGCGACGTTCTTCGCCAGGCCGCCGGGTGGGCTCGTCGACGGCTCCGTCAGGAGGACGTAATGTCCGCGCCAGCCGCCGTAGACACCCCAGAGCCAGGTGGTCCGGAACAGCTCCGGGTCGAACGTGATCCCCAGGCCGAGCGAACGCGACGGATGGGTGACCGCGCACCAGCCCTCTGCCACTCCTACGGTGTGAAGCCACTCCGTCATCCCAGCCTCGGCCGGCAGCACCGCTGATAGATCGATGTCGCCGTGGAGCGGCCAGTCGAGCACCGCTGGGCCGCCGGCGAAGCGCCCTGGATGGGTCGGTACCACGGCCAGAGCCTTCGCCGGCACGTGGATGCGAGAGTCGGGTCCGATCGCGTGAGCGACGTGCAGGTTCCACGCGAACGACACCCGCTGGGTACCGAGGTTCGTGAGCCGGTGGCGGAACGTCACGTCGAGGCCGTCGCGGCGTAGGGTCACCCATTTCTCCATCAGGCATGGGAGGGCAACCGTGAAGCGTCGCAGGGCGACCGTCGCCGTCTCGCCGTCGTCCTCGTCGATCGACCAGTCCCACGGACCGTGCCAGAGATCGCCGTGGTCGTGGAATGTGTTCCCATCGAGCTCGCATGGGGGGTCGGTGGGGAAGAGCTCGTCCCAGCCGCCACACCAGACGTCGTCGAATGCTGCGCCAGGATACGTTCGGCGCAGCGGAACTCGAGGGTTCTGCCACAGCAGGTTGACCCCCGTCGGCCGGTGCACGAGGTCGAGGATCTTCGCTCCTGCATCGGGGAAGAGCGTTAGGCGCAGGCGATCGCCCTCGAGCGCGAGCCCTGGGACGCCGTCGTGCACCAGGGTCGTGTCGACGATTCGCCGGGCGCTCACTCGCCCTTCAGCGCTCCCGCCACCAGTCCACGCACGAAGTAGCGTTGGCCGAAGATGTAGACGGTGACGATCGGCAGGGTCGCGAGCGTCAGCCCGGCCATGATCACCGGTACGTCGAGGCTGTAGCGGCTCTGGAACCCGGTGATGCCAACCATCAGGGTTTTCTTGGAGTCGTCCTGCAGGAAGACAAGGGCAATCAGGAGCTCGTTCCACACCCAGAGCAGGTTGACCACCGCGAGCGTGACGAGAGGTGCAGCCGACAGCGGCAGCACGATGCGCCTGAACACCCGCCAGGACGATGCGCCGTCGATGAGGGCCGCCTCCATCATGCTGGCCGGGATGGTGCGGAAGAAGTTCGTCAGCATGTAGACCGAGAACGGCAGCATCAGTCCGACGTAGATCAGGATCACGAGCCGAAACGTGGAGATCTGCCCG
>JBKJVI010000145.1:0-7657 GCA_046590225.1 Gaiella sp. | reverse complement strand
CGCCTTCGCGGCGGCGTTACTCGGTGTGCTCGTGGCTGCGGGCACAAGTGGGCGTGTGCCGTCAGGGATCCTTCTCGCAGTTCTCGTCGTCAGTCCATTGGCGATCACGCTCGCGCTTCGGCTGCGTCGCTCTCGCAGAAGGCACGGCGCCCTCGGGCCTCAGCATTCGTTCGTCGCTCGCTCTTCATCCCGGCCCCGTGGGGCCGTCGATTCGGCGGAGCGGCGCGGCGTGCCGGACTGGGGCACCGTCTCCACGATCTGTGTGGCGCTTGACGTTCGTCACCTCGACTGGCTTCGCACCAACGATTTCGTTACGCCGTGGCTCGACCAGCGTGCGCGGCCGGTAATCGAGATCGAGCCTCTCGTTGCCGCGGCAGTCGACCAGCTGTTCGATTGGGAGCTCCAGTCAGCGCTCCATGGTCTCCAGAGCGCGATCGAGCCGTTTGTCGCGTTCTATAACGACAATACATCCCCGGATCCCCTGCTCCTCGGGGAGGAATGGAGGTTCTTCGAGCGCGATGATCTCACGATCGAGGCCGAGCGTGGTGCCGGGGATGAACTGTGGGGCGGGCGGGCGCTCCAACTGCACCAACTCGCGGCCCAGGTCGCCGATGCATACGAGAACCTTCTTTCGGTGGCGACGCGGAACCTGAAAGTCCGGAAGACGATCAGTCTCCCCGTGTGAGGCCGGGCACTCCTTGCGGCGCGTGCCCCGGGAACGGGAGTGTTCGATTAACCCCCACATCCGTACAGGCAGTGGCATTGCGGTTGACCGCTGAACAGCTGGGGCGCGGCGTTCAGCGGTGATCGAACAATCCGCCGATTGGTAGCTCTGGTGCACGCGCCTCGTTCGATTATCCCCATTCAGGCGAGATGTGCAAGGGCTGCAACCGTGACAACGACAACAACCGGCAAAGACAGGGACGGCGGTCAGACTTCTTCCGCGCTGCCGGAGCTGTCGCTCATTCGGTAGCTGTGCCACAGCTCCTCGGCCTCTTCTTGGGTCATCTGGCTGACCTCGGACACTGGGATGCCAACGGTGTAGATCAAACGCTCGACGAGCCAAACCGGGATTGTCGGTCGCTCCGGCGGTGTCACGTCCCGTGCCCTGCGCACGGGTTTGCCAGTCTCAAGGGCCTCCCAGAACTGCTCTTCGGAGTCAAGGCGTAGCTGCTCTCTCAGGATGAGACGCCAGAAGCTTTCTCCGTACTCCTTCTTGTTCCGCGACACCTTGGTGCGAAGGATGTCGCCGTTGGCGAGCCGCTTCTCGAAGTAGTCGTGATCGCGCTTCTTACCACGGGCGCTTTGCAGCTTTTCCCACTCGTCGATCACGCAGAAGCGCTTGTGTTCGGGAGGGCCGACAGATGGCATATCAGCTCTCTAGCTTGTTGCTCCGACGGCTGCGCGCGGCTGCGCGAACAGCGCATCATCGACCTGCCCCGCGAATGATGCGACGACGAGGCGCAGGGCGTGAGGATAATGCGCTCGGCGATTAGGCGCTGAGCGCAAAGTGGGATCGTCGCCGAAGTAGTCGGCAACGTAATCGAGAGCCTCCTCGATGAGATCGGCCTTGGCCTCTTCAAGGCTCTCGCCGGTTCCGTAGATACCGAACTCCGGCAGCCAAACAGACACGTCTGCGTCGAACATGACCTGCGGGTGGAACTCGTAGACAGACAAGACATGCTCCAGTTCCTCGCTCCCGAGTCCGAACATCAGCTCAGATCCGTCGCGTCCGAGAGGGACGGGCAGGTGACCATGGATGGCTCGATCGAAAATGCTCTTCATGTCCTTCCGTGCCTGGGTGGCTGGCATGACTTCTAGCCCTGTGGGTGACTCTCCGCGTCCCATTCAACGACCTCCTCGGATACTGGCTGCCCTGCGAAGTATAGGACATAGTCGCTACAATGTATAGATTATATACATTATACATTTAACAGTCTATCGGCCTCAACGCGAGCGTTCCCTCGCCAGCACTCCATGAGCTGCCCTACGGCCCGCAGGCATTCGCCCTCGGTCTCGCGCCGACCCCGGCGGTGCCTGAGCCGCCGCCACCTACACAGTGACTGACGCGGCTCTCGCCGCCCAAGCCAATACGACAGTGAACTGATCGAGCCGTCCAAGCCTGGGCGGCTCTCGGCCTTTTTTGGTTGACACGACGTTTTTCGACTCGCGACGTCGGCGAATTTCGATTCACCCACGCCGATTGGTCGTTGATCGTTCCACTGGCACCAAAAAGTCCCGTTGGCGGGGACTTATTGGAGTAGTTATTGCAACGGTCGGAACGGAGTAGGAGCCATTCGAACCCTCGATCAGGGTTGCCCCCGATACTGCCTTAGCAGGGCAGCGCCTTCAGCCACTCGGCCACTTCTCCCGGTCGGCAGAGGATATCGGACGGATTGACCCGTCAGTGAAGCGACCAGGAGATGCACGAGCGGAACCCGGGCAGCTGGCTGAAGCCAGCCACCGGCGCGGGCGCCCGTCGAGCTCAGTCGTGGATGCGGCCGATCAGCTCACTGCGCTTCAGAACCTTGACCTCGATCCCGCCGAGGCGCACATCGAAGCCCGCCTCGTGGGGGTACAGCACCTTGTCACCGCGCTCGATCCCGTTCGGCTCGGAGCCGACGGCGGTGACGATCCCCGTGCGGACAGCCACCGTGGAAAGCGCCGAAGCGGGCAGGATCAGACCCGCGCGCGTCTCGGTCTCGTCGCTGACGGGCTGAATGACGAGGTACTCGTCGAGCGGCTCGAGCGAGGAGTCGATGTTCTTCGACTGATCCAACACGCTCGAATCATAGGTCAGAGCGCCGACGAGATGGTTGATCGGTGACTGGGGTACGTGTCGGGGAGGGCATGCACCAAGCAGTGTGTTCGGCTCGATCTGCTGTAAGGCTGGGTTGCCTTGGGGTAGATCGAGCCGGACGCGATGCGCAGTGTGCAGGCCCCCAGCCGCGCGTCCACCAATTACCGATCAACCATCTACAGGCGGCCGGCGTCCACGATCCGCTGCAGGAACTGCTGCGTGCGCTCCTCGCGCGGAGCGCTGAAGATCTGCTGCGGCGTTCCCTCCTCCAGGATCGAGCCGGCGTCGAGGAAGCACACGCGGCTCGCGATGTCGCGGGCGAACCCCATCTCGTGCGTCGCGATGATCATCGTCATGCCGCCGGCCGCGAGCTCGCGGATCACGTCGAGCACCTCGGCGACGAGCTCGGGGTCGAGGGCACTCGTCACCTCGTCGAGGAGCAGAAGCTCCGGCTGCATGGCGAGCGCGCGCACGATCGCGACTCGCTGCTGCTGGCCGCCGGAGAGCCGGTCCGGGTACTCACCCGTCTTCTCGGCGAGGCCAAAGCGTCGCAGCAGCTCTGTCGCCGTCTCGTTCGCGTCTCTGCGTGACTGCTTCAGCGCCTTCCGCGGAGCGAGCGTCACGTTCTCGAGCACGGTCATGTGTGGGAAGAGGTTGAACGACTGGAAGACGATCCCTATGCGACGGCGGATCGCGTTGAGGTCAACGTTCCGCTCGGTGATCTCGACGTCGCCGACAAAGATCTGGCCGGCCTGGATCGGCTCGAGAAGGTTGATGCAACGCAGCAGCGTCGACTTGCCGGAGCCGGAGGCGCCGATGAGGCAGACGACCTCGTGCTCGTCGACGGTGAGGTCGATGCCGCGAAGAACCTTCAGCTTGTCGAAGGCCTTGTGGACGCCCTCTACGCGGAGCGCCGCGCCGGTGGCAGCGGTGGCCGGCTTCAGCCGGTCGCCAGGGCCGCCCGCGTTCATGCCGCCCTCCCTGCCTGCTGCCGCTTCTTGTCGCGCGCGACGAGCCAGTCCACGAACCGGGCGAGCGGGATCGTGATCAGCACGAACAGCGTTGCCGCGACGAGGTACGGCGTGCCGTTGAACGTCGCCGACTGGTTGATCTGCGCCTGCTTGAACGCCTCGACGACGCCCAGCGTGCCGACGAGCGCTGTGTCCTTCTGCAGCCCGATGAAATCGTTCAGGAGCGGCGGGATCACGCGTCGGACGGCCTGGGGGAGAACGACGAAGCGGAGCGACTGGCCGTGTGAGAGCCCGAGCGAGCGAGCAGCCGCGTCCTGGCTCGCGTGCACCGAGTCGATCCCGGAGCGGTAGACCTCGGATACATATGCGGTGTAGACGAGCACGAGGGCGACGACGGCCCAGAAGAACTCGGATGTGGGAAGCCACGAGAGCCCGAGCGCCGGCATACCGAAGCCGAGGATCGAGATCACGAGAATCGTCGGAATCCCACGGAAGAGGTCGGCGTAGGCGATCGCGAGCGCCCGGATCGGGAAGAACACCGGCCCCGGCAGTGAGCGAAGGACGGCGAGGAAGAGCGCAGCCGGGAGAATGAACGCCTCCGCGACGAGGAACAGCTTCACGTTCAGCCAGAAGGCGTGAAGGATCTCCGGGAAGCTGTCCCGGTAGATCGACCAGTCGAGGAAGTACGCCTTGAAAGCTTCCCAGCCGGGCGAGCGCGTGGCAATCACGATCACGGCCGTGATGAAGACGGCCGTCGAGAGAAGGGCGATCCCGACCGCCCGAGCCTCCTTCGAGACGCGGGCGGTCGAGCCGCCGAGGATCCGCGAGTTGCGGCCTTCGTTCAGCGGACTACTTCAGGACGGGTGCGCCGGTCGCCTTCGCGAGCCAGATGCGCTGGAGGTTCTTGATCGTTCCATTGGCCCACAACCGATCGAGCGCCTTGTTCACGCACGCGGTCAGCGGGCTGCCCTTCGGCAACACCATCCCGAAGCGCTCCTTGGCACCAGCGGCGCCGAACTGGCCCACGATCTTGCCGTCCGGAACCTGCACCGCCGTCACGTAGAACGCGGTCGGGAGGTCGACCACAAGGCCATCGATCTGTCCATTCTTGAGAGCCTGCACTGCCTGGTCGTTCGTGTCGTACACACGCGGCGAGGAATCGGGCTTGATCCGCTTGACGATGTAGTCGTAGCTCGTTGTTCCAACCTGCGCGCCAAGCTTGTACTTCTTCAGGCCGTTGATCGAGCGCACCGACGCGATGGGCTTTCCTTTGCGGCCGACGATCGACTGGTTGACGAAGTAGTAGGCCTTCGAGATGTCGACGGCCTTTGCGCGCTCCGGCTTGTAGGACACCTGGGTGATGTAGAAGTCGAACGACTTCTTGCCCGGACGGAACGAGTTGTTGAACGGCGTCACCGTCCACTTGACCTGAGCCTTCGTGAAGCCGAGCTGCTTCGCGACCGCGTAGGCCACAGCTGACTCGTACCCCTTGCCGCTGTACGGATCGCTGAACTTCCACGGCTTCGTCTTCTCGTCGCCCCCGAACCACGGCGGGAAGGCCGGGTTGTCGGCGCCGATCGTCAGATTCCCAGCCTCGTCGCGCAGGCCGAGCGTGTCTTTGGCGCAGCCGGGAATCGCCGTTGCGGCGGTCGGTGCGGTGGAGCGGCCGCTGGCGGAGACCGCGACGACCAGTGCGGCCACGGCTGCCAGAGCCAGGCTTGTGATGAGCGCTTTGCGCATATGAATCTCCTCTTGTCGGATCCTCGGAGCGGGGGCGAGCGTACCACCAGTCTCGCATATCTTTACTTTCGATAGTAGAAGACGGCCGTTCGCGGGATACGGTTAGCCCTATGGCTTCGCCTTTCATCGAGATCGAGGTCGGGGAACGCATCGTCAAGGTGACGAATCCTGACAAGGTGCTGTTCCCGGCGGTCGGGTACACGAAGCGCGATCACGTCGGCTACTACATCTCGGTGGGCGAAGGGATCGTGCGCGCTCTCCGCGAGCGCCCGACGCAGCTGCGTCGCTTCCCGGACGGGATCGAGGGTGAGGAGATCTACCAGAAGCGTGTGCCCGAGAAGCGGCCCGAGTGGGTCGAGGCTGCGCGCGTCACCTTTCCCTCCGGACGCCATGCTGACGAGCTCTGCGTGACCGAGCTCGCGCAGGTCGTCTGGGCGGCGAACCTCGCCGTGATCGACTTCCACCCGTGGCCCTCGAGGCGAGCCGATACCGAGCATCCCGACGAGTTGCGCATCGACATCGACCCGCAGCCCGGGACGGACTTTGCCGACGCGAAGAGGGTTGCAGCTCTCGTGCAGGAGGTGCTCGCGGAGATCGGCTACACGGGCTGGCCGAAGACGTCGGGCAACCGCGGCATCCACGTCGCGTGCCGCATCGAGCCGCAGTGGGAGTTCCCCGTGGTGCGCCGCTGCGCGCTCGCGTTCGCCCGCGAGATCGAGCGTCGCGCCCGCGACCTCGTCACGACGGCCTGGTGGAAGGAGGAGCGCGGGGAAAAGGTTTTCATCGACTACAACCAGAACGCGCGCGACCGCACGATCGCCTCGGCCTACTCCGTCCGTGCCCGCCCCGACGCTGCCGTTTCCGCTCCCGTCACCTGGGCCGAGTTACCCGACGTCGAGACCGAGGACTTCACGCTCGTGACGATGCAGCCGCGTTTCGCCGCGCTCGGCGACGTGCAGGCCGCGATCGACGACACGGTGTGCGACCTGAACGTGCTGCTCGGGTGGGTCGAGCGAGACGAGGCAGCCGGAGTGGGAGAGGCGCCGTACCCACCGAACTTCCCGAAGATGCCGGGCGAGCCGCCGCGAGTGCAGCCGTCGCGGGCGCGCAGCAAGGGTTGATGTGAACCGCGATGGAAGAGCATATCGCGGTTTACATCAACCCTTGCTGCGGCTCTTCTTCTGCAGGCTTCGCCTGATCCTGAAGGGGCCCGCCCGCGGGCCGTTCAGCCTGGATCCACTGTTTTGCGTGATCGCGAGGCGCTCGTCGGGGTCGTCAGGACGTGGGGGAATGGGCCGTGCAGGCCGGTGGCCTGTGGGGCCCCGTCTCCCCACGGAGCGCACCGTCCGGGTGGGCACCACCAGAGTCCGAAGAAATGGTGCCCACCCGGACGGAAGCGGCCTGGCAGGCCCGACGAGATGCAACGCCCGCGCAAAACGGTGGATCCAGGCTTAGTTGGGAGTGTTGCGTGTGGGGCCTGTGGATAGCTTGAGCCGGACGATAACGGGCGCTATTTGCTCTCATTCAGAGACGTTCTCTGGTCTGCGAGTAGCGATGCGACCGTGAGCCCTCCGGGCGCGCGCGGGGGCCGCAGCTCCGCCCACGTGCACTGGGCAGGATCCTTGTCGGGCCGGAACCGCACGAGCTTCGTGCCGTGCCGGAAGCGGTGGCCCTGCACCTTGTCGTAGCGCACCTCGGCCACGAGCTCGGGCCGCAGTGGTTGTTCCTCGAGCCCACTGCCGCCCCAGCGGTTCGGCTCCGAGAAGCGACGGTCGGACGTCTCGTCGAGAAGCGGGAGCACCTGCTCTGCGATTGCCGCATGTTTGCTGGCCGCGACTGCCGCGGAGCCCACGTAGGTGATCTCGTTGTTGTCGTCGTATAGGCCGAGGAGCAGCGTTGCGATCACGTCGGGCTTCGACTTCCAGCGCACTCCCACGACGACGCAGTCTGCGGTGCGCTCGGGCTTCACCTTCACGACCGCACCGCGCGCTCCGGGCTCGACGGGCCGCTCGAGGCGCTTCGCGACGACGCCATCGAGACCGAGCAGTTCGAGCTCTTCGAGCCACGCCGTCGCGGTCTTGGGATCGGCCACCGAGGGTGAGAGCGAGAATGCCGCAGCATCCCGTTCGAGCGCCGCACGCCGCTC
>JBKJVI010000190.1:0-6315 GCA_046590225.1 Gaiella sp. | reverse complement strand
GAGGAGACGGCCATGCGCGTGATCAAGCTCGTCGCCGATCGTCAGCGCAAGCACAAGCCGAAGCCGAAGCAGGCGTGAGCGGTCGCAGCGTGTGGCGGTCCGAGGGCCGCTCGATCGACGAGAAGGGCTGGGTGCCGCTCCGCTACTGGGCTCTCTGGAGCTTCGGCCTCTCAATCGCCCTGATGCTGTTTTTCGTCGTCCTGACGCCCGTGTGGATCGGCCTGCGCGTCGCAGCCTGGGTCGCAGAGTTCAGGGCGCGACGCCGGTGAGGAAGCTGTCGATTGCTGACTGCGAGCGGAGGCGCACGACCGAGTAGCACGCCAGCCGCGCGGGGTACGTTCGGCGGTGTCTGTAGTGCGCCCGCAAGGCGTACGGGAGCAGCGCGTCGCGTCCCCCGATAGCGCCGCGAACCGTCTCGCGATTCCCGTTCCAGATCTCCTCGTGGCCCCGAATGCGGCGGACGGTACGTCGCACGAGCCGTGGCAGCCAGACGTGGAGCGGCAGGTCGATCCACACCACAACGTCTGCGCGAGCGAGGACGAGATCGCCGATCTTCCCCCAGTAGCCACCGTCGATCACCCAGCCGTCCCCGGCGAGAACCGGTGCGAGAAGCTCACGCAGCTCGTCGTCGGACGTCTCGGTCCAGTCAGGCCCGTGGACGAGCGCGTCGAGCTCGACGAACGGCACGCCGAGACTCTCAGCGAGTGTGCGTCCAACGGTGGTCTTCCCGCTACCGCTCGCCGAGGCGATGACCGAGACCTTCCTCACCCGAGCACGCGGGTCTCGATCGGTTCCACGCCGGCTCGTGACACCCGGTACCCACGCCCCCCCGGCCGGTCGGCGACGATCTCGAGGAGGCTCGTGCCGTGGTACACGGCTGTCGCGCCGTCGTCGCACGCGATCCCGGCGGGAAACCCTTCCGACATGAGTCTCGTGTAGACGGGGCGGCGGCGCTCCTCGCCGTCGAAGTGCGGGCAGAAGCTGCCGGCGAGAAGACCCACACCGTCGGCGAGCCCGTCGAGCTCGAGCGAGAACGAGTCGGTGACGCAAGCATCGAACCAGCAGTTTGCGCCCGCCGACACGCCTCCCAGGGCGGCCCCGCCGTTCCAGGCTTCGCGAAGGGCAACGTCGATCCCGTGGAGCCGCCACAGCACGAGCAGATTGGCGGTGTTCCCGCCGGCCACGACGACGACGTCGGCGCGAGCGACGCGTTCGGCGGGATGGTCAGGGATCCCGAAGACCTTGACAACATCGGCTTCGCAGTCGCGGTGGGCGAACGCGACCTGGAACGCGTCGATCGCGCGCTCGGAGTCACCGACTGCCGTCGGCAGGAAGACGACGCGCGGGCGGGGTCGCGGCGAGAGCGAGAGGAGCAGGTCGTCGAGGGGCGACCGAATGTCGCCGGTCAGAAAGCCCCCACCACCCATGGCAACGACGTGTCCCCCCACGTGTCCATTGTCGCAGATCGGTTTTTCGGGGTCGTTGTGGTGCGGCTCGTGACGGCTCGGCCTTCGCGGACGGGCGCGCTTGTGCGACTATCGCGGCGTGCGCTACGTCTACGACTACGCGGAAGAGGCCCCAGGCGGTCGCGAGTTGCTCGGTGGGAAGGGGGTCGGGCTCGCGGAGATGACGGCGCTCGGCGTCCCTGTGCCCGCCGGCTTCACGATCACGACGGATGCGTGCCGCACGTATATGGCGGACGGCAAGGTGGTCCCCGAAGGGCTCGACGACGAGGTCGGTGAGCACATCGCAGCCCTCGAGCAACGATCGGGCAAGCGGTTCGGTGATCCGTCGGATCCACTCCTCGTCTCGGTGCGATCGGGCGCCGCAGTGTCGATGCCGGGGATGATGGACACGATTCTCAACCTCGGGCTGAACGACATCGCCGTTGAAGGTCAAGCCCGGACCACGGGGAATCCCCGATTCGCGTACGACTCGTATCGCCGCCTGATCCAGATGTACGGCGAGGTCGTCGACGGCGTTTCCGGACATCGCTTCGAGAGCGCGATCGCCGATCTCAAGGCGGCTCGTAGCGTCACCGGCGACCTCGATCTCGACGCCGATGACCTGCGCGAGCTGATCGGCACCTTCCAGCGCATCTACGAGGAGGAGGTGGGTGCCGGCTTTCCCCAGGATCCGCGCGAGCAGTTGCGCCGCGCCTACCGCGCCGTGTTCGACTCCTGGGATGCGCCGCGCGCGAACGTCTATCGCGGTCTCTACGGGATTCCCGACGACATCGGGACTGCGGTGAACGTCGTGCAGATGGTGTTTGGCAACAAGGGAGAGGGCTCGGGTACCGGCGTCTGCTTCACGAGGGACCCCTCGACGGGCGAGTCGGCCTACTACGGTGAGTTTCTCGTCAACGCCCAGGGCGAGGACGTCGTCGCCGGCACGCGCACGCCGGAGCCCATTACGGCGATGCACGAGCGACTCCCGGAGGCGTACGTCCAGCTAACCGCCGCGTTCGAGCTTCTCGAGGCGCACTACCGCGACATGCAGGACATCGAGTTCACAGTCGAGGAGGGCAAGCTCTATCTGCTGCAGACCCGCACGGGCAAGCGCACCGCAACGGCCGCGCTCCGGATCGCCGTCGAGATGTCGGAAGAGGGGCTGATCTCACGCGGTGAGGCGGTCGCGCGAACCGACATCAACCAGCTCGAGCAGCTCCTCCATCCGATGCTCGATCCAACGGTCGCAGTCGAGGTCGCAGCGAAGGGCCTGAACGCCTCTCCAGGAGCCGCGTCGGGGGCGATCGTCCTCGACGCCGATACCGCTGCCGAGCGTGGCAAGGCGGGCGACGACGTGATCCTCGTGCGCTGGGAGACGTCGCCCGATGACATCCACGGCCTCATCGAGGCGCGCGGCGTGCTCACGGCGCATGGAGGGCTGACCTCGCACGCAGCGGTTGTGGCGCGCGGGATGGGAAAGCCCTGCGTGACGGCGTGTGAGGGCCTCGCGATCGACGAGCGGGCGGGCACCGTGACTCTCGGCGATCAGACCCTGAGCGTCGGCGACGTGATCACGATCGACGGCGGCACAGGACGGGTGATCGTCGGCCCCGTCCGGCTCGTCCCACCTGCGATCGACGAGAACTTCGGGACGATCCTGGGCTGGGCTGACGCGTTCAGCCGCCTGCGCGTGCGCGCGAACGCCGACACGCCCGAGGATGCCGCCAAGGCGCGCGAGTTCGGGGCGATGGGTATTGGACTCTGCCGCACGGAGCACATGTTCATGGCGCCCGACCGACTGCCGATCGTGCAGGAGATGATCATGGCCGCGACAGAGAGTGAGCGGCGCGCAGCCCTCGATCGGCTCCTGCCGGTGCAGCAATCCGATTTCGAGGGGATCTTCGAGGCGATGGCCGGCTTTCCCGTCACGATCCGCCTTCTCGACCCGCCTCTCCACGAATTTCTCCCTTCTCCGGAAGAGGCGACGAGTGACGCGATGCGACACCGCATCTTCGAGCTGCACGAGGCGAACCCGATGCTCGGAACGCGCGGCTGCCGTCTCGGTCTCCAGTTTCCCGAGATCTACGAGATGCAGGTACGCGCGATCGTGCGCGCTGCGGCGGCCGTCGAGGCTCGCGCGGGGGCGGCACCCCTCGTCGAGATCATGCATCCGCTCGTCGGCTTCCGGGAGGAACTCTCGCGGCTCCGTGAGCTGACCGATCGCGTCGCGGCCGAGGAGCCGTCCGTCGCGTATCTGTGCGGCACGATGATCGAGCTTCCCCGAGCCTGCATCCGCGCGGGAGAGATTGCAGAGATCGCCGACTTCTGCTCCTTCGGCACGAACGACCTGACACAGACGGCGCTTGGATTCTCCCGTGACGACGCGGAAGGGAAGTTCCTCACGTACTACCTCGAGCACGGCATTCTCGAACACAACCCGTTCGAGGTGCTCGACCAGGATGGCGTCGGCGACCTGATGCGCATCGCGATCGAGCGTAGTCGCGCCGTGAAGCCCGAACTGAAGATGGGCATCTGCGGCGAACACGGCGGCGAGCCACGCTCAGTGGCTTTCTGCCATCGCCTCGGGCTCGACTACGTCAGCTGCTCGCCGTATCGAGTTCCGTTGGCACGTCTTGCCGCAGCGCAGGCCGCGCTCGTCGATTCTGGCGTGACGGCGCTCGTCATCGGCGGCTGATCGCCGCCGCGCCCGGAACGGTGTAGCCTTACTCCATGAGCGTTGCCTCCATCGTCACTCTCGTGATCGGCGTGGGCATCGGCCTGATCGTCCTGATTGCGATCGCCCGTACGGTTCGGATCGTGCCACAGGCGAGCACGGGGCTTGTCGAGCGCCTCGGCCGCTACCAGCGCACCCTCGATCCCGGGCTCCACTTCCTCGTGCCGTTCTTCGACCGCCTGCGGCCGCTCGTCGACATGCGGGAGCAGGTGGTCGCATTCCCACCACAGCCGGTGATCACACAGGACAACGTGACGATCTCCATCGACACGGTCTTCTACTTCACCGTGACGGACGCGTTTCGCGCGACGTATCAGGTTGCAAGCCTGCTCTTCGCGATCGAGCAGCTCACGGTCACGACCTTGCGCAACGTGATCGGGTCGCTCTCGCTCGAGGAGGCGCTGACCTCGCGCGACAAGATCAACGCAGATCTCCGCATCGTGCTCGACGAGGCAACCGAACGCTGGGGGCTCCGCGTCAATCGCATCGAGCTGAAGTCGATCGACCCGCCGTCATCGATCCAGGAGGCAATGGAGAAGCAGATGCGCGCCGAGCGCGAACGCCGTGCCGTGATCATCAACGCGGAGGGCGTCAAGCAGGCGCAGATCACCACCGCAGAGGGCGAGAAGCAGGCCGCGATCCTCACCGCCGAGGGAGCGCGGCAGGCAACGATTCTCACCGCCGAGGCAGCCAAGCAGGCGGCGATCCTGAACGCCGAAGGTGAGGCCGAGGCGACGAGGAAGGTGTTCCAGGCGATCCACGACGGTGACCCTTCACCTGATCTCCTCACGTATCAGTACATTCAGAACCTCCCCCGCGTGGCGGATGGACAGGCGATGAAGCTGATGCTGATCCCGTCGGATGCAATGGCGACCATGGGCGCTGTGGCCGCGCTCGGTGGCGGCTTTCAGACGGGCAAGGAAGCGGCCGAGTCGCAGGGGCCGGATACCGGGACGCAGTAGGGCAGCTCAGTGACCGCCGCAGCTATCTGGCTCGTCCTTGCGCTCGTCCTGATCGGAATCGAGTTGATGACGCTTGCCCTCGTGGCAGCATTCCCGGCCTTCGGCGCGATCGTCGCGGGAGCCGCCGCAGCACTCGGCGCCGGCTTCGGAATCCAGATCGTCGCTTTCGTCGTCGTCTCCGTTGCAGCTCTCCTGCTCACACGAAGGCCGCTGCGCCGGATGATGCTCGATACGCCACTCGTCTCCTCGAACGCGGACACGGTGCTCGGGAAGCGCGCAGTCGTGATCGTGGCGATCGAGGAGGGGCCTGGCCAGAGAGGGCAGGTGCGGGTCGGGACCGAGCACTGGAGCGCCCGCTCGGAGGATGAACGGCCGATTGCCGAAGGCGTGACGGTCGACGTCTCGCGGATCGACGGCGTCGCCCTCGTTGTTCGCCCCGTCGGGTGAGGGCGGGCCGCGCTCGGCCTAGAGGACGTAGCTCTGCACGCGAACGTACGCGAGCACGAGGCTGAGAACGCCGACTCCGATGGCAACGAGGATGCCGAGCCTCTGCTTCGGGCCGTGGCGGTAGCGCATCAGCGCATACGTCGCAACGATGCCGCCGATCAGGCCGCCGATGTGGCCACCTTTCGAGATCCCGGGCACGGCGAACGTGAACGCGAAGTTGACGAGAATCAGGATCATCGCCTGCCCCATGAATGACCCGGTGGCAAGGTACTCGAGGATCAGGAGAGCGCCGATGAGACCGAAGATCGCGCCCGAGGCTCCGACAGTGACGGCGAAGGCCGAACTGAACCAGAGAGCGCCGGCCGAGCCTGCAAGACCCGAAACGATGTAGACGAGCAGAAATCGCGGCGTCCCGAGGGCATCCTCGATGATGTTGCCGAGCCAGTAGAGGGCGAACATGTTGAAGGCAAGATGGAGCAGGCTGCCGTGAAGGAACATCGCCGTCACGAGTCGCCACCATTCGCCCGTCGAGATAATCGCTCCTTGCAACGCCCAGTCCGCGAAGAGTTGCCCGCCGGGGAGGTTGGGGCCGCCGCCCTGCGCCGCTGTGATCACGTAGACGACGACGTTGATCGCGATCAGCACCATCGTTGCCGGTGCCGCGACCGAGCGCGTCCGACGCTGCACGTTCTGGATCGTTCGCGCGGGGGTGGGTTTGACCGCG
>JBKJVI010000093.1:0-7113 GCA_046590225.1 Gaiella sp. | reverse complement strand
GGGCAGATGGTGGGAATCATCCGCCGCCAGATGGAGGCGGCCGGCTACCTCGACATCCAAACGCCGATCCTCTACAAGTCGACGCCCGAGGGCGCCCGGGACTTCGTCGTGCCGAGCAGGCTTCACAAGGGGTCGTTCTTCGCGCTTCCTCAGAGCCCACAGTTGCTGAAGCAGCTACTAATGATCGCGGGCTTCGATCGGTACTACCAGATCGCGATCTGCTTTCGGGACGAGGATCTCCGCGCCGACCGCGTTCAGGAGATCACCCAGCTCGACATGGAGAATGCGTTCCCGGATCGCGACGCCATGTTCCTCCTCATGGAGGAGACCTTCGCCGCCGTCTGGCGCGAGTGCCTCGGAATCGAGATCCCGCGGCCGTTCCCGCACATGACGCATGCGGAGGCCGACCGCCGCTTCGGCTCAGACAAGCCCGATACACGCTTTGCGCTCGAGATCGAGGATGCAACCGAAGCGACACGCGGCTCGGAGTTCGGCGTGTTTGCAGGCGCGGATGCTGTGCGATTCCTCCGCGTTCCGCGCGTGTTCTCTCGATCGGAGGTCGCGACGTGGGAGGAGCGGGCCAAGGAGCTCGGAGCCAAGGGGCTCGCGTACGTGATCCGCGATGAGGCCGGCGAGATCCGTTCGCCGATCGCGAAGTTCCTCTCGGAGGCAGAGATCGAAGCGCTTGCACCAGCCGCGGGCGAGACGCTGCTCTTTGCTGCCGACGCCCGCGCGATGACGTCGCGTGTGCTCGGCGCACTCCGGCTTCAGCTCGGCGCAGATCTTGGCTTGATCGACGAGGACGCGTTCACCTTCCTCTGGGTCACCGACTTCCCGATGTTCGAGTTCGACGAGGACGAGGCTCGATGGACGGCCGTCCACCATCCGTTCACACGACCGACCGACGATTGGTTGGAGACGTTTGCCGACGATCCGGGCAACGCTCTTGCGTACGCCTACGACCTGATCGTGAACGGCAACGAGCTTGGTGGTGGGTCGTTCAGGATTCATGAGCCCGACGTCCAGGCCAGGGTGTTCGACCTGCTCGCGATGAGCCCGGAGGACCAGCGGTCGAAGTTCGGTTTTCTCCTCGACGCTCTCGCCATGGGTGCACCTCCGCACGGCGGTATCGCGCTCGGCATCGATCGGATGACGATGGTGCTCGCGGGTGAGGCGAACCTGCGTGACGTGATCGCATTCCCGAAGAATCAGGCAGGACTCGATCCGATGAGCGGAGCGCCTTCGGCGATCACCGACCTTCAGCTGGCCGAGCTCGGACTTCGGGTCGTCGAGGCCCCGAAGGCCCCCGGGGCCTGAGGTGCATGCCGCGGTGGCACAGCGGCTGCTCGGACTCGCGGCGGTGGCGCTGCTCGGAGGTGTGATCGCGCTCGCAGTGATCGAGCGGCAAAGCGACGATGCGGCCGCGACGCCCACGCCGACCGGAGCCGTTGCGGCCGGTGGCGGTTGGTACTCCGGCCTCGCTGCCTCCCGTGGGCAAGCTGGAGACGCCGAGCGCACGTCTTGCGGTTTGATCCTGACCGGCAACTCCTACGGCGTCTCGCACCCGGTGCTGCCGTGTGGCGCGAAGCTGCTGCTTCGCTTTGGCGGCCAGACGGTGCTGACGGAAGTGATCGACAACAAGCTCACGAGCGCCGGTCGCCAGTTCGAACTGACCGAGCGACTCGCTCGCGAGATCGGACTGGACGGTACCCAGGAGATCGACTGGCGTTTCGCTGCGCCGCCGCAGGGATAGCCACTCCGGGCCAGCGGGAACTGTCGATGTTGACCCACTTCCTCTAGAATTCGGTGTGCTCGACCCTGTGCGTGGCCCGGAGTTTCAACGTGAACCAAGACTCATCAAGGGAGCGTGTGTTCGGCGGAGGCTTTGCCAGAGGCTGACAGCGCACCCACCTGGTTCGCCAGGTTCTCAATTGGCTCCGGGATTCATCGGCAGGGTGGGGCAATCCCGTCAGCCTTTCTGCTCGACGCCGCTTCGGGGTGTCACGGCATCGAGACATCGGCGATAGGCTCACGCCATGGGGTACACACTGATCAATCGCGATGATCCGTCGATCGAGTCCTTCCGCGACGTCTTCTTCAAGGTGCGACGGTCGCTCGGTACGACGGCGTTCGGCATCAACGAGGTGCGTCTCCCGGCCGACCTCGAAGGCATCGAGCACGACGAGGTGGAAACCGGGCACGAAGAGGTCTACATCGTTCTCGAAGGGAGCGGCACAATGACGGTCGACGGCGACGGTGTCGCCCTCCGCGGCGGTGACTATCTGCGCGTCGACGCCGGGTCGAGACGCCTCGTAACCGCGGGCGCGGATGGGCTCACATACATCGTTGTCGCAGGCAAGCCGTTGCCGGAGTACGACGGCCGCCCCTCCCTTTGAGCTCGATCACCGGACTCCACCATGTGCAGGTAGCGGCGCCTCCAGGGTGCGAGGACGCCGCGCGCGCGTTCTACGGCGGCCTGCTCGACTTCGACGAGGTCGAGAAACCGGCGTTGCTCGAAGTTCGCGGCGGCTGCTGGTTCCGCAGCGGGTCGGGCGAGTTGCACATTGGCGTCGACGATTCCTTCTCGCCGGCCGCCAAAGCGCATCCCGCCTTCTCCGTTGACTCCGGCGCTGCGCTCGATCGGCTTGCCGCCTCTCTGACGGCTGCGGGTGCCGACGTCCGTTGGGCCGACGACGCCGAGATCCCGACGCAGCGGCGGTTTCACGTCAGCGACCCGTGGGGAAACCGGCTGGAGATCGTCGCGGCGCGTGAGAGCTAGAGGATTGATGTGGCACACCCCTGGCACGGACACGGCACACTCATGTGACACTTCGAGCGGTACCGTGTCTCCAGGGCACCTCGGTGCCCCCTGGGGGAGGTTGGAGGCGCGGGAGGTTGGAGGTGCGGCGCGATGGCGTCGCTCGCCGGAGAGGTGCTCCACTCGCGAAGCCCAGTCGCTTCGGCACCATGCCGGTAGCCTCCCGGAATGGCGTATCGCGAGCTCATCGGCGACTCTGCCCGCGACGATGACTACGCAGCGGTTCGACTCACGGTCGACGGCGACCGCATCGTTGCGGCCGATGCGCCCGGCCTCGAGCGATCCCTGAAGGGACTGACGCTGCTCGAGGCGGCAGCGGTTCCGGGGGAGACGCTCGCCGCGGATGCGCTCGCGAACGCGATTGCGCCGGTCTTCACGGCAGCCCCAGCGCCGGGCAGAATTGCAGTCGCGATGAGCGGCGGAGTGGACAGCGCCGTTGCCCTCCTCCGCGCCGCGCCGAACGCGATCGGCGTCACGCTTCGACTCTGGCTCGACCCGTATGGCCCAAGCTCCGAGCGGGCGTGCTGCTCACCCGACGCGGTGATCGCTGCGCGCGAGACGTGCCATCGACTGGGACTGCCTCACGTCACGCTCGATCTCCGCGACGCGTTCCGGGCGATCGTCGTCCAGCCGTTCGTGGACGGCTACGCAGCGGGATTGACTCCGAATCCGTGCATGCGGTGTAACGGCCAGTTCCGCTTCGACGCGCTGGTCGATTTCACCGAGCGCGCTGGCGCGGACATCCTGTTCACAGGACACTACGCCCGGATCGTCGAGCGTGACGGAACCCGCCTCATCGCCCGGGGGGCTGACGACGCGAAGGACCAGTCCTATATGCTCGCGACCGTCGATCCGGGACTCCTCGATCGCGTCGCATTCCCGCTCGGGGAGCAGGGCAAGAGCAGCACGCGTGGCGAAGCAACAGCAGCAGGGCTCGCCGTCGCCGACCGGGCCGAAAGCCAGGAAGCGTGCTTCCTCGCGGGCGACGACTACCGCGCCTTCCTCGAGCGGCAGGGACTCGAGCGTCGAACCGGACCGATCGTGAATGAAGAAGGGAACGTGCTCGGCAGCCACGACGGCGTCTGGCGCTACACGACGGGCCAGCGCCGCGGGATCGGCCTCGCGACCGAAGCGCCTCTCTTCGTGCTCCGCTCCGATTCTGCGACGAATACGCTCGTGGTGGGATCGCGGGTAGCGCTCGGATCACAGCGCGTCGAGGTGCGCGGCCGCCTGTACGTGCCCGTCGCCCGTGCCGAGGCGAAGCTGCGCTATCGCTCGAGTGCTGTTCTCGCCGACGTCGTATCGACGGATGACGGGTTCTCCCTCACGCTCGACGAACCCGTGCACGCGGTGGCGCCCGGGCAGGTCGCCGTCCTGTACGACGACGACGCCATCGTGGGAGCCGGCATCATCGTCGCCGCAACCGGGTAGGATCACCGCGATGACACTCCTCGCCTCGACCGCAAGTGATGCCGCCTACTGGGGGCTCGCCGTCTTTCTCGTCGCGATCGGCTTCGCCGCGGCGTTCATGCTCTTCCGCCTCGGCCAGTCCTTCGAACGCCTCTCGTCGTTCATCAAGGGCACCGAGCGCGACCTGCTGCCCGTGATCGTCAAGACGGGGTTCACGGTCGATCGCGTCAACTACCAGCTCGACAAGGCCGACACGGTCACAGACAGCGCCGTCTCGATGGCCGACAGCGCCGACACCGCGGTTCGTGCGATCTCAACCGTGATCACGACGCCGGTCGAGAAGGTGACGGGCCTCGCGGCAGGAATCACGCACGGCTTCTCCCAGTTCCGCAAGTCGAAGAGCTTCTCTGACGCGACAAGTGCCGCGAAGGAAGCAGCGCGCGAGCGAGAGGCGGACCTCCGGGAGGATCTCCGCACTGCAGGTCGCACGCCGATGGAGACGGAACGGCCCCCGTCGCAGTCGCGCCCCGCAGCAGAGCCCAAGCCCGATCCGTGGCCGAAGCCCGATTCGGTTCCGAAGCCGGACCCGGTACCCGAGCCGCCCCCGGACGCCGCGGCGTCGACGCCTGCCGGCCAACCGTCTTCCAGGTCGTCGCCCGACGAGCCAACCGCCGCGTAGGCGAGGCCCGTTGAACCTTCATCGGCTCGATCTGGCGGGTGAGACGCTTGCCGTCTGCGAGTGGGCCGAGCGCGTGGGAATCGCCTGATCGCGGCTACGATCGCGTGATGCAGACGACCGCCGAGCTCCGCGAGGGGTTCCTCTCGTTCTTCGAGGAACGGGGCCACATGCGCTTCCCATCGTGGTCGCTGCTTCCCCCGCCCGAGGATCCCTCGACGCTGTTCATCTCCGCCGGAATGCAGCCGCTCAAGCCGTACTTCTCCGGCCAGAAGGATCCGCCCGCGCGGCGCTTCACGACCGTTCAGAAGGTGCTTCGAGCCGGCGGGAAAGACACCGATCTCGACGAAGTGGGGCTCACCGCTCGACACGCGTCGATGTTCGAGATGCTTGGGAACTTCTCGTTCGGTGACTACTTCAAGGACGGCGCGATCGATCTCGCCTGGGAGTTCGCGACCGAGAAGATGGGACTCGATCCGGACCGTATCTGGCCGACCGTGTTCGCCGGCGATCCGGAGCTCGGACTGGGGGAAGACGACGAGGCGGTCCAGGGCTGGCTCGGCAAGGGCGTCCCGCGCGAGCGCATCATCGGGCTTCCGCGCTCGGAGAACTTCTGGGGCCCGGCGGGAGCGACCGGGCCGTGTGGGCCCTGTTCCGAGTTGAACTACGACCGCGGCGAGGAGCTCGGCTGCGGAGAGCCCGACTGCGCGCCCGGCTGCGAGCGCTGCGAGCGATTTCTCGAGTTCTGGAACCTCGTCTTCATGGAGTACGACCTCGATGAGGACGGAAAGCTGACGCCACTGCCCAAGCAGAACATCGACACCGGCCTCGGGCTCGAGCGCGGGACGATGCTCCTCCAGAACGCCGAGTCGATCTTCGACACCGACGGCTTCCGCCTGATCATGGACTGGATCGAGCAGGAATCGGGGGTCGGCTACGGGTCTTCGCAGGCAGCGACGAAGGCGCACCGCGTTCTCAGCGACCACGGACGCGGGATGACGTTCCTCATCGCCGAGGGCGTCGTTCCTGCCAACGAGGGACGCGGCTACGTCCTGCGGCGACTGATCCGACGTGCGGTCGTGCAGGCCCGCCGCATCGGGCTCGAAGGCGTCTATCGCCTCCCCGCGATCGTCGTGGGCCAGGTCGGCCCGTGGTATCCGGAGGTCGTCGAGCACGAGGACGAGATCGAGCGGGTCGTCAAGGCCGAGGAGGAGAGGTTTCGCGAGACCCTCGAGCGCGGCCTCAAGGTCTTCGAGGAGCTCGCCGGCCAGAAATCGATCTCCGGTGACGACGCGTTCACACTTGCCGCCACCTACGGGTTCCCGCTCGAGCTCACGGTGGAGCTCGCCGAGGAGCGTGGGCAGCCGGTCGATGTGGACGCCTACCGCGAGCGGATGACCGAGCACCGCACGATCTCGCGTGCGGGGGGCGAGTCCGACACGCAACGCGCCGCGGATTTCGCGCGCGCGGCCGACTCGACGACGTTCGTCGGCTACCACAAGGGTGATGTGCTGACGGAGCTGCACGCGTACGAGGATCTCGGCGACGGGACGTTTCTTGCCAAGCTGCGCGAATCGCCATTTTATCCAGCGGGCGGAGGTCAGATCTCTGACGAGGGCTACCTCGAGCTCGACGGAGATGTCGGCGTTCGCGCGAACCTCGTGCAGGCCCACAGGGTCGGCGACGAGCAGGTGCTCGTGTTTCGAGGAGAGGGCTTCTCGACCGGGAGACGTGTCCGTGCGATCGTCCCCTGGAGCGTCCGGTTCCCGACGATGGCGAACCACACGGCCACGCATCTGCTGCAGGAGGCGTTGCGCGAGGTCCTCGGCGAGCACGTCAAACAGGCTGGCTCCTCGGTGCGGCCCGACAAGCTGCGGTTCGATTTCACGCACACGCAGCAGCTCACGACCGACCAGCGAGACCTGATCGAGGCGCGGGTCAACGGCGTGATCTTCGAGAACCACCCGTTGCACATCTTCGAGACGCCGATCGACGAGGCGCGCAAGCTCGGCGCGATGATGTTGTTCGGCGAGAAATACGGTGACATCGTCCGCGTCGTCGAGATCGAGGGCGTCTCGACGGAGCTCTGCGGTGGCACGCACGTGCGCTCGACAGCCGAGATCGGGGCATTCGCGATTCTCTCGGAGGGCTCGGTCGGCTCCGGCGCAAGGCGCATCGAGGCGGTGACGTCCGGCGAGGCGTGGGCTCT
>JBKJVI010000130.1:0-19314 GCA_046590225.1 Gaiella sp. | reverse complement strand
GAACATGAAGTCCTTCCCCGGCTCCTGCGACACCGACGCATACGTCTTCTTGATCTCCGACTTCAGAAGCCCAACGTCAAGCCCTATGTCAACGGACATCGATGTCCCCTCGGTTGGTTCCGGCAAAGCTATCAGCGTCGCCGAACCGACTCCAGTGTGCCGCACCGCTGCCTACGACGCCCCGGCGTTCCCGGAGGTGCTTGCGCGCTGGCGCCCTCCAGCAATGCGAACGGGCTGAAGTGCGATCCGGCCCACTCGAACTCCTCTCCTGTGTGGACGTTGGTCATTCCCCCCGGCCTCTCCGTCACGAGACGTCCAGCGTTGCGATCAGCGCCTCCGCCACAACCTTGAGCGGCCGCCCGGAGATCTGGCTCGCCTTGCGCAGGCGCGCGAAGGCGTCCTGCTCGGTCAGCCCCTCGCGCTCCATCAGCAAGCCCTTCGCCCGCTCGATCGCCTTCCGTGCCGCGAGTGCTTCGGACAGCGAGTCGGCCTCCTCACGGACGGCTGCGAGCTCATCGTGGCGCGCCCGCGCCGTCGCGATCGCAGGCAGCAGGTCCGTCTCCCGAAAGGGCTTCACGAGGTATCCGAACACCCCGGCCTCGACGGCTCGGGACACGAGCTCTTGTTCGCCGTAGGCCGTCACCATCACGATCGGGATCGGCCGCTCCTCGAGGATACGTCGTGCCGCGTCGATCCCGTCGAGCTTCGGCATCTTCACGTCGAGGAGGGCGAGGTCGGGCTCGAGCGTGCGAGCGAGCGTGACGGCCTCCTCTCCGTCCTTTGCCTCCGCGCAGACATCGAAGCCTGCCTTCTCGAGCATTGCCCGTAGGTCGAGCCTGATGATCGTTTCGTCTTCAGCGATCAGAATGCGCATCGTCGTCCCTTCCGTCTCCTTGCCGTGCCGGGAACCTGACTTCGGCACGCAGACCGGGATCGTCGACGAGTGTCAGCTCACCGTGGAGCTCGTCACGGACGAGCGCGCGAACGATGGAGAGGCCGGTGCTGTCGTGCGCGGCCTGCATGCCGTCGCCGTCGTCGGCGATCGAGAGCACGACATCACCGCCGAGCCCCGTGAGTGTAATCGAGATCGTCCCGCCACCATGCTCGAGTGCGTTGCCGAAGAGCTCGCTGAAGACGAGCGCGAGCGAGGTCGCCCGTTGCCCCGCGAGCGAGATCGGCTCGAGGGACGAGCTGACGTCCTTGCCGACGACGAGCCCCTGCACGAGCATGGCGCGCAGTCGATCGATCAATTCGTCGAGCTGCACGTCGTCCTCGCGATGCTCCGTCAGCACCTCGTGGACGGCGGCGATTGCGAGGATCCGGTTGACCGAGTCGCCGAGCGCCTTCTGGGGATCGACGTTCTCGGCCCGTGCCTGGAGACGAAGCAGCGAGGCAACCGTCTGGAGGTTGTTCTTGACGCGATGGTGAATTTCCTGGGCGAGCACGCCGCGGAGCGCCATGCGGCCGTGCTCGAGCGCGACCGCAGCCTGGCTCGCGATCGCCTCGAGCAGCTGGCGGTCGTCGTCGGAAAACGGGGTGTCGCGATCGACGACGAGCTCGCCGATCGTGCGGCCACGCCAGCGGAGCGGCATGCGGACTGCGTGCTTGCCGGCGCGCCCTTCCGGCCAAGCGATCCGCCCGTCCTCGAGCACGACCGCGGCACCCGTAGCGTGGGTCGATTCGACCGTGGTCTGCACGATCGCCTCGAGCGACTCCTCCAGGTAGAGCGACTCGGACACCGCCTCGGAGATCCGGGCGAGTGCCTCCAGCTCGTGGACGCGACGCTGCGCCTGCGCGTACAGCTTCGCGTGCTCGATCGACTGCGCAACCTGGGCGGCGATCGTCATCAGCAGGTCGACCTCGGCCTGCGTGAAGGCGCGGGGGTCACGCGTACGGACGTTGAGGGCTCCTTCGAGCTTCTCGCGAGCAAGGATCGGCACGGCGAGGATCGAGGCGTAGTCATCCTCGGGCAGGTTCGGGAAGGCCTTGAAACGCGGATCGAGGTGCGCGTCGGAGGCGATCATCACCGGAGCGCGATCGGCCGCCGCGGCACCGGTGATCCCCTCGCCGCGGCGCATGCGGGGAACCTTCCCGGCGTCAAGGACGCTCGTGCCGTGTGTCGCACGGAGCACGAGCTCGTCGGTTCGCTCGTCGTAGAGGTAGACGTAGGCCGAGTCGGTCTCGAGCGCGGCGGCGACTTCGTGCGCGATCGCCTCCATCACCTCCTGCAGGTCGAGCGATGAGTTGACGACCTCCGTCGTGCGAGTCAGAAGCGCGAGGTGCCGGGCGGCGTCCTCCATGTCAATCCACGTAGCCGAGCACGATCACGCCGAGAATCGGCACTGCGATCGTCAGCGAAAAATTGAACCAGCCGACCATGATCAGCCGTCGCCGCGTCGCCGGCGCCTGTGGTTCCTTGGCGCGCATCTCCCTCTGCAACCGCGGCCCGAGGACGTAATCGTGGATCAGGGCGCCGATGACGAGAAAGACGATGAGCACGGACTTGACGATCAGCGTCTTGTCGAAGTCGGTCGAGAGCGCGGCCGAGTTGAACCCACCGTGAAGGTTCGTGAGCCAGAGTCCCGAGAGGATCGCAACGCCCATCGCGCTCCAGCCGAGGGGCCTCCAGCGTCGGCCGAGCGCCTTCAACGCCGTTGCCCTCGCCTCCCCCTCGAGCTTGCGGATCGCCGGAACGCCTGCGAAGACGAGCACGACTGTGCCGCCGACCCAGACCATGGCGGACATCACGTGGACGATGCGAAGAACGGTGAGCATGGACGCAGGCTATCGTCGCGGGCGGTCTCGACGTCACGATCGCGGGCGGCTCCCGGCTCGCGAGCGATCTCGGCATCGCGCTTTCGGCAACGTGGCTGACGCTGACCTTCGTGCTGATCGGCTGGATGCTCGTCGTCGGCGCGATCGCGGGGCGCGAGGACAGGAAGACCCGGGAGCTCGCCGAGCGCCTCACCGGCGAGGGGGACGCGCCGAGCATCGAGCTCGCAGGCCGCTTGTACCAACCGCTGAACCTGGCACTCAATGCCTCGATGCTGATCGCGGTCGTCGCGATCGTGGCGCTGATGGTCTGGAAACCCGGCGCCTGACGCAGCCTTCGGGCGCCAGATTGACCCCACAACGACCACGGGCCCCTTTCGGGTCCCGAGATCGGCCGTCAGTCGCAAGCGAGCCACTCGCCTAGCGGCTCAGCCTGCACTGACGATAATGCTCCTTCTCGGCACGGTTGTCCAGTCCCAACGTGTAAAGGCCACCGAGCGGCACCCCGCGCTCGCGAGATGCCGCCCATCGATCGGGACCTACAGTGCTGCGAGGTAGCGGTCGAGCTCCCACTGCGAGACCTGCGTGCGGTACTCGTCCCACTCGGTGCGCTTGAGCTCGACGTAGCGCGGGAAGATGTGCTCTCCGAGCGCCTTCTGGAGCAACTCGGAGCCCGCGAACGCCTCGATCGCCTCGCCGAGTGACCCCGGCAGAGCATCGACGCCCTGCTCGATGCGCTCTTCCTCGGAGAGCCGGTAGAGGTTCGTCGTCATCTCGGGCGGCAGCTCGTAGCCCTTCTCGATGCCCTCGAGGCCAGCATGGAGCAGCGCTGCGAAGGCGAGGTACGGGTTGCAGGCCGGGTCGGGACAGCGGATCTCGGCCCGCGTGCCCTGTTCGGACCCTGGCTTGTAGAGCGGGATCCGGATCAGCGCGGAGCGGTTGCGCTGCGACCAGGCGACGTAGACCGGCGCCTCGTAGCCGGGCACGAGCCGCTTGTACGAGTTGACCCACTGGGCGAGCACGGCCGACAACTCGCGCGCGTGCACGAGCAGGCCGGCAATGAACGACTTCGCGGTGTCGGAGAGGTGGTTCGGGTCCTTCGCGTCGAAGAACTGGTTGCGACCGCCCGTGAACAGCGACATGTGGGTGTGCATGCCCGATCCGTTCTCGCCGAAGAGGGGCTTCGGCATGAACGTGGCGTAGTAGCCGTGCCAGGCCGCGACCTCCTTGACGACGATCCGATACGTCATCGTCTTGTCCGCCATCGAGAGCGCGTTGTCGTAGCGCATGTCGATCTCGTGCTGCGAGGGGGCGACCTCGTGGTGGTGGTACTCGATCTGAATCCCGACGGACTCGAGCGCGGTGATCGTGTCGTTCCGTACCTCGGTCGCCGCGTCCTGCACGGTCATCGCGAAGTAGCCACCCTCGTCGATCGTCTCTGTGCCCTTGTCGTCCTCGAACAGGAAGTACTCGAGCTCCGGGCCGACGTTGAAGGTGTCGAAGCCCATCTTCTTCATCCGCTCGAGCGCGAGCTTGAGGATGTACCGCGGGTCACCCTCGTACGGGGTGCCGTCGGGCTTGACGACGTCACAGATCATGCGGCCCACCTTCGAGCCGAGCGCGTGGCCGTGATCGTCGACCGGCCGCGGCATGATCTCGAACGTCAACGGGTCGGGGATCGCGACCATGTCCGACTCCTCGATCCGGTTGAACCCCGTGATCGACGAGCCGTCGAAGCCCATCCCGTCGTTGAGCGCATCGGCCATCTCGTTGGGCGTGATCGCGAACGATTTGAGATGACCCTCGAGGTCCGTGAACCAGAAAAGGACATGCTCGACGCCCTCGTCCTTGATTCGCTTCAACACCGCGCGTCGCGCGGTGACGCTCGAGGTTGCTCGATCCTTGCTCTTCACCTGCGTCGCCCGCTTCGTTGCGGCGGGGGCTGCTGCGCTTCTGGGTCGTGCCATCGGTGTGTTCCTCCCTTGAGAACGAAAAAAGACCCCAGGCACACGCGGCGCCTGAGGCCTCGTTGCCTCGAAAATCGACCTCTCGAGACTAGCAGGGTGGGCCGCTGTCGGCCTGTCTGTTACCGCTCCGAAATCGGGGGCAGCACCTCGAGCGCCGGAGCCTCTCCGTGGTGTCGTGCTGCTCGACGATAGAGGGCGAGCGCGGGCGCCATGCAGAGGGATCCTGCCGAGAGTGCCGCGCGAATCGAAAAGACGTTACCGATCAGCCCGATCGCCGGCCCACCCGTCCACTGCCCGACCGCGTCGGCCTGGCTCGTGATCGACAGGACGGTCGCTCTCACCCCGGACTCCTCGACGTTGCGATTGATCCACGTCTGGAAGATCGGATTGGCAACGTTCCGCGCGAGGCCGACCGCGAAGTAGGCAATGAGGGCGAGCCAGAACTGGTCGGCGAGACCGAAGACGAGCGCACTGACGAGGAGCGATGCGTCGAGCCAGAAGAGCGTCCTCGCCATCGTTTCGAGTCCGGCGGCCTCGACCCGCTTGCCGAGCGGTGCCGCCACCGCGATCGAGAGGAGAATCGTGCCCGCGCCGAAGACACCGAACCAGATCACGGGGTCGAGACCTCCGAATGAGGGCAGGCCAACGTCACGAATGAAGTGGGCCTGCCAGAGCCGGTCGTACCCCTCGCTCCACATGCCGGCAAATGCGGCGATCCCGAGGATCGCGAGCAGAGCGGGTCGCCCCCGGACGAGTCGGACGCCCTGTTTTCCGGTATGCGCCAGCTGCGAGAACGAGCCACGATCCTCTCGGGGCAGTGGCAAGAAGCCAGTTTCCGGCATCGCGAGCGCGAGGAACACCGCGAGGAGCATCGTCCCCAAGCCTGCCGCGACGATAGGCAGCCGGAGATCGACGACCGCCAGCGCGATGCTTGCGCCGATCCCGACGAGTGCGGCGACGCGACCCACCTGAGCGCCACGCATGACCACGCCGGCGAGCCGCTCCTGTCCGACCTCGTCGGCGATCCAGGCATCGGTCGCTCCGCTCGTGAACGTATACCCGACGCCCCAGAGCGCGTTCGCCGCAAGAATCGGCCACACGGTGTCGAGCCCGCCGAACAGCGTCACGGCGATACCCATCACGAACGTGCCGACGACGATCGAGAGCCGTCGCGAATGGACGTCGGCGACGATGCCCGTCGGGATCTCGAAGACGAAGATCGCCACCTCCATCAACGTCCCGACGAGCACGAGCGCAAGCGGGCTCATGCCGACCTCGGTGACGTAGTACACGGCCGTCACCGTGAACGCGAGCATGCCGAGGAACGAGGTAGCGGCCTCGTAGGCGTACCAGGTCGTGCGTGCAGGAAGGCGGTGCATCGGAAGGCTCCAGTCGGTCTCGAATCAGGACGCAGACGTCGGAGCAGGCTGGCGCTGTGGGAGCCAGGAGTGAAGACCGTGACTGCCGGAGCCGTGCCTGCTGTTAGACGGAGACTGACACGTCGTTCCGAACGCTACAGGAGCGCCGAGACGCTTGCCCCTTGCGCATCGGGGGCAACTGTCTCTACAGTGTGATCTCGGAGTCGCCGACGACGGCCTCCGGTTGGCGATGACGCCTCAGAGCTCTTCGGGAGCCCTGGGGCTTTTTTGTGCGCAATTTCGTGTTCCACAGTCGTGTTCGACAGGAGGAGTGTCCGATGGAGAAGTTCAAGCTCGAATACATCTGGCTCGACGGATACGAGCCGGTTCCTAATCTGAGGGGCAAGACGAAGATCGTCGCGTTCGACCGGTTCCCGACGCTCGAAGAGCTTCCGCTCTGGGGCTTCGACGGCAGCTCGACCAAGCAGGCCGACGGCAGCGACTCGGACTGCGTGCTCAGCCCGGTAGCGCTCTTCCCCGACCCGGCCCGCCGAAACGGGGCGCTCGTGATGTGCGAGGTGCTCCTGCCTGACGGAACGCCGCATCCGAGCAACAGTCGCGCGGCCATCCCGGACGACCCGGACACGTGGTTCGGCTTCGAGCAGGAGTACTTCTTCTACTCCGACAACGCTCCGCTCGGCTTCCCCTCAGGCGGCGGCTTTCCGGCCCCGCAGGGCGAGTACTACACGGGTGTCGGCCACAAGAACGTCGGCTCGCTCGCACGCCAGCTCGTCGAGGAGCACCTCGATCTCTGCCTCGGTGCCGGGATCAACCACGAGGGCATCAATGCCGAGGTGGCGAAGGGCCAGTGGGAGTTCCAGATCTTCGGCAAGGGCTCGAAGCGCGCCGCAGACGAGATGTGGGTCGCCCGTTATCTCCTCCTTCGCCTCTGTGAGCGGTACGGCGTCGACGTCAACTGGCACTGCAAGCCGCTCGGCGCAGACGTCGACTGGAACGGCTCCGGCATGCACGCGAACTTCTCCAACCTGACGATGCGCGAGGCTGGCGGCAAGGAGTACTTCCTGGCCCTCATGGACGCGTTCGAGCAGGTCATGCACGATCACATCGAGGTCTACGGGCCTGACAACCACCTGCGCCTGACGGGCCTCCACGAGACGCAGTCGATTGACACGTTCAGCTGGGGCATCGCCGACCGCGGCGCCTCGATCCGGGTGCCGCACAGCTTCGTCGAGAACGGCTGGCGCGGGTACCTCGAGGATCGCCGGCCGAACTCGCAGGGCGACCCGTATCGCATCGCCGGTCGCATCATCGAGACGATCGGGATGGTCGAAGAGTTGGCCGTCGAGGATTTGCAGCCGCTCACACTCGCCCAGACGGGCTAGACGAGTACGGACGCAGGACGCCCGCCGGCGCGATTCGGCCCGGCGGGCGAGGAACGGGGACATCACGTCCTCGCGGGGCCGACGAAGGCTCCACCCCGGAGGCGATGACGCCTCGGCCGCTCCCCCGGGTGGGGAATTCCGATGGACCAACGAGGAGGACGAAGATGATGAAAGTTGAGGCGGTCGTCGTTCGCGACCGCGTCGAGACGGTGATGGACGCTGTCGAGTCCGAGACAGGGCACGTGGGCGTCACGGTGGTCGAGGCGGTCGGGCACGGCAAGCAGCGTGGCATCACTCACGAGTACCGGGGTCGCGTCTTCCAGTCGCGCTTCCTCCCGAAGGCGCACTTGACCTTCGTCGTCGCCGATGAGCTCGCCGAGAAGGTCCTCGTCACCGTCGCGGATGCCGCCCGCACCGGTCATGTCAGCGGCGACGGCATCTGCTGGATGTCACCCGTCACGAACGTCACCCACAACCGCACCGGAGCAAAGCTCGAGGAGGTCGAGGCGGTATGAGTCTCAAGGAGGTTGGCTTTGCAGCCAGCACGATCTGGGTGATCCTCGCCGCGATCCTCGTCATCTTCATGCAGGCCGGGTTTGCGTTCCTCGAGGCGGGCCTGACACGAATGAAGAACGTCGGCCACATCGCCGCAAAGAACGTGCTCATCCTCGCGATTGCCTCGATCGTCTACTACTGCGTGGGCTTCGGGATCGCGTTCGGCGACGGCGGCAACGGCCTCGTCGGCGGCTCGGGCTTCTTCCCGGGCGTGGACGAGCTCCTCACGATCGGCGAGGCCCCGTTCTCCTGGTTCGGTGCGATCCCGGCGGCGGCGGGGTACCTCTTCGAGGTCGCCTTCGCGGCAGTCTCGCTCGCGATCGTCTGGGGAGCGATGGCGGAGCGGACGCGGCTCTGGGTGTACTTCGCCTTCGGCGCGGTCTTCGTTCTCATCTACTCGGTGGTCTCGCACTGGATCTGGAGTCCGGACGGCTGGCTCTTCTCGCGCGGGATGCAAGACTTCGCAGGCTCGACCGTCGTCCACTATCAGGGCGCCCTCGCGGGCCTCGCAGGCGCGATCCTGCTCGGGCCGAGGCTTGGAAAGTACGGATCCGACGGCAAGCCCAACGCGATCCCCGGTCACAACATGGCGTTCACGACGCTCGGCGTGATCATCCTCTGGATCGGCTGGTTCGGCTTCAACCCCGGCTCGACGTTGTCGGTCGACTTCGGCGGTGTCGGCTTCTTCGCGTACGTCGCGCTGACGACGAACCTCGCCGCAGCGGCAGGAGTCCTCGGCGCGATCATGACGTCGTGGATCGTCGTCAAGAAACCCGACCTCTCGATGATGTTGAACGGCGCCATCGCCGCACTTGTCGCGATTACGGCAGCCTGCGCCTTCGTCGCGCCCTGGGCGGCGATCGTGATCGGCTTCGTCTCAGGGATCATCGTCGTGCTCGGATCACTGCTTGTCGAGAAGGTCGGAATCGATGACCCGGTCGGCGCGATGGCTGCCCACGGAATGTCCGGCGTCTGGGGGACGCTCTCGCTCGGCCTCTTCGCCGTTCCCTCACTTGCGGCGAACCTGGAAACAGGACGGGGCGGTCTCTTCTACGGTGGCGGCCTCCATCAGATGGGGACGCAGGTGATCGGCCTCGCCGCGGTCGGCGCGTTCACGTTCACGCTGTCGTTCCTCGTGCTGTACCTGTTCAAGGTGACGATCGGGATCCGCACCCATTCGGAGGACGAGCAGATTGGTCTCGACGTCTCCGAGCACGGCATGTGGGGCTACCCCGAGTTCTACATCCCGGTGCCGGGCGGCTATGGCTCGGAGCACAACATCAAGGTCGGGCAGCAGTACGTGAACAACGAGGTCATCGTCGCCGAGGGCGCCACGGGCGACAGCATGTTCGTCGTCCAGACCGGGAAGGTCGAGGTCGTCCAGAGAGACGGGAACGGAGCCGAGCAGCAGCTCGCGACCCTCAAGGAGGGCGACTTCTTTGGGGAGATGGCGATCTTCGAGGACGAGAGGCGGTCCGCCACGGTGCGCGCAGTCGGCGACGCCCGCGTTCTCGAGGTCGACAAGAAGAGCGTGGAGCGACGCCTGAAGGACAACCCTCACCTCGCCGTGAACATGTTGAAGACGATGTCGTCTCGCCTTCGGGCAGCGGACGCGAGGAGCACGTCGGAGGGCACGACGGCCGAGGAATGAGCGGCCGCTGCCTGACCCTCGGCACACGAGCCGAGAGATCGACGTGCCCGGCGGCCGGTCGGAACCGGTCGCCGGGCACGTCTCAGACTCGGAGCAGAGCCAACGGACGAGTCGCACGAACCGCGGCTGGTGGCCGGCTTCAGCCGGTCGCCCGGGTCACGGCTGCGGCCACCGCGCGTCAGCACGGACCACGACCCGGACTCGATCTCATGGGACCACTCATCGAGCTAGTTGAGTGCGAACGTGACCGAGATCGTGGCGGTCGTCTCGCGCGTGCCTGCCTCGATCGGAGCACCGACATCGGAGACGGCGGCCTTCTCGTAGAGCGGCGTCGGGAACGAGCCTCCACCTTCGACGATTGCGGTGACCTTGCCGAGCGATCGGCCCGCCGCGGCTGCGAGCACCTGTGCGGACTCTCGGGCATCGGCGACAGCCGCCTTGAGCGCCTGACGGTAGAGCTTCTCCTGGTCTGCGGCGCCGAGCGACGGGCCGTTGACCTGGTTCGCACCCGCCTCGACGGCCGCGTCGATCAGGCCGCCGACGCGATCGAGCCCGGCCGTCGCGGTGACGACGTTCGAGGCTGCGAAGCCGTTCGGTACACCGTCCGGCCCGAAGGCCTGCGAGAGGTTGACGGACTGGGTGGTGACGTTCTTGCCGCCGGCCTCCTTGACCGCGGCGATCACGAGGCGCATCTCTCGCGAGTTCGCCACGAGGGCCGCCTTGGCCGACGCGGCCCTCGAGTCGACGCCGAACGAGAAGACGGCGGTCGTAGGGACGGCCGAGGCGGAGCCGTTCCCCGAGACGGTGATCGAGTCGCCCGTCTGGGAGGGTCCCTCGACGGCTCGCGCGCCTTCGGGACGTGCAACGCCGGCTACCGCGGCGGCAGCGACGAGCAGGAGTGCTGCAAGGGCTAGGCGTTTCATTCTTCTCCTCCAGATGTTGTGGTGACAGCGGTATCGACACAGTCCGGCGTATCAGGAGCACAGACGCCGAGTGACGGAGAGGTCGGGGTGGTTCCGGTGCCGGTGTCCTCGGGCTTCGTGGGTGTTTCGGGCGTGTCCTCGCAATTGGTTCCAACGAGGCAGCTGCCTGTCGCTCCGCCGCCCGAAGGCGCAGGATTTCCACCGGAATCCCCATCCTGGCCGCCGAGCCGTGCGAGACAGTTCGGGTCTTCGGCACGACACTTGCTCAGGCCGACGGGCGTTCCTCCCGCCTTGGACTCGTCGTCCTCTCCGGTCGTCGCCGCATAGGTGCCGAAACCAGCCGCGATCGCGAACGCGAACGCAAGGATCGCTCCGAGGGTTGCGCGCTTCATCGATCTCCTCCCGAGGTCTTGGGTGCTCATGCCCTTTCTACGCCGCCGCACCCGGCTCACGTCACAACCGAGTGCGCCGCTCGTTCCGGACCGAGCGAGAAGGATGCGAGGCGGGCCCCTTCAGGATCACGCGGAGCGTGCAGAAAGCATCACGCTGGAGCTGCGGAGATACGCTCTTCCATCTCAATGTGAGGCCGGTTCGGCCCTTGCCGGCCCGCGGGCGGGCCCCTTCAGGATCACGCGGAGCGTGCAGAAAGCATCACGCTGGAGCTGCTGAGATACGCTCTTCCATCTCAGAAGCTCCAGCGTGCACGCGCCTCGGCGAGGGCATCACGCACTCCACCCGGCCCAGGAGCACCCCGCGCCGCGACACTCTCGGCGGCGGTGCCGGTGGGGACGAACGAGCCGTCCCGCACACAGGCCGCAACCCGCTCGTGCGCCTCGCGGAACGGAACGCCTTCGAGCACGAGGGCCTCGGCCGCATCCGTCGCGAGAACGAGGGGGTCGGAAGCCGCCGCGGCCATGCGCTCGCGGTCGACACCGAGACCCGCGACGAGCGCGGCCAGGGCCTGCAACCCGAGGCGCGTGTCGAGGCGGGCGGCGAACACCGGGGCCTTGTCTTCCTGCAGATCGCGGTCGTACGCGAGAGGGAGTCCCTTCACTGTCGCAAGGAGGCCGGTCAGACGTCCGATCGCCGTGCCCGCCTTACCGCGCGCGAGCTCGGCGACGTCCGGGTTGAGCTTCTGCGGCATCATCGATGACCCCGTTGCCGCGTTCTCCGGCAGCTTCACGAAGCCGAACTCACCCGAGCACCAGAGCACGATCTCCTCGCCGATCCGGGAGAGGTGCGTGTAGAGGACCGAGACCGCGTAGAGGTAGTCGAGGGCGAAATCGCGATCGGCAACGGCGTCGATCGAGTTACGCATCTGGTTCGGTGCCCCCGGGAGGCCGAGTGTCGACCCGGCGAGCGCGCCCGCGCCGAGCGGGCTCTCCCTGGCAGCAGCGGCAGCAGCTGCGAAGCGCGTGCGATCGCGGTCGAGCATCTCGATCCACGCGAGGAGGTGGTGTCCGAGTGTGACGGGCTGGCCTCGCTGAAGGTGCGTGTAGCCGGGCATGAGCGTGTCGACCTCGGCCTCCGCGAACGACAGGACAACGTGTGCAAGCGCGCCGATTTCGTCGCGGGCCTCAGCACAAGCATCGAGGATGTAGAGCCTGAACGCTGCTGCGACCTGGTCATTGCGCGAGCGGCCCGCGTGGATCTTGCGGCCGAGCTCGCCGAGCTGACGCTCGATCGTGCTGTGCACGTCCTCGTCCGCCTCGACGTATCCCGACGGATCGAGCGCGATCTCGGCAAGCCTCGCCTCTGCCTCCGCCAGCTCGGCGTCCGAGAGTAGGCCCGCAGCGAAGAGACGTTGGGCGTGCTGGAAGCTCGCCTCGCAGTCGTAGGGGAGAAGGGGCGCGTCGTCGGCGTGAAGAAATGCCCATACGGCCGGATCGAGTGAGCCGCCCACGCGGCCAGACCACAGGGTCATCCCGAGACTCCGTCCGCGAGATAGGCGGCCAGCTCTGCCTGCAACTCGTGCGCGGTCGTCCCATCCTTTGCCGCAACGAAGATCGTGTTGTCGCCCGCGAGCGTGCCGGCGATCGAGGGATGGCTCCCCTCGTCGATCGCCTGGGCGAGCGCGCTTGCGTAGCCGGAAGGCGTCGTCACGACGACGAGCCCGCTTGTCGCAGCCTGAACGCCGATGGCATAGCGTCGCATCGCAGCACCGATCGCGCGCAGCCGATCGGCGTCGCCCGTCCCGGGCGGCGCATAGATCAGCCTGCCACTCGGGGCGCGCACCTTGACGAGCCCGAGCTCGGCGACGTCGCGAGAAACGGTCGTCTGGACGACGTCGTGACCCTCGTCCTGGAGCGCCTGGACGAGCTCGGCCTGCGTCGAGAGCGCTCTGCCCTCGACGAGGCGGAGAATTGCGGCCTGCCGTTCACGACGATTCACGATGCAAGTACTCCTTCCAGGATCGCGAGCGCCTCGGCGACCTGGGCCGCGTCGACGACGAGCGGAGGGGTCAGCCGGAGCACGTCCGGCCCGGCCGAGAGAACGAGCAGTCCCTGCTCCCGGCACGCGTCCAGAACGGAGCCGACGGGGCGGTCGAGCTCGGCTCCAATCAGGAGGCCCCGGCCTCGAACCGAGCGGACGGCGGGGAGAGCCGAAAGCCCAGCTTCGAGCTGGGCGCCGCGATCGCGGACGTTCTGGAGCAGCTCAGCGTCGATCGCCTCGGCGACGGCGCAGGCTGCCGCGGCAACGACAGGGTTGCCGCCGAACGTCGAGCCGTGGTCACCGGGCACGAACCCGGGCGCAGCACGCTCACCTGCGAGCAGCGCTCCCATGGGCAGCCCGTTTGCGAGGCCCTTCGCGAGTGTGACGAGGTCGGGGCGGATCCCGAGCTGCTCGTAGGCGAAGAACGTCCCCGTGCGACCCATCCCGGCCTGAACCTCGTCGACGCAGAGGAGCGCGCCGACCTCGAGCGCGAGCTCGGCGGCCGCCTGCGCAAACCCCGGGTCGAGCGGGATCACGCCTCCCTCGCCCAGAACGGGCTCGAGCAGGATCAGCGCCGTCTCCCCTGCGGGAGCGAGCGCGGCCTCGAGCGATTCGACGTCGTTTGGGCGCGCAAAGGAGACACCGGGGACGAGTGGGCCGAAGCCCTCCCACTTCCCCGGCTGGCCCGTCACAGAGAGCGCCCCAAGCGTGCGGCCATGGAAGCCGCCCTCGAGCGCGACGATCCGGCTGCGACCGGTCGCCTTGCGTGCGATCTTCAGCGCCGCCTCGTTCGCCTCGGCGCCGGAGTTGCAGAAGAAGGCGCTGCTGCCTTCGAACCGCTCCCGAAGAAGCGCTGCGAGCCGCAGCATCGGCTCTGTCCAGTAGAGATTCGACGCATGCCACAGCTGGTCGAGCTGCGCCTTTGCAGCCTCGAGCGGGCCTGGTGCACAGTGGCCTAGACCGATAACAGCAATTCCGGCGACAAAGTCCAGGTATGAGCGGCCGGCGTCGTCCCACACCGTGCATCCCTCACCGCGCACGATCGTGATGTCGGTCCGGGCGTAGGTCGGGAGAACCGAGCTGCGGGCATCGACGAGCGAGGTCATGCGACCACCTCCGTTGCGCCGATCACGGCGTGCACTCCACCGCGCGTCGCGAGCACCGCCGCCTCGAGCTTTGGCACGATCCCGCCCTGAAAGGTCCCGTCGCCGAGCATCCGGTCGGCTGTCTCGACGTCGATCTGTCCCAGTACGGCGCCGTCCATGAGCACGCCGGGCACGTCGCTAACGAAGACGATCCGCTCGGCACCGAGACCCACTGCAAGCGCGGCCGCTGCCTCGTCGGCGTTGACATTCAGCGGCCCCTCGGCAAGCGGCGCGACGACGGGGATCTGCCCTGCTGCCAGCGCGTCCTCGATCGCTGCCGGCGACGTGGGAACAGGATCACCGACGAGCCCGAGAGCGTCGACCTGTTCTGCGCGAAGCCCGATCTCGTCGCCGAACAGCGAGACCGCATCCGGGCCGATGGCGGCGCAGACCTCGCGGTTCACATCGGCGAGCGACGCACGAACGACCTCGAGCACCGCGGCCGTCGTGACGCGTCGGCCGTTGACAAAGCTCGGCACGATCCCTCGCCGCTCCATCTCGGCCGTGATCTGTGGCCCTGCACCGTGGACGATGACGACGTCGTGCCCAGCCGCACGCAACGCGAACGCCTCCTCGGCAGCCACGGCTGCAACCCGCCCACCGAGCTTGAGAACGACCCTGCTCATGTCGTGTACTCCGCGTTGATCCGAACGTAGTCGTAGGTGAGGTCGGAGGCGAGGTACCCGGCAGCACCGTCGCCGAGGCCGAGGCCCAGGTCGATCCGGCAGACCGCGCCCGAGACATCCGGTTCCGCTCCGGTCGGCGCGTCGTTCGCGAACACGACCGTCCCGTTGAACGAGACAGTCAGCGATGCGGGGTCGAGCTGAGCGAATCCGTCCCCGCACGGCGCCGACCCTGCGGCAGCGAGCACCCGACCCCAGTTAGGGTCGTGGCCGAAGGCCGCGGTCTTGACGAGCGGCGACGTTGCGATCCTGCGCGCGATCGCTTCCGCCTCGGGCTCGGTCGCCGCTCCGGTGACGCCGATCTCGAGCACAACCGTCGCCCCCTCGCCGTCGGCGACGACCTGCCTCGAGAGATCTGCACACACCTCGTGAAGCGCCGATGCGAATGCCTCGTCGTCGCGCTTGGCGCCGCTCGCGCCGTTCGCGAGGAGGATCACGGCGTCGTTCGTCGAGCAGTCGCCGTCGACCGAGATCCGGTTGAAGGTCGCCTCGACAGCAGGACGGAGGAAGACCTCGGGCTCTCCGGCCGCGAGTGGGTAGTCGGTCGTGATCACGACGAGCATCGTCGCGAGCCGGGGATGGATCATCCCGGCGCCCTTTGCCATCCCGCCGACCGTGAAGCCACCGGTCGTGACGGCGGCCACCTTCGGCCCCGAGTCGGTAGTCAGGATCGCGCCCGCAGCCGCGCCGCCGCCCTCGGGGGAGAGTGAGTCGGCGGCGGCGCGGGACCCTGCGAGCACCTTGTCGACTGGGAGGCGTGTGCCGATGACGCCGGTCGAAAGGACGATGATCTCTTCTGTCGCGAGCCCGAGGGTCGCTGCAAGCGCCTCTGCAGACGCGACGGCGTCCGCCTCTCCCTGGGCTCCGGTTGCCGCGTTTGCGTTGCCGGCGTTGATCAGGATCGCCTGGGGTTGAGCGATGACGAGGTGGCGCTTCGACACAGTCACCGGCGCCGCCTGGACGCGGTTGGTGGTCCAGAGAGCCGCGCCCACAGCCGGCGGGACGGAGCGAACGACGGCGACGTCTGGCTTCCCGGAGGGCCTGATCCCCGCCGAGACGCCGCTCGCGACAAAGCCCTCAGCAGCGGTCACCGACATTTTGGTCTAGACCACTACTCCCCGGAGCCGCAACCCGGCAGTGTCCTCGTAGCCGAGCGCGCGGTTGACGTTCTGGATCGCCTGCCCCGCAGCGCCCTTGCCGAGGTTGTCCTCGGCACAGATCACGACGGTGCGGTCGGTGAAGCGGTCCGGGAAGACGCCGATTTCGGCGCGGTCGGTGCCGCGTACACGCGCAAGCTCGGGCGCGACGCCTTCGGGCAGCACGGAGACGACCTCGCTCCCTGCGTAGGCCTCCACGAGCAGTGCGCGGAGGTCGGCGCCGGTCGAGCGGACGTTGCACGTCGCGAGCAGGCCGCGACGCACCGGCAGGAGGTGCGGCGTGAACGAGACGGGGAAGCCGAGCAGTTGCGCGATCTCGGGCACGTGCTGGTGGGCGCCGACCCGGTAGGGCGACACGTTCTCGAGCACGAATCCGGCGTGCGAGGCGTCCTTTGGCGTCCGACCCGCACCGGTCATCCCCGAGAGGCCGTCGACGACGACGGAATCCGGGTCGATCGCTCCCGCGATCGGCGTCAGGGCGAGGAGCGTGGCGGTCGCATAGCAGCCGGGGTTCGCGATCAGGCGGCCGGTCTCGGCAACGAGCTCGGGCAGCCCGTAGACCCAGTCGCCGAGCCGCTCGGGGTGCGGGTGCTCGAAGCCGTACCAGGCGGAGTAGCCTGCCGCGTCCCTGAGGCGATGCGCGCCGGAGAGGTCGACGACGACGCCCGACGGAATCTCCTCGATCGTCGCCGAGCCGCCGTGGGAGAGGCAGAGGATCGTGACATCCGTCTCGTGGGCGAGCGCCTCGGCGTTCGGGACGAAGTCGGGCATCTCCGTGCCTGCGAGCCGTGGATCGAGAGCGCTCGCGGGCTGCCCGGCAAGCGAATCAGAGCCGGCGGCGGCGAGCTCGAGCCCGGGGTGCGAGAGTACGCGATCGAGCGTCTCCTGCCCCGTGTACCCGGCCGCGCCGACGATGCTGACGGTCTTCATTCCGCATAGTATGCACGTATTCCTATAACTATGCAGCGAATGTGGGCTTCTGTCGGCTCGGGCGCTGCCGTTTCGAGGGTCGCCGTCCTCGAACTATGGATGATCGGATTCAAACCCGTAGTTCGTCGTCCAGAACCTGGAGTTTCAGGATATGCAGCCCTTCCGGCGGCTGAACAGTCACTTCGACGGCGGCCGGTGGCGTCGCTTGGGCAACTTCTAACTGCTGTTCGTCGACGCCCGTCCGGCGTCATTCGGCGCTCCAGAGCGTTCCGATCGGGAGCGCCTGAAGGCGCTCACCGAGCGGTACGACACTGCCACCGCCGTAGACGACCACTCCCCTGACAAACCGCTCGCCAAGCTGGTCGCGGAGAAAGCCCAGGTGGCGGGCATCTCGGGCAGTAGCCGTGGCGGAGGACTTGATCTCGATCCCGACGACGCGTCGCCCCGACTCGAGCACGAGGTCGATCTCGCGCTGACGCGCGTCGCGGTAGAACGAGGCGCGCACCGGCGTTTCCGCCCAGCTCGCCTGTCGCAGTACCTCGTTCAGCACGAGGGTCTCGATCAGTGGTCCCGAGAACGCGCCAGTGAGGTCGTGCAAAAAGGCGTCACGATCCGCGCCGATCGCATGAGCATGCAGGGCGCTGTCGGCCATGTAGGCGCGAGGCGCTCTTGTGATCCGTGCCCCGAGGTTCGTGCTCCACGCGGGAAGGAGTCGAATCGCGAAGAGTCGCTCGAGCGCGTGAAGGTGCGCGCCGGCGGTCTTGCCATCGAGGCCCAGTTCGCGGCCGAGCGCGTACGGCTCGGCCGATGAGCCCGATCGTGCTGCGATCAGGCGGAACGTGTCTCCGACTCGGTCGACCGTCCTGAGGTTCGCGGCCGCTCCAATGTCTCTCTCGATCAGGGAGGTGATGTACCCCTCGAAGAACCGCCGCCGGGAGCGGGTTGAACGGAGACGTGCTTCGGGAAATCCGCCACCGATCACCGCATCGACGTATGCCTGGCGCCCGGCCAAGGGTACGTTCGCTGGACGCCACCCCGGATCGAACAGCCGGTCGACGACCGACCCAGATGCTCCTACGATCTCGGTCTCCGCCAGCGGATCGAGCCGTAGGTAGTCGACTCGTCCGGGAAGCGCGTCAGCGATGCGCGGCAACGTCTGGATGTCCGCCGATCCGGTGATCAGGAACGACCCGGGTCGGGCGTCATCGTCGACGAACCGCTTCAGCGCCAGCATCAGTTCCGGCACCCGCTGTACCTCGTCGATCGCAGCGGGGCGGCCGAGCGCCTGGACAAACCCGTATGGATCTTCCTGCGCCGAACGCCGAGCAGTGTCGTCATCGAGCGTCGTGTACGTCATCTGGCGGCCCGCGACGATGCGACGCACGAGGGTGGTCTTCCCGGACTGCCGAGGGCCGACGATCGCCGTGATACGCGCTGACTCCATGGCCTCCTGGACCACGGGGGTCAGCAACCGCGCGATGAATCCTGTGGTCGCCTCAATCACGGAAGGCCTGCGTGCAGAACCGGAACATCATAGTGTGTAAAAACAGAATAACAGATCGTGCAAAAACCGATTAAGGAGGATCCGATCTGTACAGATGCACGCACCAGACGCCGCACCACCACCCCGCCGGCCCACCCGCGGTGGGGCAGCCCTTCCGCTCCAGCAGCCCACCGCCCCCCTCCCTCCTCGCGCCGAAAACCGCTCGCGAGCACCGAACGCGATGGCGAGAATGCAGACATTGGCGATGAAGATCGCTGGTCGAGCCTTCCGCGTCCGTAGCCTGTGGTTCACCGCGCCCGAGCGAAGCCAAGGTTTCACGTGATAGCCCTGGCAATAGAGGTCAGGAGATCGAACGCCGTCATCACCGCTACCACCGCCGCAACGATTGCCATCGGTGCGAGATTGCGAGACGTAACATCGGTTCTGCGTCCGGGGTGATCGCGCCTGAAGCTCCTGCTGTCACGGCTGAGCGGTTGCTTTGCATCCGGGAACGAACGACGATAGTCCCTCCCAAGAACTGTCTGACAGGCACGGCGAGCGTCGCAGGCCAGGCGACCACCGTCAAGCCAACCGCAAGAACGCGGGGCATCGAGGTGACCGAAAGAGCGCCTCCCATTTGCGGCCCCTCGCGGGTCCAGGCATGCTTCAAGGCAGATGCTCTGCCTCTCCGTACCCGCGCTCGACAGCGATCCGCGCTCTGCCATTCACGGCTGCGTCGTATCGCGCGGCGTAGGCATCGAGCTCATCACGATTCTCCCCCGCTAGGGAGACGTCGCTCACGCACAGGCCCCGATCAGTGCAGACGGCGACGGAATCAGCACCGTTCGCCGACC
>JBKJVI010000112.1:0-6838 GCA_046590225.1 Gaiella sp. | reverse complement strand
AGCTACCGCATCCTCTACACCATCGAGGGGACCGAGGCATCGGTGACGATCGTCGTCCGCGCGGTCATGCATCGTGCCGTCGCCTACCGTCGGCCGTAAAGCGGGTGTCACGTCTTGCATTGCAACATCGGTGCAAGATTGCAAGACGTGACACCGGTTGTGTGCGACTAGCATGGATCACATGAACTTCGAAACGCGAGCAATTCACGTCGGTCAGGAGCCCGACCCGGCCACGGGGGCGGTGACGACCCCGATCTACCAGACCTCCACCTACGCGCAGGAGGCGGTCGGCGTTCACAAGGGTTACGACTACGCCCGCGTCGCGAACCCCACCCGGACGGCACTCGAGGAGTGTCTCGCCTCGCTCGAGAACGCCACCTTCGGGCATGCGTTCTCGTCCGGTCTCGGTGCCGCAACGACGATCATGCACCTCGTCAACCCTGGTGAGCGGCTCGTCTGCGTGAACGACGTCTACGGCGGGATGTACCGGATGTTCTCCGAGGTCTACGAGCCGAAGGGGTACTTCTTCGACTACGTGACGCCCGACGAGGTCTCGACGAACCTCGCCGCCCATCTCGACGAGCGCACGCGCATCGTCTGGATCGAATCGCCGACGAACCCGCTCCTCAACATCGTCGACATCCGCGCGGCGGCCGATGCTGCGCACGCCGCGGGAGCCCTCCTCGTCGTCGACAACACCTTCGCAACGCCCTACCTCCAGCAGCCGCTCGAGCTCGGAGCCGACATCGTCGTCCACTCGACGACGAAGTACCTCGGCGGTCACTCGGACGTCGTCGGCGGGTTCGCCGGAACGAACGATCCGACGATCTCGGAGCGGCTCCGCTTCCTGCAGAAGTCGCTCGGTGCTGTGCCCGGCCCGTTCGATGCGTGGCTCGTTCTGCGCGGGCTGAAGACACTCGCCGTGCGCATGCGCCAGCACTGCGATAACGCGCGCGCGGTCGTCTCGTTCCTCCAGGATCATCCGGCCGTGATCGACGTGCTCTATCCCGGCCTTCCGAATCACCCGGGCCACGACATCGCTTCACGCCAGATGCGCGACTTCGGAGGAATGGTCTCCTTCCTGCTCGAGTCGGAAGAAGAAGCCGTCGCGATGGTCGCCCGCACGAACGTGTGGACACTCGCCGAGAGCCTCGGAGGCGTCGAGAGCCTGATCGAGCACCCTTTCCGGATGACACATGCGGCAACCGCGAACGGCCCGTTCGCATCCCCTCGCAACCTCGTTCGGCTCTCCGCCGGCATCGAGTCGGCCGACGATCTCATCGAGGATCTCGCGCAGGCGCTCGTTCCCGTGCGCTCTACTGCTTCTTGATCCGGGCGGCCGTGCCGTAGGCGCAGATCTCCGTCCAGGTGGAGCCGAGCTCGGACGTATCGAACCTCATGGCCAGGATCGCGTTTGCGCCCTTGAGCTCTGCCTCGGCAACCAGCCGTCGGATCGCCTCCTCCCGACCTTCCGAGAGCATCTTGGTCATGCCGCCGAGCTCGCCACCGACGAGCGATTTGAAGCTCGCACCGATCTGGGAGCCGATGTGGCGCGACCGAACGGTGAGTCCGAAGGCCTCGCCCAGGAGCTCCTGGATCTCGTAACCCGGGACGTCGTTCGTGGTTGTGATCAGCATCGCACTCCTCGGCAGTCGGATACCTTCACGAGATGACGCTACCTGTCCCGATCGATCTCCTCCACCAGGGCCACCGACGCAACGTCGGCTGCTATCTCGTCGAGAGCGACGACGGCCTCGCCTTGTTCGACTGCGGCCCGACGACGGCGCTGTCGGCATTGCGAGCGGGCCTCGCCGCGCGAGGGCACGAACTGGGCGAGATCCGGCATCTCCTCCTCTCGCACATCCACTTCGACCACGCCGGCGCGGCAGGCGCCATCGTCCGAGAGAACCCCTCACTCCTCGTTCACGTCTCGGCCGTCGGGGCGCCGCACCTGGTCGACCCGACCCGCCTCGAGGCAAGCGCACGTCGCCTCTACGGCGACGCCTTCGACGGCCTCTGGGGCGAGCTCGTCCCGGTTCCGGAGGAGAACATCCGGATCGTTGGTGACAGCGTTGTCGGGCTCGCGTGCTTCCCGAGCCCAGGTCACGCGAGCCATCACGTATCGATGCTGCACGAAGATGGCACGCTCTACGCGGGCGACTCCGTCGGCGTCCGGATCGCGCCTGCGCGCTTTGTGCTCGCGCCGACGCCGCCGCCGGACATCGACCTCGAGGCGTGGGGAGAGACGCTCCGGGAGACCGAGCGCCGCGAGCCGGCGCGACTCGCACTGACGCACTTCGGCGTCTTCGAGGACGTCCCGGAGCACATCGCCCGCATCCGCGACACGCTCCACGTCTGGAGCGAACGTGTCGCACACGGCATGGACGAGGCGACATTCGTCGCCGCCGGTCGCGCAGATTGCCTGGCCTCTGACCCAGACGAGGTCGAGGACTACGATCACGCCGCTCCGTACGCTCAATGCTTCCTCGGGCTCGAGCGGTACTGGCGCAAGCGGCGTGCGCTAGCCACGTAGCGTGCTCGCTCCGCTCCGTCGCCGGAACTTCCGTCTTCTCTTCTTCGGCCGTGTCGTCTCGTTCGCGGGTTCGGCCATGGCTCCGATCGCCCTTGCGTTTGCCGTACTAGCACTCGACGGAAGCGCGACCGACCTTGGCCTCGTCCTCTCTCTGGCGATCCTGCCGCAGGTCTTCTTTCTCCTCATCGGTGGCGTCATTGCAGACCGGCTACCCCGCCACCTCGTCATGGTCACGTCGAATCTCCTCGCGGGCGCAACCCAGGCGGTGGCCGCATACCTCTTGATCACCGGGCAAGCGGAGATCTGGATGCTCGCCGTGATCGCTCTCGTGCGTGCTGTTGCGGCCTCGTTCTTCTTCCCGGCGCAGCAGGGAATCGTGCCGCAGACGGTTCCGACAGAGGAGCTCCAGCCCGCAAACGCCCTCTTGCGGCTCGCGTTGAACACGACGAACATCGGGGGCGCTGCCCTTGGTGGCCTCGTCGTCGCGGGAGCAGGGCCTGGATGGGCGATCGCCTTCGACGCACTCACCTATTTCGCTGCGGCGGGGATTCTGTTGCCAATGCGCGTTCGCGCTCCCGAGCGAGACGCTGCGGTGAGCTTCGTTCGCGAGCTCGGAGACGGGTGGCGGGAGTTCCGCACGCGCACGTGGATCTGGATCGTCGTTCTCGGATTCGCGTTCGCCAACGCAGCCGAATCCGCAGGTCTCAACGTCCTCGGACCGGTGATCGCGAGAGAATCCCTTGGCGGCGCCGCAGTCTGGGGCGCCGTCCTCGCGGCGACGGGCGTCGGCCTCGTCATAGGGAGCATCATCGCCCTGCGCATTCTCCCACAGAAACCCCTGTTTTTCGGGGTACTTTCAACACTTGCCATCCTCCCACCGCTCGTCCTGCTCGCGATCGAGGCACCCTGGCCTATGCTGGCAGCATCAACACTCCTGTACGGGATCGGGGTCGAGCTCTTCACGATTCTCTGGGACACAGCACTCCAGACGCACATCCCGAACGACGTGCTCTCTCGTGTCTCGGCCTGGGACGCAATCGGCTCACTTGTGCTCATTCCAGCCGCATACGCGGTCGTCGGCCCGCTCGCAGACGCCATCGGGATCGAGGCGACGCTCTGGATCTGCTCAGGTATCGTCTTCGTCGCGATCTCGGCCCAGCTGCTCTCCCGCGAGGTACGCGAACTGCCACGACTACCTTCGGCGCGGCCGTAGCGGTCTAGAGTCCGCGACGAGATGAAGCGTGAGGAACGCGTCTCCCTGGCGGCCTACCGCTGCCTCTACCCCGATGCGGTCGTCCTCGGCGGTCTCACCGTGCTGCGCGCGGACGCTGCACCCTCGAGCCCGATGCTGAATCAGATCGTCGGGCTCGGAGTCGACACCCCGGCCACGGAGGACGCGCTCGATGCCGCCCTCGCCGCGATCGGCGATGACGTCAGCTGCTACGTGGCGGTCACCCCGGAAGCAGGTCCGCCCGAGCTCCTGGACTGGCTGCGTGTTCGCGGCCTCGAGCCGGGCTGGGGCTGGATGTCGTTTCGTCGAGGCCTCGAGGACGTCCCCGAGCGCCCGACCTCACTCACGCTCGCTCGCGTTGGAGCTGCCGAGGCAGAGGCGTTCGGCCGAATCGTCGCAGCGGGGTACGGTCTCCCGGACGCTGCCGCTCCGTGGGCCGCCGGAGCACACGAGCTCGGCTGGGACTGCTGGCTCGCTCTGGACGGTGACGAGCCCGCCGCGGCTGCCGGACTGTATGCCTCGGAGGGCGTCGGCTATCTGGGCTTCGCAGCGACGCTGCCCGCTCACCGCGGGAAGGGTGGACAGAGTGCGCTCCTCGCGGAACGCATCCAACACGCGCGTGCGATCGGCTGCGACGTCCTCGTGACCGAGACGGGTGAGCGGCGCGACGACCTGCCGTCGAACTCCTACCGCAACATCCTGCGCGCGGGATTCACCGAAGTTGCGGTTCGGGCCAACTGGCTGCGCCCGGCCCGCGTCACTCGAACCCCGTAACGAGCCATTGCCGCCGCAGGAAGCGGGCACTCATCAGCAAGAGCCGCGTGGCGATGAGCACCGTCAACGCCGCCCACACACCGCGTACGCCCCAGTCCGCTGAGGAGACGGCCGCAAGCGCGCAGACGAAGACAACGAACGCCGCCACCATTGACAGCGCGAGATAGGCGCCGTCGCTCGCGCCGATCAGGATCCCGTCCAGCGCAAAGACGGCACCGTTGAGAGGTTGCATGAGCGCGAAGAGTGGCCACAGCAGGGCGCATTGCGCGAGCACGTCGGGATCGGACGTGAAGATCCGCGGAATCACATCCCCCAGCCCGAGAAACACGAGCGCGAAGCCCGCGCCAACGGCGACCGAGAGCCCGATCATCCGCACGCTGGCCGCGAAGGCGGCCTCCGGCCTCGTTGCTCCGAGCTCCTGGCCGACGATGATCTGACCGGCGACTGCGATGGCGTCGAGGATGAGCGCGAGGAGGATCCAGAGCTGAAACGCGACCTGGTGGGCGGCGAGCGGGGCGTCACCGAGCCGGGCCACGACGACGCCCGCGAGAAAGAACGAGGCGAGCAATGCTGTCGTACGGATGAAGATGAACTTGCCGAGCGAGAGGAGGCGCCGGGCGAGCTCGGGACGCAGGCCCGCGTTCACGACACCCACCCTTCGCAGGATCGCGACCACCATTGCGATCCCCATCCCCGTCTGCGCGACGACCGTCCCCCAGGCCGACCCCGCGATCCCGAGGTCCAAGCCGTAGACGAGCACGAGTTCGAGCACGAGGTTGACGACGTTTCCGGCGATGATGATCACGAGCGGCGTCCGGAGGTCGGAGACACCGCGGAGGAAGCCCTGGCCGCCGATCGCAAGGAAGGCGGAAGGGATGCCGATCGCCGCGATCCGGAGATAGGTCACGGCGTACGCCGCCGTCTGCCCTTCGACACCAATAGCGTCGACCACGGGGGAAGCCAGGCCGGCGACCGCGATCGCGACGACAACGCCAAAGGCAAGCGAGAGCCAGAGGCACTGCGCGCCGAGGCGAGCCGCGATCAGATCCTCTCCGGCCCCCGTCGCGCGTGCCACCTGCGCCGTTGTCCCGTACTGGAGGAAGTTGAACATGGCGAGCACCGAGAGCACCGTCGCCGCGAGGCCGAGCGCTGCGAGCTGAGACCGACCGAGGTGTCCGACGACAGCCGTGTCGACGAGCACGTAGAGCGGCTCGGCAGCGAGCGCCCCGAGCGCGGGAACGGCGTAGCGGATGATCCGCCGGTCGTACTCGGAACGAAGTCGCAAGGGCTAGTTCGGGCGCCGAACGAGGATCGCGACCACGCTCGTCGAGCCCTTCTCCACACGTCAAGCCTATCGCGGCATTCGACCCGTGCGAGGTTGTGCGGACGGACAGCAGGGTCTACGCTCGGAACGTGGCCGCACGTACCGCACACCGTCGGCCCTTGTTCTCGCTCAACATCGGCCTCAAGGCGCTCTTCGTCGGCCTCCTGGCCTTCGGTGCCTTCTCCGGACTCGACCAGTTCGACGGGAAGGCATTTGGTTGGCGCCTGCTTCTCTACCCCATCGCCGCACTCATCGTCCCGGTCGCCTGGCGACTTCGAGGGTCACCTCAGCCGTATCCCTACGCCGCCGACATGCTTCTCGTGGCGCCGTTCCTCGTCGATGTCGCAGGCAACGCGCTCGACCTTTACGACTCGATCGTCTGGTGGGACGATCTCAACCACTTCGTGAACTGGGCGCTCCTCTGCGGTGCTCTCGGAGCCGCGCTTCTCCGAACGACGCTTCGCCCCCTCGTGCTCTTCGCGGTCATTTCGGGCTTTGGGGCCGCCGCTGCGATCCTCTGGGAGATCGGTGAGTACTTCGCGTTCATTCGAGGTGGCACCGAGCTCGCGACGGCCTACACGGACACGCTCGGTGACGAGATCCTCGGTCTCACGGGCGGCGCTCTCGCCGCGGTCACGGTGGCGGTCATAGCCCGACGCCGTGACACTCGGGGGGTGGAGTGAGGGACGCGCCTCACCCCACCCCGCCGTTTCGCTAGGCGATCTCGACGCGGTCGAGCGTGACCGGCGTCGTGGGCTTGTCGCGGCCGTCGCGGTCGACGAGCTGGATGCGATCGACGACGTCCTGTCCCGACGTCACCTGCCCGAAGACGGTGTGCTTGCCGTCGAGCCAGGGCGTCGCTTCGGCGGTGACGATGAAGAACTGCGAGCCGTTCTTCATCGTCACCGCCGAAGCGACGCCCTGGCTCGACGGCAAGCACACCGTCTTCGGGCAGGTGACGTCGGGACAGGACGTC